>JBEKJM010000005.1:0-91612 GCA_050011215.1 Nitrososphaerales archaeon
ACCGAGATCTCCCACGAGTCTTCGCGCCATTTCCACTGCTTCAAGCGCCTGCCTCTCGTTTACCCTGATGGCCGAATCGAGCAGTGATGCGTCTACTCCAATCGACTCTGAGAAGGCAAACAGCGCCTTCGTGTCCTTTGGAAGGCAGCTACCACCATATCCGAGCCCGGCCCCAAGGTACCTCTTGTCCAGCCTGGCCACTCTCCCGAGACCTGCCACCACGTCACGCACCTCTCCTCCCCTGATCCGGGAGCAGACGTTGGCGAGGAAATTGACGTAGCTCACCTGGATGGCCCGGACCGCGTTGATGGAGTACTTGATCAGTTCTGCGTTCTCCGGCGTCGTGCTTATCGTCGGAGGGAGTCTTCCGTAGAACCTTCTGTACAGAGAAAGCAGCAGGCTGGAAGACTTCTTGTCGGACGCTCCTATGACCAGGGCCTCCGGCCTCAGGGTGTCCTGCACAGCCGACCCTTCGTACAGGAACTCCGGGCTGACAGCAAGGCCAATCCGGTCCCCGACCTTGGTTCTCGATTCGGCTTCGAGGATAGGCTTGACCCTCCCGACCGTGGTGCCTGGGACCACGGTGCTCTTGACCACGACCAGGTGGAAGTCACTCCTCGACCTCAGAGAGCGCCCTATCTCTCTCGCCGCGTTCTCGACGTAACCAGTATCTATGCTCCCGTCTGGTTTGCCCGGCGTGCCGACGGTGATGAAAGAAACCTCTGTCTCGTTCAGCTTCGCAAAATCCGTTCGGAGCTCGAGATGACCTGACCTGAGCGCCCTGTCCAACAGGGGCTGCAACCCGCGTTCCATTATCACCGGCTCCCCCTTCCGTATCTTTCTCACCCTGGCCTCGTCCACGTCGACCCCGACCACCTCGATTCTCCTGCTCGCGAAACACGCCGCCGTCGTCAGCCCGACGTACCCGAGACCGATGATGGAGACCGAGAGGTTTCTCAATTGACGCTCGCCGATGGCCCGCTCAATCGCTTCACCGGTTATAAGTCATCCAGACGCGCGATGCGAGTTTGGTTGAAAGCCCTTGAGGCGGCCTCGCTCGCCTCCCTTCATGCAGAGCCATGGCGTGGGAAAGTCCTGTGATCAACTTCTCTTCTATTGGCTTGAGCCTGCCATCCGACTGAAGACTTCCTTCAAGCCCTTCTGCAGCGTGTACTCGGGCTTGTACCCGACCGCCCCGGATATCCTGCCTATGTCCGCGTAGCTGTGCTTCACATCGCCCTTCCTCTCCGGTCTGAACTCGGGCTTCAGTCCAGGCTTGCCCCCGAGTTTCGACACAATCCCGGCGAGCTCCAAGATGCTGGTCCGGCTGGCGGAACCGACATTGAACACTTCGCCCGGCTTGACGTTCTTCTCGATGCACAGGACGTTCGCCTGGACGGCGTCCTGGACGTACGTGAAGTCCCTTGTCTGGGAGCCGTCGCCATTGATGACGGGTTGCTTGCCGGCGAGCACGCTGCCGACAAAGGCAGGGATGACACCACTGTAGGGCCCCTCCCTCTGCCTTGGGCCATAGACGTTGAAGTAGCGCAGAGACACAGTCTTCAGGCCGTACACACTCGCGAAGGTACTGCAGTAGTTTTCTGCCGCGAGCTTGGAGACGGCGTAGGGAGAGGCTGGACTCGTCTGCATGGTTTCGGTCTTCGGGAGGGTTTCAGTCTCACCATAGACGGAAGACGAGGACGCATAGACCACACGCTCCACCCCGGAATCGCGTGCGGCAGTCAGGACGTTCAACGTACCTCCGACGTTCACCGCATTTGAGACAAGAGGATCTTCCACGGACCTGGCCACGCTGACAAGTGCCGCCTGGTGTGAGACTGTCTCGTAACCCTTCATGGCTTCCCTTACAACTTCGAGATCGCGTACGTCCCCCTTGTGAAAGTGGACCCGTTCGCTGGCATTCAGGTTCGATTCAACGCCAGTGCTTAGGTTGTCAAGGACCCCCACCTCCCAGCCCTTCCTGACGAAGGCGTCCACGATGTGGCTCCCGATGAAGCCGCAGCCTCCAGTGACGAGGATGCTCGAGGGGCCCTTGGTCATCTAGGTCCGACCAGGCCCGACTCGATTTAAGGCTCTCCATTGGATGCTGGTAACTTCCGGGGGATTCCTTTCCGTCTTCCCGCAGCTCCGACCGCAGCGGCTGGATCGAAATGAGAAAAAGAAGGCGGGCTCAAACTCGCGATTAGCAAGTTTGAGTTTTCCTTCGTCTGATGTCAGGTTGTCGTGTCGATTCGTCCGAGTGTCCTCTTTCTCACGAGGGCGAATGCCAGGAGGCCAACCACCGCAACCGCCGGGGCTGCGAGGCCAAACTCGGGGACTGGGGACGGGGTAGGGGAGGCGTTGGAACCGATGAGAGCAGGGGTGAAGTACTGCGACGGGATGACGACGAATCCGCCAGTCGGGGCCTGCCATGACAGGTCGATTCCGGACTGCGAATCGCACGTCTCGTAGTAGTCGACTTCGATTGGGTATGTGCCATTGGACGGCACTGTGACGGCTCCCGATGTTGCAGAGGTGGGAGGCTGCTCTCCGCCATCGTTTATCACGAGGTTCGCGGCAGAGATGGTTGAACTACCTGGTGTCGTGTTGATGTAGAGCCAGGACCCGTCGTCACTGGTGAGCTGGAAGTAGTACGTGGTACCGGCGGTGAGATAGATGTATCCGGTCCACTCCACGGTGAAGGCCGTGTCGTAGAATTGGACTCCGCTTACGTTGAATCCGGGAGAAGTCTCATCCCAGTAGAAGCCCGTTGAGACTCCGTGGGCTATGTTGGGATCGATCTCCGTAGCGGTTGGCGGAGTGCTTGACGGCACGCCAGCGGGCGGCGACGACTCCGGAGTGCAGGATGGCCAGGTAGCCATCGGGCTTCCGAAGAACGTTCCCTTCCAGAATGCGGCGTCTAGTCCAGAGGCGGCTGTGGCACTGGATGGTCGAACTGCCATTGCAGTGAAGACGAAGAGAAAGGAGATTCCGACAGCCATGACCAGAATCCTTCGATTCATCGATTGCACCAAAACCTGCATCTGGGTAATAAGGTTCGTGAAGCGCAGCCCAATAGAAGTGAATCCCAAATTCATGCCTAGACGACTCCGCGACGAGGGGACAGGGATTGCGATCGCAGGCGCCTTCCTTTGTTGGCCGAGCACCTTCAGAGGGCGACATGTGCTGAGTATACGACTGCACTATGAGAAACGTGGAGGATGTTCATGAGAAAGGCGGGAAATGTTCAATCTTTAGAGTACTTGGCGTAGATATCCTCTACAGAGCATTATTCAATTCTCATTTCAAGCAGATGAGCCCTGACGTCGGGAGATCCTGCCAATTTGTGTGCAACCCGGTTGCGCTTCGAAGACGATGGCGCCGTAAGACCACCACCTAAAAGAGGCCACTCATCCATAGCCTGACCCGCAAAAGATGCACGCGCCACCGCCAGTCACGAGAATGCTCGAAGTCCCCTCAGTCAATCTCTCTCGTACACCTCTAATACGTCTAGATTCGTGGTTAGGTTTACCTCCTCTTTCGTTTGGAAATCATCCAACACTCCGACTTCAGACTCAGAAGAAACGAAGGCTTGGACGAGATTACTTTCAATGAATCCTGCGCTTCAAGTTACGAGCACTCTTGATCGGCTCCACCCTACGATGACCGGCCTTCCTGGTATCGCAGGAATAAATACCAATCTTAGAAGTGGAACGTGAATGGGGATTCGTCGTGTATCTACTGGTTCTGTTGCGCTCAGTTGTTGCAGGGGCAGTTCTCTGGGGCCCTTATCTTCATCGGACGCTCGGGCTGGGGGCCATGGGTCGTGGCGCACCTCTGACTGCAGATGCGATGGCATGGAGATCCAATAGGAGAGCCTCACTCACCGTGAAAGAACAGACTCCTTTCGAAGCGCGACCGCCCCGGCTGAGGAAGTCGCTGAGAACACTGATTGCGATTCTGATAGTCCTCTTGGTCGGAGCAGCTACGTTTTATGGGACGATCTACTTGGCTCGCAATCAGGCGCCTAGCGTCTCGTCGGGATCCAGTAGCACAACCTCTTCTGTGACCAGTGCGAGTTCGGGAGCAACTTCGACCACAGTCACATCTCAGACGAAAGCCTCTACTTCGACCTCGAGTCGGGAAACGACAACCACCTCAGTTGGTTCCACGACTCTGACGAGCTCTCAGATCCCACCGGGAGTTGTCCTCGTGATCATTCCTTCAGGCGCAGCGACGAACTCTTCTCTTGACTTTGAGTCTGCAACGATTACCGTAATCTTTGGAGTGAACAACACCATCATGTGGAGGAACGAGGATTCCACGAACCATAGCATTTCATTTGTGAGCAACCCCGTAGGGTACATTCGAGGGGATTCCGCCATACCGCCCGGCAAGACGTATTCGGTTGAACTAAACGTCACGGGGACCTACACGTATGAGGATGTCCTCTACTCTCAGTGGATGAAGGGGACCATAACCGTCCTCCACTGAGAGAGAGGTCCAGCCAACACTACCTTCTCGTCCGTAACACCATGCCGTGCTGGCTCTCGCAGTGGCGGTCCCTGTGGTTGCAGGCGGAGTGTAAGGACTGGTTTCACAGGCGAGTTCCAGGTTTGAGAGAGAGATTGTTGACGAGATCTGCTGCCACCAGATTTCCGATGCTTGGTTGCACCCTGCTGTTATGAGGAACGGAAGGGTGATAGGAGCATCGTTGACCGTTGGAGATTCAGCGTCGACCGCAATAACACCAGACAGCACTTACACTTGGTTACACAAAAAACGAAGGCGCGAGCACGCGAACGGTTAAGTTCGAATTTCTCAGATTATGCTGCGGCTGTGACCGCGGCTGTGCTCGCGAGTTTCGGTGTTGTTCTCTTCTTCACGAGGACGAGGCCTACTAGGGCAATTGTGATTGCAAGGCCTAGACCTAATGCAAATTGTGGAACAGTGGCTGTGATCGTCAGAGATGCTACCCCTTGGAATACGGAGGCACACGTGTAGGAAGTTCCTGTCAAGGAGCACGCGTAGATTGATAGTTCCAGTTTCTGGTTGGTGGCATTGACAACGGACGGCGCAGTCAATGACAATGACAGGGTGGACGGACTCCCTATGCCGTTCCCTTCACAGGAGCTACTTAATGCACAAGGTGAACCCGTTCCGGTCGTTCCAGATGAAGGAGTGAATGTCCAGGACCAACCGTTGCTGGTACCAGAATTAGAACTGCAGGTAGCTGAAGTCGAGGGGCAGACGTAGTAGTATATTGTTGTGCCATTTGGAGCAGTACTGGCGTAAAGCCAAACTGTCGCAGTTGTCGTGGAACCAGGTCCGTTCAAGGAGATAGTGTCGGAGGTAGAACAGGAAGCAGGAGATAGGCAGATAATACTTCCAGTGTATGCCATTACTGAAGTTACTGCTGCAAGGGCGAAAAGCAACCCCACCGCGGCAGAGTAGAGACCGATTTTTGTTTTCTTCATGTCTTCGTCTATCTGTCAAGGGTCCGTCGCATGTATATATACCTCGCGAAGGCCAAACACATGCATCTGAATTTCAAATTCACATGTGTGAGAGGCTCCTGAGCGCCGATTCCCCCAGCAATAGTTGCTGCTTCACCTGAATAAAGTGCAACTTCACTCGTATCAACTTGAAATTCATGCGCTTGGAGAACCGGACCTCGTGACATCCCTTGTAACGGGTCAGAGATCTATCGCATTCGGAAGATAGATTTTCGGGTCACAAAATTCATCCATGCTTTTATACGCCCAGGCGAGCCTTGTCTTTGACGGACACGACTTGTTCCTGACACGGGCAAACGGATTTGTCCTAGGGCTTGCTGCAGCGTATCTCGCACCCATCGGGATACCCGGGGTCGGGTTGGATTATCCATACTTCTTCATCATGTCCATCGTGTTGCTTGCGTGGTTCATTTTCAGGTGGGAGGGAGTCAAATCGCTTTCTCAGAGAGGTAACCTGTTAGAGGTAATCCTCGGTGTTTCCGTCATAGTTGCCGATTATGCCGAGAACCTAGCAACCGGGTCAAGGGTAGGGATGATCGATCTGCTCGTCATTTTCGTTGCGGTAGCCATCGCCTTCTACGGTCTGAGGTCACTCAAGTTCTTCTGGGTCCCCGCAACCTATGGGATAATCCTGCTTCTGGGGTACCAGATCGAGAACTACGCGCCGAACTATGTGGCCCTGCAAGATTGGCTGGCCAGTGTCTTGGCTTCGTCAATGAAAGTCCTGGGAATCAGCGCATCAGTGTCAGGCCACCTTGTGGTCCTGAACCCAAATGGTAAGTCGCCCCTATTCCTTGACGTCGAAAGTGACTGTACCGGTCTGCAGGGAATCCTCGCCTTCGGTATGCTTTCGACTATGGCATTGCTCGACCTGAAGCCGAAGATCTCAAAGCTCATACCCCTGCTCATGGTTGGTTTCGCCGGCGCCTTCGTGATCAATATCCTTAGACTAGTCGTCGTGTTCCTCACATTCGAGTTCCTGGGGGTGGATGCGGGCACAACCATGCACGTCTATTTCGGATACGTGATTTTCATAGCATGGGTGATGGTCTTCTGGACTTTGGCCTTTAGGTACCTTGCTCCACGTCCGACCGCTGGCCCGTCACCGACGCCGATTTCTTTGCGTCCCCAGGTCTCGAAGTGACTCTTGCTGCCTAGCGAAACGGACGGGCGTGGGCACGAACGAAAGCCTAGCGAAGTACTCTCCAAGCTGGAGCTGTTAATCCTCCGAAGCATCCCAAACGCAGGAAGCGCAAAAGACATCACTAGGGTAGCCAAAGTCCCTCCTGCGACCCTTGGAAGGGAAATAGCGCTGCTGCAGCTCAAGGGCTACCTAGCAGCGGATGGGAGGCTCACAGAGAAGGGCGTGGAAGCGACAAGGGACTGAGTCGGCTGCAGATAGGGGGTGACGAGGCACGAAAGAGCTGAGAGTGCGGTGGGAACCCGCAGGCTACCGGCAATGCGGTTAAGCCGGCGCCATCGGAAGATGGCGGGAAAGTAACTGCTGCGCCGTTGCGTGATGTGCAATGATTTGCAGACTGCTGCAGGTTGCAGCCTAGTGTGAGGATGTCCTGGGGGTCCACCGTGTTGACAGGCCTTCTTCCAGGCGTGCCGCGGACTGTTGCCAAGTGAACTCCTTCAGAACTCTTTCCCTTGCTTTCCGCCCCATCCTCAACCTCAGTTCAGGGTCGCTCAGGAGGCTTTTCAAGGCCGTCCCGAGCTGTGTGGCGTCTCCTTCCCGGACGAGGATCCCCGTCTCGCCGTCCACGATTGACTCCGGGATTCCCCCAGAGAATGTGCCCACGGACGGTTTTCCGAAGATTCCAGCTTCGAGGAAGACGGTGCCGAATCCCTCTACATCGTCCCTTAACCTCTTCGAAGGCATTGCAACGACGTCGCAGAGCTGATATCGGTCATACAGGGCGTGGCCTTTCAGAGAGCCGAAGAATTCGATTCTTCCTCCGAGGCCGAAGTCCGCAACGAGTCGTTCCAGCCTCTTTCTTTCAGGGCCGTCGCCGACGATTTCCAGGCGCGCGTCAGGGAAACTCTCGGATATCGACCGAAAGGCATCAATGAGATCGTCTGCCCCTTTTCTCCTGACGAGCCTCCCGACAAATAGAACGCTGTGGCCTGTCCTCTGGCCCGACAGGCCTGCCGACCCCAATGTCGGGTCCACGCTCGGGTACAGCACCCTTTGCTTCCTCCCAGCAAAGGGAGGAAGCAGTGAGGCCGTGAATCTGGAGTTCGTGAAGACGGTATTGGACAGGACGATTGAAGCAAGCATCATCATTCGGCCAAGAAGGCCCCGCCTTGCTTGCAGGATGTCTCTTCCGTAAAAGAGAACAGCCGTCTTGCGGCGCATGAGCATTGATTCAGCAAGAAGCGCGTTTCCGTAAAGTGTTATGGCACCGCTGATCAGGAAGACCGAGTCGAGCTTCCGATTTACGAGGATTCTCTCTGTGGCAAGAAGAGAGCGCAATGCCTGTGCTGGCTTGGAGGATAATTCATACAGTCTTGCACCCCAGAACGTACTGATTCTTGATTTGTACAAAGGTGCGAGTGCGAGAACGTCCGCTCTTCCCCCTTGCTTTGATAGCTCCTTCACGTACCCTTCGACTCTTCCCTCGATTCCGCCGATGTTGCCGGGCGGGTCGAAGGTCACGAGCAGGACGCGTGCAGGAGTTCCCTTGGCTACGGGGTCGCGTTCAGACCCTTTGTCTCTCTCCATCTATCGCGCCTCAGACAGCGGGCGGTCCTCATCCGATGACATCGAACCCTTCCTCTCAACGAGCTCTCCGGTACAGCCTGCGGCTCGACTCCCCACTCCCCCGATGCCGTCTAGGGAATCGAAAGTGATGATGAGCGTTCTCAAGGTCAATCCCTCCCCAAATTTCGACACTTTTGGTTCCGGAAGGGCACTTTCAGGATTATTAGGTCTTGGCAGAGTCAAAGTGTAAGAAGAATCGTCGCGGGTTCCAGCCTACGAATGTACTGCCTGAAGCGGACTGCGGCTGCCAAGTCGGGCCACCTTCTGGAATGCGAAAACCAGGAGGAACATCGCCGCCACATTCAGCCCCGCGAAAAGGCCCTGACCCGCGGGCGTAGCTGGAATCCAGGAAATTGAGAGCGCCTCCCAGAAGGCCGTTGCGCAGTATGCGCTCGCTGTGCCTATGATTGTGAGCTTGGTAGCCGGAAGATTGTATCTGCGTAGGAGAAAGAGCAGCGGCAATACGGTGCCTACGGACAGCGCGATCTGGAGTGGCTTGGCAAAGACCAAGTCTCCTTGGATGGTCGATACTGCCGATACTCCTGAAGGCAACAGTCCCGACAACGACAGAGTCGACTGGAACCCGAGCAGAGTCAGTGAAGCCCAATTCGCGAGTTCGTAGACCCAGACACCAATGTAGAGAAGTAATCCTGCAAGCGACAGGTCCAGTACGATTCTACCGCCGCGCGAGGGCAACGGGTGCTCAGCCGCATCCGGGCTAGTTATCTAATTATCGCATGAATCACGGAGTTCCGCGTCTCATCTTTGCGAAAAGCGACGAAGCGCCGCGGGGAGACTAGCTCTCACAGCGAATCGACTGAAAGTCATACACTCGCCCAGGAGTAGAAGTCCTGGCGGACCGGCTTTCGACGAATCCTCCTAACGGCGAAGTACGTCCCGACCACACATATCGAAAAGATGGTGATGAGGACTGGATAGCTCAATGTGACGATCACGTGCTCCGTATGTTCACCCGGAGTCGAGACTCGGATGTCCCCGCTGAATGCCAGATACTTTACGGTTCCGTTGAGATACCCCAATGGCACTTGTCTAAACACGGTCTGGCCTGTGTTGTTGGTCAGCAATTGCTGAATCTGATTGCCGACAGTCATGGTCACGATTGCACCACTGATTGGAAGGCCATAAACGTCGGTGACAATGATGGTTTCGTCGTAGATTGGGAGAGGAACTACGATCGTATTCGAATCTGCGACTGCGAAGGTCACTGGGGCGTCCTGAGCCGACGCGACACTCGTGCCCATCCATTCTGCTTGAGTGACCTGATAAGTGTCTGAATAGAGCCAGAGACTTGAGTCGGTCAGATTGAAAACTCCTGCGGGTCCTCGGATTGAGATGTTCTGGGGGGAAACGCTTCTCCCTTCGGCGTCAGCAAACGCTATGTTCACAAGGTATTGGTTCTTGTATGATGCAAGCAGACTCAGGTCGCCTCCAACCGTAATCGTGAGACTCGGGGAGGTAGAGTTGACTCCTCCCGACCAGCCCACGAATTTGCTCTTGCCTGTTGGCGTGTTCACAGAGAGCGCTCCTACAGTCAAAGTGTGATTGGAACCTACGGGCCATGCGAAACTCGAGGGAGCAGTGTAGGCCACTCCATCCACGTAGATCGGAACTGGACTCACGGCGTCGCTCTGAATGGTCATGGTCGGGTCGAAGGGGCTCGTGCTGCAAGAGGATGTCTGCCAACAGCCTGCAAGCGGCGCCGAGGTCGTCTGGGTCATTGTCGAGGACGCGACGGTGGTAGTCTCGTACGTCGTCGATGATGATGTCTTGGTGCTGATCGAAATGGAAGTGGTGGTTGGCTTCGTAGTGCTGTAGCTGGAACTGGTTGTTGGCGTCGCAGTGCTGTAGCTGGAAGTGGTGGTTGGCGTCGCAGTGCTGTAGCTGGAAGTGGTGGTTGGCGTCGCAGTGCTGTAGCTGGAAGTGGTGGTTGGCTTCGTAGTGCTGTAGCTGGAAGTGGTGGTTGGCGTCGCAGTGCTGTAGCTGGAAGTGGTTGTCTCGGTCGAGGTTGTCGAACTGGACTGGCTCAGTGAGACGTCTATCATGGCCGGGTTTCCCTGCTGGAAGTGAATATACAGGAGCGAATTCGAACTGTCGTAAAACCAACCCTGTTGATTCAAGTAGGCGAACGAACTGCACCCTCCTCCGCTAGCAATAGATGTGCAGTACTCACCTATCTTGGAGGAATTAACAGCGGAGAGCGTCGAATAAGCGGAAAGGGGCTCGCTCGACTTGCTGCTAGTGACTGACAGGGGCGGCGAGGCGATGGAGAGGACCAGCCAGCTTGAGGCGTCGTCTGGTCCTGAAGTCGCGTACTGGCCTCCGGAGGACGAGACCGACGAACCCGTTATGCTCACCGTGGAATAGACAGGCTGAAGGTTTGCGGGTCTGTTGATGACGTATATCGGGAGCCAATCGAACGCCTTTACTGTAGCGTGTATGTGAATGTCGGAGCCCGAGCCTGACGCAATCACTGACATGTTCTGCATGTTTATCGCCACCCAGGAACCGGTTATCCCATAGTAGGTCGCGTTCAGGTTGATGTCGAAGGTCTGCTTTGACGAGGAGTTCGATGAAACCCACAGCAGTGGGTGGCCGACTGAGCCGTATACCGAATAAGTGACCTGGCTGTTGAATGAGGAGGTCGAATATGTTGGCGGCCATATCACTGGGGTTTGCTGGTGACCGACCCACAAGATGGCGTTCGTGAGCAATGTGAGGTAGTCGTTTCCTTGGGCGTCGTCTGACAACCTCGAATTGTCAGCATCGACATAGGCTGCGCGGCCCAAGTAGTAGGCGTTGGTGCTGGCGACGGGGTGGCCTCCCGCGTCGGTCACATCGAATGTAGCAGACTCGTTCGATTCTTTTGCATAACTGTGGGGCGAGTATGGAGAGTATCCAGACAGGGAGGTGTATGGGGCGGTTATTGGGTTTCCCGACAGGGGGGTATAGGGGACTGTGCAGCAGCCCGAGCCTGCGGTCAGCCCAAACATGTTGTATTCCCAAGTCGCAGGGGAACCGTCCTCCACAATCCCCCCTCCTGCCTTCACGAATGCGATGATTCTGCCCTCTGCGCTGGCGGTGATGGATTGGATGTTCTGCGGGTTGACTATCACATTGAACTGTTGGAGGTTCCCGAACTGCGTGAGGTTGCTGTCCGTCTCGCTGTTGGACAGGGTGACGCTCGCAACGGACGACAGGTAAGCCGGATAGCCTTCCTCGTCGCTGGGAGTCCATATCCAGAGGACCTTCACCTTTGACGCGCTCGTCCCGAAGTGTCCTCCGGTGTAGTCCATCCTGTTGAGGAGCGTTCCGAAGGCCCTCATCGGCGCGGTCTGCGTGAAGTTGTTGAGGCCAGTGCTCGCTAGGGACCAGTCGTTCGCTGTCAGGATGCGGGTGTCGGCGATCTGGGGAAGCTCGATGAGGTATTGCTGGGTCAGGTCCTCTGGCGTGACGCCACCAGCGTTGTCGCCAGGAGCCCCGAAGCTCGACCAACCTATCACATTGGTCTGGTTGGGCCAAGAGAGGATGCTCCCGAGCTTGTCGCCTGTGTCAGTCGACCAGTATGGATACGCACCCGGGTCGCAACTGAACTTGGATGGCGAACATCCGAATGGCCCGCCAGCCCCTAATGCTTGGGTGAGGACATACTTTACATTGAGATTTGGAAGGGATTGTACGACATTGGTGTCCATTGCTGTGAACCACATGAACGTCCTCCCTGAAAGGGTGCCGACCATCTGAGTGAGGTTGTAGTTGATTTGGGCTTGTTCATAGTTCAGGAACTGGTTCCATCCCGAAGGGGGGTACGACGAGGACTGCGCGTCGTCGGTTAGGATTTCGTTGTAGAGGGTCGCGGTGTTGTAGACGTGGACAGTCATGTCAGTCCCTATGAGAAGGAACGACTGCATGTCGCCTCTCGCCGAGTATGGCGGGGAGGTCCAAGTGGAGCCGGAGAGATATTCGTAGTGGAGGGCGGTCCCGCCGTAATCGAGCGCCGAGCTCTGACCCAACCCGTAGACAACGTAGTAGGCTTTGGCGGGGATGCTGCATGGAGCGAGGCACTGCACAGAGTAGACCATCCAATACTTCGTGCTTGCGGTTATGTTCACTGGGAACTGGAAGTACATCACGGAGATGTCAGGTTGTCCTAGAAGATCATTGCCTACGTCTGTCACCGAGTCTAGAATCTTCCCCGATGGGCTGTCGCTTCCGCTGTCCGTTTGGATGCTCAGAGTCACCAAGTATCTGTTCGTCAGGCTGAGTTGGGCTTGGACTCCCTTCAGTTGGAACGGGGTCGGAGACTCGAACGACTGCGCGAAGCCGTTGCCGCCACCGAACTCGTACTCGCCACCGCCGAGCTCGGCGTTGTTGTAGGTTTCCACGCTCGTGTGGATAATGAACGAGAAGCTGCTCGGCCCATCGGCAGGGATGCCCCACGACTTCCAGCCGTTGGTGGAGGCGTACATCGGCACCCTGTACGGGTTGACGAGCCTATTGAGCTCTACGACATAGCCTGACGGCGAGGCCATCACAATCCAGTAGTTCGTGCCTCCAGTCAGAGCTAATGAGTGCCCTACCTTGGCCGTGAATGTCATGTTCACCCATGCATATTGGCCGGTGTTGGTAGGCCCGCTCTGGAGCTCCGCGTTTATCGAAGAGAGAGTTACCGAGGCTTGGGCTATCACTGTTTTGGACGGATGGCTTCCGATTGTGGTGTTGTCAGCATTCAAGGTCACATTGAATATCGCCGATTCGGAGGCTGCGCTTATGACCTCGATTGTGATACTTTGCAAGTTCTCACTACCGACTGGTGTGAACCTTACCGCGTCCTGGTTCGGGTTAGGCAGGCCGTAGTACCCAGGAGAGTCGAACAGGTCCGTAACACCGTAGGCTGCAAAGTCGGATGCGGGGTAGTTGATGGTCTGATACAGTATCTGGAATATCGGGAAATACCCCTGCCCGAGATAACCTGCGGACGCTGGGTTAGCATAGTCTGCTAGAAAGTCTTGGCTGACTCCGGCCCCGTTGCTCCCGTCGTAATGGTCAGTCCCTGGCAGTGCTGAAAAGACCATCTGGTACTTGATGCCGGGAACCAAGGTGACAGTCTTCGCAAACTGGAGCGGAACGCCTGGGTTCCCTTCAGCGAGAGCTCTGCTTATCAAAGCGGTCGTCAGCACCGTGTCGTTTGGGTATTCGATTGAGACAGTGATGTTGTTCGGGTCATAGGCTCTGTCAGAGTAGTCGAATGTGGCCTCGTTAGCCTTCGCCTTCTGGTTCACCTCAAAATGCACCACCGCAGCAGGAATGGCCGGGAAGTTGCTACCGGTGTTGTCCAGTATCGCATCAATCGTCACATTCTGCCCAGACAGCGTCTTTACCCAGCACCCACATTGGTATCCATCGTTGGTCTGGACTTCGTAGGGATTCCCAGAGTTCGTCGTGCTAGAGAATTGGACCCAGTAATAGTCGCCGCCGACGAGCGGGGTCGAGAAGGTAGCGGACACCCAGGAAGCCGAAGAGCCCACCCCCGAAACCGTCACCATCTGCAATGACTCGCTTGTGATTGGTCTTGGTGTGCCCCCAGTCTCGTATCTCTGGATCATGTCGTCGGGGTAGAGGGTCGCGGTAAGGCTTCCTGTCGGCGTGCCTGATGTCTGAAGGTAGGCGAGGAACTTGAACCCTGGTGCTTGCGAGTCGCCGAACGGGACATAGAACGACATCGCAGAAGAGGACGATGATGCATAGATACTGTGCGACTCAGAGTATTCTTGGGTACCTACAGACAGCACGACATTCGGCTCGTCCGATAGGAACATCGACCAAATCTTGCTTGACGCGCCATTGGAAAGGTACTTGCCCGTGGCCGTGTTGATGTTCCTCTGGAAGAATGTGCTGTTGGCGAACGTTTCAATCGTGAAGTTGTCGAACGGCCTACTGGTCTTTATCGTTCCGTCTGTCAGAGCGTAGTTGTTCCTGTCCCCCGTCCCGCCTTCGCCGAAGCCAATCCAGTCGGTGTAGTTGCCGTACCAGGTATACAATTGCTTGAGGTCTGCTTCAAACTGGCGATAGACCAACGGGGAGGCGTCGGTCCAACCGCTAGAACTTATGCAGCCAGCGCATGTGTTGCTTGCAAACGCAATGCTGACTTCGTCCCATGAACCTGACGGCACAGCTATTGGAGTCGTGGTTCCTGCATATCCCCAGTTCGAGTTGTAGCTTCCGCACAGAGTGACTCCTCCAGCAGATTGGTCGTTAGGATTCGTGTCCATGAACTGAGCAGAATCAACGGAGCATGTCCCTGTTGCCCCAGTGGCTGCGAATGAAAGTACAAATGAGCCTGTACCTTCTGTGTCAGGACAGCCCGAGCAGCTTGATGGAGTGTATCGTGTCACTGTTGCGCTTGCACCAGAGCCGTGTCCACTGCTTGTCGCTGATATCGAAGGCATTGCTCCTGATACTTCAAACACATACACGAAATAGTCTGATGCCGAACCGCTGAAGGTCACCGTGACCGTATCAGACGTGCTGCTCCCTGCGGTCGTCTTCCAGATTTCCATATCATGGTTAGTGTCTGATGAGACTGCTTTGGTGTATGAGTTGCTCTGAGTATCATGGGCACTTGACACTGTAACCGATGTGCCTGAGGACTGCGACGCAACTACAAGCATTAGGTTTCCCGCTTTCAAAGCCTTTGGAAAACTAAGAACAACGGGATTGGACGTGGAAGTCGTGCTCACGTGCTGTCTTATCGACCCGCCGTTGAACAGTGGGACGAAGGTTCCGTTGTCGTTCACGGTCAAGGTTTGAGGATAGTTTGTTGTCATACCAAGGTCTGACGAAGGATAGCCAAAGAAGTATCCCCACTGCTTCGTGAAAAATATGGTATCTATTCCGAACTCGTTGGAGGCATAGAGCCAGTTGTTGACCCAAGGCGCGTAGCCGCATGCGGCCTCGGTCGTCGTTGTGTTGACGCAGTTGCCCCAGCCGATGTCCAAGAACACGAGATTAATGGCCGATGGCACGAAGTATCCCTCGATGGAAACTATGTCCTGCGCGACAGACCCGTCGGAACCAGGCGGAGGCCCATCTAGCACAACTGGTGCCCCAGTGAGCCCGACGCCGTAGGTGGACGTGGGGTCAGAACCCCCCGATGATGCTTCGGTCTGCTGGATGGCTGGGGCGATGGAGGAGAGCAAGAACGACAAGGAGAGCAGGACTGCCAGTACTGACACCGATGCTGCCCTGAGCCTAGCCCTCTTGGGGTTCATTTCAATGTGCGCCCCTTTTCAAAAGCCAGGGAGCCACGTCGTGGCTCCCGATCACGGCGGGTTGTACTGGAAACAAACGCCGCTGGCAGCAGAAGCAGAAAGAGCGACATTGCAACCTGGAGAGTTCTCGTCCTGGCCATTTGGAAATACTGAAATCGTCATGGAAAGAACTTTAAGGGATGTGGAGCTCAAACCCAGATTGAATGTAGATTATTGGATGTTTGACATTCATGCGGCCGTAGCTGGAATCTGCCCACCATCCGAGACAGCACTAAGGTACCAATTATCATGGATGTTTTCAAGATTCGCTCTATATTCAGAGAAACCAGTTGCCTCTTAGTCCCCAGCGATAGCATGTCAGCTCTGCGGCTTCAGGGAGATTCAGACCTCCGTTTTCGGAGCATTGTCTCTCCAGACAGCACCCAACGCTATCTTGCAAGGTATCTTGAATGACGGTGCACTTCGACTCGGACTGCTCGCTTATTATGTCGATCCGACCGAGCAGGTTTCGCAACTAAAGCGACTTGGCTTCGAGAATGTCAGAGCATTCGGTTGGGACGGAAATGAGGTCCTAATTCACCGGCTAGCGGGCGCCCAAGATAGCTGGATGTACTACCTTTGTGAAGCAACGTAAACCCAACCTGATTCATGAGAAAACTTTGAAAGTCGTCAGCACAGTCTCGTCGAGGGAATGGCTAGAGTCTAGCGAATGGCTAGAGAAACCGGGCCGGTCAAAGAGTCGTTTCGCTGTTCTTCGATATTGAGCTCCTTCCAAGAAGAACGAACCTAACGGCCCTTTTTTCGACCAATCCGCAGCCGAATTGTCTCTTGAATCTGGAATCCCCTGTGCCAGCATTGATTGTCTGGTAGCCGTTCTCGTTGGCCCAGACAATGGTTTTCCAGAATCTATACAAATTGACCGAGCCTCGTGTCATCACATCTCTGGCATAGGCGCAGTACGACATGTGCAAGAGCTTCCGTTCAGGGAAACAAAGGAATCCAGAACCGCCAACGACCCGGCCGGACTCCTTAACGAGGAGGATTCTGAAATTCTGTTTCAGCGTCTTCCAAACAGTCTCGAAGAACGCGTACGGGTATGGATTGCCGCCTGCACGCTGCACGGTCAGCTTGTAAAGAGAATGAAACTCAAGAAGGTCTGACTTGGTCGCCATCGTGGTGCTCAGCCCATCACGCTCGATCCTTCTGATGTCCTTTCTTTGGTTACCGCGCTTTGTAAATACGGAGGACCATATTCGCGCCGGCGGCGCGTCATTCAGGTTGATGATTGGATAGAAACCCCTCAACGGTCTGGGTTTGCCTGGCATGGCACGAAGCGGCTCGCGAAGTCCTGCCGCAGACCAGGACACAACTCTCTTGGCGAGCATCCTTTGCAGGCTCTTAGCTAGAATAGGAGCGAAGGCGGACTCTGGCATCTCCGGGTCAATTAGCGGCCCTCCGACGTCTGATCTGGGAAGTGATACGCCCACCCGGGCGAGACCATGGAACCATGGGAGCAAGCAAAAAGGTGCGACTGCGACGATGTTCCCTTCCTTCTTGAATGTCAACCGCAGCACTTCGAAGCCTTCTTTCTGCAGAACATCCAGCCAAGCGGAAGTATGGAAGGCGGTTCCCCACGGGTTCTGGCCCACGAAGCGGTCCCATTCGGCGGCGCTGTCCGGGTCTTCCAAGCTCAATTCTTGGTTCTGAAGAACTTCCATCGGGCGGGAAAACCAAGAGTAGTCCTATTTAGAAACGTTCTCTCGGCGACAGCAAGAGGGGAGCCCTGCTTCTTCCAGCCAAGTGGGGTTCGTCCAGGTCGACGCTCGGGTATTGTACCAGGAGGGAGGCAGCAGCGAGCGCGTGCGACTTTGGAATCAGGTCCGATATGATTGAAACTTGCCATCCTTCCACATCAGGCGAGTAAATCACTGTAAACCTGTTCCAAGCGGGTTGCGGTTCGGTCCCATGTGAATCTTCCTTCCACTTTCTTCCTAGCGGAATCCCCGAGCCTCTTGGCAAACTCTGGATCTCTAATCACATCAAATAACGCTCTTGTAAGCTCCTCTTTGTTGTTGAGACCGACGAGTAAGCCATCGACTCCGTTGTCGATTATCTCGGGTAACGAGTCTACATTGAAGGCTACCACGGCCCTCCCGCAAGCCATCTCCTCTACCACCGCCAGTCCAAAGCCTTCTCGAGTGGAGGGATGTACACACAAATCAGCAGCGTTGATGAGGGCCACTAGATCGGATTGTGGCAGACCGCTGAGTAGCTTGACAGCCCTTGATACGCCAAGTCCCTCGGCTCTTTCGAGCAGTCGAGTCTGAAAGGCTTCATCGTAGGGAGCACCCACGTTTACATATACCAGACGAGGCCATCTTTGTAGGATTTTGGGCAAACACTCCACCATCTTCCATTGCCCCTTGCTTCCCTGAAGGGTGCCCACTGATAGAATCATCTTGTCGTAGCCCTCGAGGCCGTACTTCAACGAGACGTTAGAAAGCTCGCTCGAAGGTCTGAACTCTTTTGTGTCCACACCATTGTAAGCCACGACGACTTTTCCGGGCGATGTGTGATGGTTTCTAATGATGTTCCCCTGTGTACTCCTGCTAGTTGCAATGACGCGTTGACTCAAACTCATTCCGATATTGCGTATCACGGTGAGCCTGATGGGATGCAGTGGCTCATCCCCGTGTGCATGCAAGACAGCGGGCCGCCTCAGCATCCTAGCGATTATGAGGGAGGGTATGGCTGAACTGGAATGCACATGAACGAGTTCGCATCCTTCCTCCCGTAGAAGGGCCAGGGAAGCAGCGAGGTTGTCCCTCGAATAATGTCTCATTGTGTGCACCCTCAGGTGGCTGTTGAGGTCAGCAGTCTCTTCGACCCTTCCTCTGCAAACGAAGTAAATCGTACTTCCGCGTTTCGAGAGCGCCAACGCCATATTGAAAGCGGCTACGCCTATACCGGTCGGTCTTTCGCTAGGTAGTGGCTTGTCTGTCAACATGATTATTTTCAACTCAAAGACACCCTGTTCAGATGAACCCTCTAGGTCGTGTCTCCATCACTTACAGCAACGACATTTGTTGCATATAGATGTCTCTCTGGAGCTCCCTGGACTAGGTTAGGGGTGGTTCCGAGACCATATTGGTGTTGCCTCTGAACAGCACCACATATTGGTCGATTGGTTCAGCACCTAGACAGGAAGCAGGAGACTAGCAAGAGGCTATTAGTCTGTTTGAGTAATCCACGTTGAGTTGCCGCACTCGGACGCTCCGCTGGTCTCGGTCATCATGCCCAACCTTGACAAGGGAAGATACGTCGGAGATGCGATCGAGAGCATCCTCAACCAGTCCTACGAGAACTTCGAGCTGCTTTTCGTTGACAACGGGTCGAAAGACACATCGAGAGAGATAGCGCAACAGTGCTGCAGACGCGACAAACGGCTGCTAATGCTGTCAGAGCCTATCAAAGGAGTCACTCACGCGAGGAACAGGGGGCTGACGGAATCGCACGGAGAGCTGATCACTTTCCTTGATTCTGACGACGTCTGTAATGAGCATAGATTGGAGAAACAGGTGGCCTTGCTCGAAGAGGATCGCACCGCTGCAGGGTGCCATACTAACGGATGGATTATCGGGGAGAAGGGCGCGCCAACGGGTGAGATATTCCACCCGGATTGCGTCTCTTTGCCTGCCGAAGCCCTCGGAGGGCGCATATTTCATCAACTCCTGAAGAAGAATTTCGTCATGGGAATGAGCATGATGTTGCGGCGGGACAGCCTGGAAGGAGAAGTCTTCGACACTCGCCTAGGATACGGGGAGGATTTCGACCTGTGGCTCCGACTTGCGCACAGACATCGGCTCACATATGTTCCTGAGCCTCTTTATGGGTACAGGACCTACTCCGAAAACGCGCCTTGGACCCTGTTGTGGTCCCATCATCCCTTGATCTATGAAAAATGGTTGAACTCGCCCGACCTTGCCGGAGACGACCGAAGGGTCGTGATTGAAAAATTGCTAAGACTGTACAGGAGAAACAATAGCTACAAGAAGCTGCTCCATTTGCTGATGACCGAAGCAACGGCTCGGGATCTCACATATGACTACGTCTTGCACCGGTCTGCGACATGATTTGGAGATACCAGCACGATAACAAGAAGCCAATGGTTCCAATCTACCCTCAAACTTCCTACAAACATGGGTAAATCCGTTGTCAATGAAAGTTCACAGTAGAGAGGTCGCGTGCTCGATACTTGCTAGAATTCGGGGACGGGCTCAACAATGCATTTGAGACATCGTCGCCGAACAAGCTCCTCTCGAGAGGAGGCTCATTTGATAGGCGCAAACCTCTCCTTCCTCAGAAGCAGCACAGGAGTTAGGCACAAGTTGAACCCATCAGGCTAATCATCTGTTGTGGATTTCTCCTTGAAGTCTCTTACCGCCATGGACGAAATAATTGGAAAGAGGGCTCTGTCATCTGTGATGTCTCGATGGATTTATCTGGAGCTTGTTGAACGGAAAGTCGCTGCTCGCGTTGACGCTCGGGAGTGAAATCAAGAATCCAGAGGTTTCCGTAATAATGGCGCTATACAACGAGGAGAGGTATGTAGCGCAGGCGATTGAGAGCGTTCTCAACCAGACCTACGCGAATTTTGAGCTCGTAATTGTTGACGACAAATCAAAGGATCGCTCCTTAGAGATAGCCAGAGGATATGAGGCGGATGGTCGAGTCCGGATACTTACCAATTCGGAGAACAGGGGCGTTGCCTACACCAGGAATAAGGGAGTCAAACAATCGAAGGGACGGCTCATAGCGTTCGTCGACTCGGACGATGTCTACCGCAAGGACAAACTCGAACTCCAGATTCAAGAAATTCTTAGGGAAGGCAGCTACAAGGACGAAGTAGTCTACACAAATTATTACAAGTTCAACGAAGAGGGTGAAATCACAACGCCGAAAAAACTGGAGCCAACCAGAATCGACACAAGGGTGACGGTGAGCGCTCTGATCAGGGAAGTTGTTGACCCAATGTTTGCGACGCTGCTTTGCTTGAGAGAGACTCTACTCGAGGTGGGCCTCTTCGACGAAACTCTGAGGATAAGAGAAGATTACGAGTTCATGCTCAGACTGGCAAGGATAAGACTCTTCGTTGGGATTCTCGAACCCCTGTATGGATATAGGACGGTAAGAAGTAGTATGATGCACAGTGCACCCATGCGCGAGAGTTATCGGGTGAAGTTGCGAATAATTGAAAGGCAGCTGCAACTTAATCCTGAACTGTTAAGCGGGGCAGACGGAGCCGAAATAAGGAGGCAGATTGCAAAGTGCCTGATAGCAATCAGAGGCTACAGGTCAGCGTTCACTTACACGTTGAAGGATCCACGCATGCTTGGAGATTTCTACTACTGCTATAGGCGACATGGGAACTTATCCCAGCGAGCGTCTAGTACGTAGACTAGGGGTCTGGAGGACCATCAAGCCCTGTTTGAATCGAAAGAAGGATCGGGGACCGGCTTAAGCTTAGAACGGCTGAGAAAGACATCTACTCGAGCCAGATTGAAGAGCAGACGCTGACCAATAGGAGCTTCTCCTTTAGGAAAGACTGGTCTGCCGATTCTGTACATGTCCCTATATCTACCGAAAGTCATTACGTTTCGACTTAAGAGTCCTCTTCTTCTGGATATTCTGATATTGGTGAATTTGTGCGGTGGGAGGGAGTCGGGGTAATCCAAGAACCTGTACTTACCCAAGGCCTTTGCCCTATTCCAAAGATCCCAGTCTTCGAACCAATTGATGCCCCGCCATCCCAGACTGCGGAACAAATCACTCGGCCCAATCGTTATGTTTGACCGTTCATCGACATTAGTTCTCTTCGTCACGAGCATCATTCCTTCATAATCCCTGTGATACAGGGTTAGGAGATCTCTTATCCCAAGAGCAGAGAAGACATCGTCACAATCCAGATGTGCGAGTATGTACTTACCGCGGCTCCCCTCTAGGGCAATTTGCCTGCCCCTTCCTCGCGAGCACTTTCTTTCAATACATTTGATCAGCCCTCTCTGGTTGTAGTCGGTGAGAATCTCCCGAGATCCATCGTTGCTCAAGTTGTCTACTACTATGACTTCAATCGAGGCAAGATCGGAGAGTTCAAGAATGCTGTCAAGGCTCTCTCTCAATCGTTCCACATCGTTGTAACACAACATGCATATCGAGTAGTCAACCATGACTTATGAATCGGCCAAGTGGCTTCCAACCTGATAAACGCTTTCAGCCAGTCGGCTTATCCCAATAATTCACCTGATTGTCACAGGCTCTTGTCTGCATTTTGGATTCTAGGTCTTTGCTTTCTAACTCTGAAGGCGAGAAATACGAGAGTCACCATCTCTATCGCGATTGCCGCTCCGAATATCGTGATTACCGTCTGTTGTGGAACGACGGCAGGTGGTGACACAGGGGGAGTGTAAAAGACGAATCTCAAAGTGTCGACTCCGGTCGACTGGTACTTCACGAACAGGCTATCGGTATTTCCGTCGAAGTACCAGGCTGACGTTGTGTTGTAGAGTCGGGCCACAGACGTCGTCTGTGGAAGGCTCGTCCTGTCGTTGAGGAGGACCTGATTGGCGGACTCGTTCGCAGAAATCATGACGAGAATTGACTGGTTGTACTTACCTGCGATGGAGTAGAGTGCCTGATTAGGGTACGCGAACTGAGTCTCGACCGACCCCGACGAATAGCTAATCAACGGTTCGCTCCTGGGCACGACGATGAGCCCAACCAAAGTGTCGGGCGGCACCGTTGTCTGGATTCCCACATCTGACCCGGACCCCACAGCTACATTGAGACCAGGTATCTCGACCGTCTTCCAGTTGGACGGAATGCCATAATAGCTTCCGTTTAGATTGAGCGAGAACGCCAAAGGCGAGTTCGAAGGGTTGTACACCCACACGAGTAGAGGACCTCCGTATGTCCCCTCGACGCTGTATTCGCCCGCCGAAGATGCCTGGCCGCTATTCGTCCCGTACCAGAGCGGAGGAGGGACGCCGGCCGCATTGGAGAGGATATTGGATATCACCACCGATTGACCACCGGTTTGGGTAACCGACGAGTTCCCGAAGCCTATGAAGACGACTTTGCCAACCCCCACGACTCCAGCCGAGATGACCAGGTTGGTTGATTGCGCCGTCAACGTCGTTCTGCTGACGGTCTCGTGGAAGGAATCTTTAGCGTACACCGTGTGGACGAGCGCGGTTTCTAGGAACGACGAAGCATTCAGGAGGGCAGCTCCCGAACTGCCCGCTGATACTACGGGAGTGAAGGCACTGAGGTTGGCCAGAGCGGCGTCCGTAGTCACTAATTCACCTCCCCTCCGCACATATTGACTCAGCAGGCTAGAAACCGCTGAAGTAATCGTCTTGTTGCTCGAGGAAAGCCAGAGGACGGCCTTGAACGAAGAGAGACTGCCTCCGACCTTGAGACTGGGGTCTAGGCTAAGGTTGACGTAAGTTGTATTGAACGCGTTCGAAAGGTAACTGGTCAGGTTAAGGGTCGGTTGGTCTCCCACGACCAGGACATTACTCGACGTGCCCAGTCCAAAGTCCTTTCCAAGATACGGCAGATAATTCAGCCGCTGAGCCAAGGCCGCGATGCCGTCAGAGCTGCACTGCTGCAGCATGGAGAGAGGAGCGTACGTGAACTGGCTGTCGCCTGAAGCGATTGCAGATTCCTCTTCAGTCAAGAGCCCCTTGCAAGTCGACGTAGAGTTCGCCGTCGGCAGAACCACGATGTCTTTCAGGTTGACTTGGTTCACGACATTTGCCTGCGCATTCGTGTAGAATCCGAATTCTCTTCCGGTGAAATTGGACAGCCACTGGGTGACTCCGCTGAACGTCGACAACTCAGAGGCTTGGACGTAGGCGTTCCATCCCTTGAGCGGCCCGCTAGAGACAGAGAAATCGTGATTCGCAGACAGCTCGTTGAATATGACCTGGGTGTCGTATTGTGGAGGCTGGGAGGGTGGGGTTTCTAGGAGATATTCTGAAATCAGGGCCGTCGAGTTGCTAATTTCCTTCCAGGCGAGGCCATTATTATTTGAAACGACGGCACTCGAGTTGGCAGGAACGCTCGGCGCAGATTTCAGGTAGACTAGTGAAGTGACCTGATAGTCCCCACCAATTGGTTGTAATTCGATCCAATACTCCTGACCCTTCTGCAGGTTGGCAACGGAGGAGAATTGAACAAACTCGGGACCATAGTCGAGGGTGATGTTGCCCGCATCAAACACTCCAGAAGCCAGCGGAGAGACCGCGGGCTCGCCATCGGCCCCAGTTGGGTTTATGGAAATGGCCAAGTCCGGCCCGCCACGCAAGGGGCCGATATAGATCCCTTCCACAGAGGCACTTGATGAAGCAACGAAGGGCTGCGCAAAGATGCTGCTCGGCGTCAGAGCTGTCTGTATATGACCCGCGACGAATGTCCCGAGGGTCTCTTTCGAGAGCGTGACGGTGAACGCGTAGTCTGTGGGTCCTTCCGACGGATTGTACCACGAGACTCCGCCGTCATTGGATACAAGCACCAGAAAGCCGAAGGCGCTCGTCAGCCTGCCAAAAGTAAATTTCTCAGTGGAATTCGCAGAGAAGACAATCCAGTAGTCCTTTCCCTCAGTTACCCTTGTGTTAAACCCGGTAGCGTTCAGGAAGCCGATTTGGGGGACAGTCGTCGCTGGCACGGTCAATTGCTGCAGGGGTCCCTGCGGTGCCGACCCATCCGGGTCGCTTCCCCAGATCGCAACCGAAAGGGTGCCGGAGGTATAGAAGTTCTGGCCCGTCCCTTGAGTAGTATACATGTAGATCTGTACCGATTTCAAAGTCTCATTGGTACTGGGCGAGAACCTCACAGCATTCATGTAGCCCGTCGTCACCCCGTCACTGCCGGTGCTTGTCATTCCGCCCCAGTTCTCAAGTCCCTGACTCCAGGCGACGTTGGCCAATTCGAAGAGCAGGGCATTGGTTTGATTCTGGAATCCTGATTGAGGTGGATCTGTGATTATATACCTCATCACAGTCGTCCAAGTGACAGAAGGGTCATCCACCGTGATCAAGTAGTTTTGGCCCGGCACAGTCGTTACGGTGCCATTCAGGGCAATCGGAACCCAGTTTTCTAGGCCTTGGCTCAGTGTCTGGCTTAGCAGCCCGGTCGCGACTATGTTGCCATCCGTGGTATCGGTGATCGTCAGGGTGGCGTTCGCGGGATTGTACGCACGGTCGGAGAGAAAGAGGAACACGGTATTGAAGGAATATGCGTGAGTCGCTGTAAACGCCTGCGCGGGTGCACCAATGCCAATTTGCTGATAGGGGTAGATTGCAAGGTTCTCGCCAGCCTGGTTCTTGAGCCACAATATCGTGGATAGGCCTGTCTGAAACCCAGGCCCTATGGCCGGCTGCGCCGCGTATGCGGTCGCATTGTTGATCAGGTAATCCTTCAGGTAGAATGTGTAGTAGTTGTTCTCGTTGCTCGAAGGACTTGAAAACACGACCCAGTACCACCCTGCCGAAAAGTTCCCGTTTGCTTGAACTCCGCTCTGCCACCCCCTGGAGTGGGTGAAGGACTGGGCACTCGCATTCAAGCTGGCAAGCCTTTCGCTGGCGTCCAAGCCGCCGTTCTTGTCTCCAAATACTGTCACGCTGAGGCTGCCAGGGCTGCCCACTTCATTGCCATACCACTGCACCTGGAGCGTAGTCGTGTTTGAGGGAACCTCAAAACGCATTTCCACGAAGCTGGACGCGCTTCCGCCCCCGTACACCTGGTACGGCGAGGACGTCATCCATAATCCAGAGGACAGGACAATCGCAGGCTGCACGTCTCGATACTCGCTCCAGAGAGCGTCGAGCTCGCCGTTTGGAAGGTAGCCGGTTCCGTTTACGTCTGTGCCATAGTATGGCGAGTTGACGAAGCTGCCGATCGAGAGGTTCGAATACCCGACGTCTGGCATGGACTCGCCCGCTGGGTAGTAGGGATTGGTCTCAGAGGAACCTGTCCCGAGACCGACCCAGCTGGGATGCGACCCATAGTAGGAGTACAGTATACCAAGGTCAATCTCTACGTAGCGAGCCACCTCCGGATTGTCCAGAGATACGAAGTCTGCCCTGGTTCCGTTGGCATAGTACGTGGCTACTGTGGGATCTTTGCTGATGAGGCTGTTTACCCACGGACACCCGAATCCTTCTGAGGTAAGTTGTCCCACGTACAGCACGTTGCTGATCCCCATCACATCACTGGCGGTAAACCAATCGTTGACCCAGGCGTGGTATGGCGGGCTGCCAGCGGTGAAGTTCTGCCAGCCGATGTCAAGCAAGACCTCACGCACGTTCAGCGGGAGAAACACATCCTGTATCACCTGCTCAAGGGCGCCGACGCTCAGGTTGCCGCCCGTGCGAGCTTCCAAAGAACTCAGGGTTACCCTGTCGCCTGCCGCGAGCGCCGCAAAACCGTGGTCGGCGTACTGGGAGGAATTTGCCGTGGTGGCCTGGGCCTGCACGATGGAAACGAAAGGACCGGGAACGAGCAGGAGTAGCGTCAGTGCCAATGGGGCGTAGAACAGACAGGAGAGTGACCCCTTTCCGATTCCCAGCTGCACTCGTATCACCTCTGGAGATTAGTCAGGACGTCGGCTCGTTCGTATCGCGGGCCCGGAAGCCTGCTGCATCGATTCAATACCATCCGAGTGTCCCGTCCTTCTTTGCCCTGTTGAGGCCCCACCGGTAGATCACCACTGAGATCGGAATGAGGACGACTGCGTACCCGAGGGTGACGAGGAACGCCTCTGCAACCTGCGGGTTCATGAGGGAACCCGCTTCAAGGGACGAAAGCCTCACGATGTGGTATATCCACGTTTGAGGCAGAAGCCAGGACACGGTCGAAAGACCGGGAATGTAGTTGTTAAGTTGAGAGACCGGGTAGGTCATCCCCGAAAGCAATGATGCAGCCATGGCCAGGCCCCAGGTAACCGGGTCGGTGACCTTTGTTACTATTCTTATCCCTGTTGAGATCATAGCTAGGCAGAAGATGATCAAGCTGGAAATCAATACAGACACGACCAGCGAAACGAAGTTTACGACGAGATGAGCGCCAAAGGCATAGATTCCTAGGTAGAGCTGGGGAATGAATAGAATCACCGACAGAATGTAGGTCCACAGCGAAGTTCCCAGAACAAACGTGGGCGTCTGGATTCCCGTCATGAGTATCGTCTCCAGCGTCCAGGGATTCAACTGCTTCTGGACTCCGCTCCCGAGAGGGAGTATCAGGTTCGTTACCAAGATTCCGACTATCAAGAATGATACATAATCAGTGTTATACTGAGGCACGGCGATATTCCTATAGTCAGCGTTGACACCCCACGACGCGATACCAATGATCGATGTCGCAACCGTAGTGAGGATCTGACTCTTGTACGAAGACCAGTTGTAGATGTCCCGCTTTGTCAGGGCCCAGACCTTTCGGAATTCAATGGGCGATTGCATTACGACTTTTCCCCCCGCGTAAGTCTGATGAAAGCCTCTTCCAGGCTCGGTTGAGATGCCTCTATCCCTACTATCCTCCAACCAAGAGAGGAGAGTGTCTCGAAGATCTTGTTGTAGTCGACATCCCTCGTCGCCTCGAGCTCGAGCAGGACGTTGGCCGTATCGGGATCCCTCTTGATTTCGAATTGCGTCACTCCGTTGATGCGTGAGATTCCCCCAAATCCTTCCGCTTGGGGTTCAGGACCGCCTCCCACGATCGTGATCGCCATGTTGACTTTCTCAGCGATTTGGCCTCGGATGTCAGAGGGCGACCCCGTAGCCACGATGCGTCCCTTGTTCAGGACTCCTATGGTATCGCAGACATTCTGCGCTTCCCACAGGTTGTGCGTTGCCCAAATCAGCGTCTTCCCCCTCTGCCGGACGAGGACGTCCTTTAGGAAACCCCTGAAATCGGCAGCTGAGGCAGGGTCGAGGCCCGAGGTCGGCTCGTCAAACAGCAGGACGGAGGCATCGGTCAGAAGCGCTCTGCCAACGAGCAGTTTTCTCGTCATGCCGGTTGAATACTTTTGAAACATCTGGTCCGCTGCTTCTGTGAGCTGACAGAACTCCAGGAGTTCGTCGATGCGTTTCGCTGCCGTCTCGCTGGGAATTCCATACAGAGTCGCGTAGAATTGAAGGTTCTGCCTTCCGGTGAGTCGCCTTTCGAATCCCCAACCTTCAGCCAGGACTGCTTGAAGGTTCCTCAACACGGTCCTGGGATGTTTTACGACGTCTGTGCCGAATACCAGGGCTTCACCGGAATCAGGCAGCACGAGAGTTGAAAGTATTTTAATTAGCGTCGTCTTTCCGGCGCCGTTTGGTCCGAGCAGACCGAAGACTTCGCCTGGCGCGATTGTGAAGCTAACCCTGTCCAGCGCCGTCAATTGGTTGGTCTTCTTTCCTCGAAGCAGTCCGATGAAGCTCCGAATTTCTATCGAGCTGGTTATCTTCCTTAACCGCATATCGTAGATTTTCGTAATGTCGATGGCCTGCACTGCTGGGACTTTCGAGCTAACAGTCACCGGCTACAACCACGCTCTCGGGCGTCGTCCGCCGGGCTTTCAACCTTTTCGCCAAAAGACGGGCAAATTTGTGAGACAACCTAAGTGTATGACTCCAGAAGGGCGTCCGTCGCTCTATCCCAGCTGAATCGCTCTGAGGCGATCCGGAGTGCTGATTGGCCCATTGAGCGTGCTAAGTCAGGGTCGGCCAAGATAGTCATGATCGCTTGAGCGAGCGCTGCCGGGTTTGCCGGCGGAACGAGAAGGCCGTTCTCTCCTTGCCTGACTATCTCAGGAATGCCCCCATGGTCTGTCCCGACCAGCGCGTTTGAGTGCATGGAAGCCTCGATCAGAACCAGGCCCAGCCCCTCGTTTGCAGTGTCCGAGGCAACGTCTTTCGAAGGCAAGACGAAGACTGTACTACTCTCATACTCCTGCTCAAGCGCCTGCCCCACAAGGGTGCCCTTGAAAGATACGTAATCCGAGATGCCCAATTGGCCGGCCAAGTTGATCAAGTGCCCCATCTCCGGACCATCACCGACGACCGAGAGTCTTGCCTCCGGGAAACGAACTCTCACAGTCGCGAACGCTCTCAGTAGGTCGTCGACCCCCTTCCTCGCGGCCAAGCGACCTACAAACAGCACGGTAGGCGGATAACGGCCGGCTTGTGACGGTGTCGCAACCGTCTCTTCTGCCGCCCCGAGCAGGACGTGAGCCTTGGCTTTGACCCTTTCAGGCAGAAGTGATCTGGTGGAGGTGGAATTGACATCGATGGAATCGGCAAGGTCTAATGAAATGCGGAAGAGCGTCCTGGACACTCGGCTTGGAAGCTCGAGGTCTTCCCGTCCGAAGACGCTCATCACAGGCCTAGCGCCGACCACCCTGGCGACTATGAGAGAGTAGACACCAAGCAACGTCGAAGATCCAGTGAACACGTGAACCACATCTGCTCGGCAGCCGATGATGCCGTTCGTCACCGAGACAATGCTTCCTGGGAGTCTTCGGATTCCTCCCGGACACATGACTATCTTTGCATCCAGGATGGCATCCTTTACTCTCGCTTCACGTCCCGCAACAAGGACCGTAACATGGATGCCACGTCTTCGCAACCTGTCGATGTACTTCGATATCCTGGTTTGAATGCCACCTATCTCCGGAGGGAAGTGATAGGTGAGGAAGACGACGGACTTAATTGTGGGCATGGGGGTCAAGCTGCTCCTCGCGTTAGGGTGATTGCGCCGGTGCAATCAATTGACTTTCACTGCCTTCTCTCTCGACTACAGTACTCAGAGAGGTCGGAGAGCAGACGACGTCGCCGGAGTCGAGCCTAGGGTCAATTCGCGCGCTTGCCCTAAGGCGCCACCAATTGGCGCACTCCTGTGCGGTGGCAACCCAATATCCTTCCTGCTTAGCGGACTTCAAGAGAGCACTGAAAGAGGCGTAGACGTTCGGGAAGGTCTCGTGGTTCAGATAGGTATTGTGAAAATTGACTACGAGAATGCCGTGATATCCCTCAACGGCCTTGCGCGTCGTTTCCAGCGTCTCTAACTGCTCACGCGCGCTCTGGCCTCTATGCAACGAAGTCCAGTCCATGTAGCCTGTCGGCAGCTCGAGGATAGGGAGCCTAGAATCCCTGGAAAACGGGCGGTACGGGAAACAGATACCTGACCTGAACCCGAAGAACCGGTTGTAGTAGAAGGTTGCATCATACTCGAGCCCAGCTGCGGACTGGAGCTCCCAGGTGCGTGGAGGGTCAAATTTCAGGATGTGATAGCGCAATCCTCGAGTATCGACTCCAGTCCGGCTTCGGAAGCGCTGCATTTCATCCCTTAGCGAGTCTGCATCGTTGTAAGAGGTTCGAGCGCCGTGAAGCGCCAGCTCAAACCCCTCTTTGTTGAGGAAGTCAGCGCTCCGCTCCAGCATGGGGTCGTCGAGTCCGTAGGCGGTCTGGAAGAAGAACGTGGATTTGAAACCAAACTCCTGCTCGAGCTTGACCATCTCTGGTATGTTCCAGCCGTAGTCCTTCTTCCTCGCCAGGGAATCGAAGGTGAGACGAACCAGTCTCAAGGGGTTGGCTGACTGCTTCAGCACCTGAAAGTGAAAGGGCGAGTAGGTGAACCAGTCGATGTCGTGTGTGAGGACGCAGCACGCGTTGGCCCCACGCGGCCAGTACCACTTGCGGACGAGTGGTAGGCCTAACCGGAACAAGTGTTCCCTTATCGTCGACAGCAACCTGTCTTCCTCCCGATTCACAGCCAATTCGAAGTTGTCCCGCCCGTCAGCAGCAGTTCCGCCCAGCATCGACAGCATCTTGTCAAGGGGAAGAACCCGCTCCGCCACAATCACGTCGGATTCGGAGGCGCAGCACTCGAGCGCGAGCGTGTGCGCGTCTTCGAAGTACTTCGACAGTAGGACGACAGGGTATCTCTCTGTTGCGTGGCGTACGTCGATGACCCTGTACGCTACTCCCTGGTGGTCCAGCATCTCGTAGAGCACCTCATCGTAGATCGAGCTCTGAGGGACTACCCCAACGGTCAAATCCAATTCTTTCTAGCTCAAGATTCCAGGTGGAGCTTCAATGGTTCGCCTGACGGGCACCTGCGACCTCACTGTCCTTTCGCGTACCCTATGTACTGTCTCAGCCCAGTCTCAAGGGAAACGCTCGGCTCGTACCCGATGACCGCCTTCGCCCTAGTGTTGTCCGCGACAAGTCTCCTTATGTCGCCCGGCTTTGGATCAGCGTAGACAAGAGGAGCGGAGTACCCACACAGACTCATGACCATCCTTGCGAGCGCCTCGATACTCACCTCCTCTCCTCCACCGCCTATGTTCATGACCTGTCCCGCCGAACGACCGCTCTTGTAGGCGAGTAGGTTCGCGGAGACGACGTCGCTCACATTGAGGAAGTCTCGGGTTTGCTTCCCGTCTCCAAAAACCCTGAGTTGCTCATTCCGCAGCGCCCTCGAGACGAAGATTGGAATAACCCCCATCTCTTCGTTCACCGTCTGCCTCGGCCCATAGACATTGAAGTAGCGGAGGGCAACCACGTCGAGTCCATAGTCGAGAAAGTACATCGAGCAATAGAACTCTGACGAGAGCTTGCTCACGCCGTACGGAGAGATGGGCCTGAGTGGGTGGTCCTCTGAGATTGGGATCTTGATCGGGTTGCCGTAAACACTCCCCGATGATGCGTGGACAACCTTCACATCGCGTTTTCTCGCATACTCGAGTAACCTGATCGTTCCTCCAGCATTCACCAGAAGGTCTGTTACCGGGTCGGCAAACGAAGGTACGAGCGCTCTCGCGGCTTCATTGAAGATCCCGTCGAGTCTCCCTAGGGAATCGAAGTCATAGCTACGTACGTCACCCTCCACTAGGCGCAGTGAGCTGTTGACATTCGACAGGTTGATTCGCCTCCCGTTCGAAAGGTCATCCAGGACGATTACCTTCGCGCCCAGAGCGAGCAATCGCTCCGCAATGTGCGAGCCGATAAACCCCGCTCCACCGACCACCAGGAATACTCTCCCGCGGAAGATCTCCTCAAAGTCTGATTGCAACTAGGCCTCCACCTCGCGATACAGGAGCATTAACTCTTCTATCATCGAATCGAGGGTGTAGCGCTGCTCGACAGCTCTCCTCCCATTCGCTTCGAGGGTCCTAAGATACTCCGGGTCGGTTATCAGTCTTCTTATCTCGGAAGCGAGTCGAAAGTCGTCCTCAGGCTGCATCAGAATCCCCACGCCGTCAGCGAGGACGTCCGGGATGCCCCCTGACACGTTCGTCGATATCACCGCCTTGCCACAGCTCAAACCCTCGAGTATCGTACAGGATATCGGACCACCCACGTTCGAGGGGAGGACGACTATATCGGAATTCCTGTAGAAATCGAGCAGCCGCGCGTCGTCCCGTACAGGTCCGCAAAACCGGACAGAGCCGCTCAGTTTCATGCCCCGCACGGCCTCCTTGTACTCCTCGGCTCTGGGTCCACTGCCCACAAGAGTCAAGCCCACCTGAGGAATCTCTCCCTGAACTGTTCTGAAGGCCCTCAGTAGACAAGACAGCCCCTTAATCTCCGAGAGTGCGCCGACAAAGAGGACCTGCGGTGCACCACCTTCCTTGGCGGGGACCATGAATTTCTGATGATCGACGCCGGTGTGCACTATCCGAATCTTCTTCCCCAGCTTGTTGCCGTAGATCCTCAACATGTATGCCTTCACTCCCTCGGATTGGGCTATGACCACGTCACAGTGATTCAGAACAAACTTCTCGAACATGAGGGTGTACTTTATTTCGCGCTCGGTCTTCCACCACAGCTTCCTCGGCCAGAGGAGCTCCGTCCCGTGGGTCGTGACTATCAAAGGGATGCCGAACAGATACTTGCAGGGCAACGCAGCCAGTCCCGAGGTGAACCCGTGAGCGTGAATGACGCTGAACCTCTCCTTTCTCTGAAGCATTATGATCATGATGACCTGCTCAAGCATGAGTCTGACTCTGTCAGAGAGGACGCCCGCACGAAACGAGTATGAAGATCGCCGGAGATGAATCCCTTCGAACGTCTCTTCCTGTTTAGTTCCCTCCATCCCTCTCGTCACGAGATATACCTCGTTCCCGCGCTCGGCGAGCTTTCGCGCATGATCATAGACGCACCTCGTCGAGCCGTCAATCTTTGGGAAGAACGAAGACGAAACAAGAAGAATCTTCAAATCAACAGCCCTTCCCCAATCCGAGGAGTGAGGTCATCTAGTTGGAAGAACCTCTTCGTAGATTGAATCGACTCTCCTGGCGACTGCGTCCCATGTGAAGTCGCGGATCACACGCTGTCGTCCGACCTTCCCCATCCGCCGCGCGTGTCCGTCATCCTGGAGAACCGTCACGATCGCCCTCGCGAGGCCTTCCGGGTCTGCGTAGTTCACCAAGAAACCATTGACGCCATCCTCGATCGAGTCTTGAGTACCCCCCATCCTCGAGGAGATCACCGGCCTTTCGCACGCCATCGCCTCTATCAAGACCTTGGGGAATGCTTCGTAATAGGAAGGAAGCACCAGGACGCTCGACCTCGAGTAGTAGTTCGGTAGTCTCTCGTTGGGAACTCGATCAAGGAGCATTACCTTTCCCCCCAGGTCATTCTGTTCAATCAGTCCGCTCAGATAAGACCAGTACTCTCTCTTGGGGAGCCAAGAGGGCACCCCTCCCACGCAGACAAGCAACGAATCCGGAACCTCCTTGGTAACCGTCTTCATGGCTTGGATCAAGAATGGCAACCCCTTCCTCAATCCAAAATGGCCCACGTAAAGCACAACCTTCTTCCCTTCCATCGCTGCCCTTTCCGGGAATTCAGGATCGTTGATCGGTCTGAACAGGTTTGCGTCGACTCCATTGAAGACCACTCGTATCTTATCATCGGCAATTCCGTATCTTAGCGTCAGATCTGACTTCACAGACGTGCCTACCGCCGCTATTCTGTCGGCAGCGCGCCACAGGGCCTTCTCCCTCATGTAAGAGGTTGTCACACCCCAGCGCGAGTATCCCACCTTCATGCCTCCGAAGGGGAGAACAACGGGGGTGGCGACCGAGTATGTCGTCCCGTGTACGTGAGAGACAATCGGTGCTCTCACCACGTGTTTAGTGGCTGCCAGGAAGGCGCCGGTGCTCGAATGCGTGTGAATCACGCTCGGTGAACCGTTCCTGGTGAGTTCACGAAGCTTGGTCAGCGCGAGGAGCGTGAACGGATTTCCCACACGGTGAACCCGCACACCTTCATCTGTCTCTAGGGCAGGTTCGCCGGAGCGTCTCCGCGCTATCACATGCACTTCGTGCCCGTTCATGGCCTGAACTCTGGAGAGGTTGTAGTAGACGGGTTGAAGTCCGTACGATGCCTTCAGGCTGCCTGCGTACTCCGGCACGATTCGAACGACTCGGACTGACGACGCGGTGCGGACCGCGTTTGGTGACTCTAGATGTTGTTCCAAGCTACCTCCCTCCTCTCAATCATCCTCACAAGAATCGTAACCAGAGCGACCGAATACCCCATCGCCATCGAGAAATTCCGCGTCATCTCGAAGATGGGATAGCCGAAGAAGATGCGCTTCTTCTGGACCACCGGCCACGCTACTCTCATGATCCTGAATGTATTCGCGACAAAGAGAAGCGCGATGAACAAGAGGAGGAGAGCTCCCAGGATCGGTGACCACGCCAGGAGGATGACTCCAAAGACAGAAGCCCAGAACGGGGCCAGCGTCTTGAGCATATCACGTGTGCGGCGGTGCTTGATGGAGTAGAGGACTCTGGTTCTACCACGCGTGAACCACTTCTTTGCCAGCTCAGGGGTCGTCTGGTTCCTCAGGTGCCTCCAGTTGACCCCAGGAACCCAAGCTATCGCGTAATGGGCTTTCTCGAGCCTTCTGAAGAGGTCCTTGTCCTCCCCCTGGAAGAGCTTCTCGTCGAATCCGCCCAGCCTGGTCAGGACATCCCTCCGATAGACCCAGGCGTAGAATGGCTTGATCTTGCCCTGATTGAGCAGCCGGTGCTGGACCTTGTTCTCGATGTCGATGCACTCGGTGGCCAGCGTCGACCGAGTGATGAGCGGCGCTCCGGTAAGGCAAACGGCGCCGGCCTCTGGCTGCGAGTCCAGACTCTCCACGGCCCTTTGAAGGTACGTCTCATCGTACACGCAGTCGGACTCGGAGAAGAAGACGATTTCGCCTCGAGCCTTCTCCACGCCCGCATTTCGGGCGTGTGACGCGCCTCGATGTTCCGTTCTCACGAGGATTACGTCACCACGACCTGCCGAGAGATGCGTTGCAACCTTCCAGGTGTCGTCGGTCGACCCGTCGTCTACTATCACTATCTCTCTGTCACGAAACGCCTGTCTATCCAACTCAGAGAATGCGGCAGGAAGCTCCCGGGCGGAGTTATAGACGGGGAGCACGATGGAGACCCTGGGCGCTCGGTCAAGCTTGTCAATCGAGTCGTACTGTTGGGGGCTCATGTCTTCTCTCTTGGCGCTACCATCGTTCTTGGGGTGCTGGAATCGAGGACGTCCTGGAAGATACCAACAAGTTCCTTCGCAACTAGACCCCAAGAATAGTTGGCGATCACCGATCGCCTTCCCGCAGCTCCTATCTCCTCAGCGCCCTGTCTGTCCCGAAGTACGCTCAGGATGGCTGAGGCAAGCGCGTCCGAGTCGCCCGGAGGCACAAGATAGCCCGTGACTCCATTCTCAATTGGGTCTGAGATGGGCTTCACGTCGGTGGTTATGACCGGTCTACCTACGGCCATGTACTCGAAGACCTTGAGCGGCGATCCAAGGCCGTGCCTCCGCACTTGCTCCTTAGACCTGATCTTGTCAGGATTGTAGGGCGCGACGAGTACGTCGCTCGCGTTCATGAATGAGGGGACCTGTTCGTATGAAACAGGTCCAGTGAAGACGAAGGAACCGCCGATTCCCGCGGCCAAGACTCTGGCCTCAGTTTCCCTGTAGTATGGACCCACCATCAAGAACTTGAGCTGAGGGATTCGCGGTATGAGCTGCGCTGCCGCCCGTATCAACTCGTCCAAACCATGCCACTCCTGGAAGGTCCCTACATAGCCGACGACGGGAGAATCAACGAGAGCATAACGCACCCTCACGTTCTTGCCTGAGGGCGTATCGGGCTTGAACGTCTCTGTGTCTACGGCACCCGTAACTACCTCCACTCTCGAAGCCTCCACTTTCCCAGCGAACATGTCACCCGAGTAGGCGATGATCCTTTTGGAGCGCCGCACCTGGAAACGGGTGACCCTGTTCCCAATCACTTCTAAGACGAAGGGCCGTCCGGTAAGCACGCTCGCCATCGCTCCTGCACCGAACGAGCTCTCCCGTTCGAAGATCAGGTCGATCGAATATTTCTTGACAATCCTGGCCACCTCGGCCCCGATGTAGACGGGGAAGATAGTCCTGAGATATGCCTCGTATGATTTCCAAATCAAGGACGGAGTACTACCTTGATATGAGCCCCGGGAACTCATGTCTGCGAAGCTTGACCGCCTTGACGAAATGAAGATCCCACGCTGGAAACGGTGGATACTGATTCCGTCGCGGACCTCCTCCTTTTGTTGCGAGAGATCCACTCGCCGAGCGACCACGTGCACTTCATGCCCGAGCTTGACTAGGTTCCTGGCGAGTTCGTAGACGTGAGTGGATGAACCTCTGTAGTGCGGGACCGCCACGTCTGCCGCAACGTAACAGATTCTCATGGATGTGAGACTACAGAAGGGGTGGGTGGTAGTTCCCAGGAACATAGGCGAACGTTTGCTTCTTTCTCTCGCCGATGACCTTAGCCGGGTTGCCTCCGACGATTGAGTATGGAGGGACATCTTTGGTCACAACAGCGGCTGCAGCAACTATCGCGCCCTCGCCAACATTGACTCCGGCCAGTACCATGGCATTTGTTGCTATCCAGGCCCAGTCTCCGATGCTTATTGGTTCATACAATGCCTCGAACTTCGCTGAGTTGACGTCGTGCTTCGCTGTTATGATCACCACACCATCAGAGACGTTGACATTCCTGCCTATCTTCACCCCTCCTGTGCAGTACAGACTCGCCCTACCCAGGAAACACCCATCCCCGACTTCTAGCTGATTTGGGCTGGCCAGATAGATTCCCCTCCGGATCACGCAATTCTTCCCCACCCGCATCCCAATCCTCCGGTAGAGGAAGAGCCTCAACCTGAGCCCGTGCAATCGACCGATGTTGTATGCGAGCTTCGTCGCGGTGTACGATTCCCTCGAATTCCGACGCGGTGATGCATTCCCTATCCCAGTCGACTCTCCAGCACTCGCGCCAGCCAGGGGGAAGACCGGGGCATCAGATTCACTCACTCTCTTCGCCTCCGCATTCGAGAAGGCCGAGACGAAGACCTCGTGAATGAAGTCGATACGCGTCCCGCTGCCTTGTTGTCAAACGCGTCGAGCATTGGGGTCATCTTCTGTAATGAACGAGTGCAAGAATCACAACGGTGAGAACAGGGATCACAATATTGATTGACAGATTGGAATAGCCAAGACCCTCGATTGAAACGACCGAAGTAATGATGGCAATACTCCATGCGACAGAGAAGAATAGCCCGTCGAGAATGGTCCTCGCCTGGCGGAGCAGCTGGGTTACGCAGAATCCGGGGATTAGGAGGTAATACGGAATCAAGATGATGCGCGAAACAAGATCGAATCCAGGGAGAATGGTAGCCATCACGACCAGAGAATAGACTACGATTACGGCGTTACGCAGCGGCTCCGAGGCTGAAATCAGCCTTTGGATCTCCAATTTCCTCTCACGTATTTCTCGACTATTCCGAAACCAAGAAGGACAGCGACTAGTGCGAAACCAATTGTCAATCCGGGCAGGATTGCTATCACTGTTTTGTCGGGTGTCATTTCACCGACACGGACCCCTCCGTCCCCTGCAATCAGAGCAACCGCCAGGACAGCAATCGCGGTCGTGGTGCGGCCCAACTTCTTCAAGTACGCCAACGGGACGAGGCTTGCGAAGAAGAGCATCTTCCCCGCTGAAAGCAAATATTGCGGAGTGATGCTTCCGCCCAGCGCCGAACCGACCCCGAGGATGAACTCCTTGAACGAAATTGTGCTGGTGTAGGCCGCCCCCAGCTGCCCTGCCACCGGCCCGACGCTCACCAATGGGATAAAGCCCAGCAGCGCTTGAAATGCGAACTGTCCGATAGAGAATGGGTTTGCGACGATGAGTAACAAGGCCGCGGACACGAGCGCGAAGTCACTCTTTCTGACAACGAGCCCGCCCTCGGTGCCCACTAGGCCTACCAGAACGCCCAAGAAGCCAGCCGCAAGCCTCGGAGTACTCCCGCCACCGAAGCCCAGGAGACCTATAGCAGTAAGATCGTGGGCATCCGAAGTGACTGCGTGCAAGGAGAGCGGGAACCCGAGGAGTGAACTGACGCCAACGTAGACCGCCTCGCTGAAGACAAAGACGAATATTCCGGCCCCAATCACTGTAACTATATGGGAGAGATCCTTCCGGGACGCCGGATCGGCAGCCACGGAGCCGAGGTAGGCCCAACCCAGGAACACCAAGGCCATGGAAAGGACAGCCTCGGAGGCCACCAAGGCCTCAAATCCCTTTTCACCCAAAGAGATACCGAGAATATTCGACCTACTACTCTGTCCAAGGTAAAAGGCGATAGTGCTCTTCTCCCCCGCAGTTAGATCACTCGCGTTCTGCACCTTCACGACGCTACTTCCGTAGAGCGTTTCGATTGTGCTCGCTATAGTAGGATTTACCGAACTGTCTACAACGATAACGGGAACATTCCCAAGAGACCCCAGTATGAATGGGCTAACTTCAGCGAGGCCCGTCGCTGGGTAGTTTGACACTACGACGATGGAGAACTGTCCAACGCTCGACATCACTGCGAAATCTGTGAAATCTTCTGAGGGCGTTATCACCTGAACATTCCCCGCAACCTGCGGGAGGCTGCTCTGTATCGTTTTCACGCTTCCTGGTGCGGCCAAGACGTATGCCGTCATTCTTGGGTCAGGACCGCCCAAAACGGCTCCGGCGGCCATGATCAACGAGCAGAGGATAAAGAGGGCGAGCAGTTTCCGAGAATGGAGAATCGCTCGGAGCCTGAATTTCCTATGAATTCCTGGAATACGAAGGCGCTTGATCGGGCCCGAGATTCTGGTCAACACTTGCTGTCCCGACGGCAGGAGATTCAACCCGGCTAGAACAAGCACCGCGAGAGCGACGCTGGTGATCGCGACACTCGCCGGAACGAAGAGGTTAGACTGCATCACGATCAGACCAACGCCCGAAACGAGGGAGTAAGAGTTGTGAGAGAACCGTCCCTGGAGGAACAGTCATCATAGTGGTAAAAGGCTGGACGATTAGGACGGGGACGGAGCTCACAACTTCCACGAACGGGACGACTGCAATGTATCTCCAAAGGAAACCGCTTCCGGCCGGGGACTCCTGAAAAGTGATAGAGAGACTCACGGCATTGGCAGGTACGTTGAAGTCGACTTCGTGCAACCCGTTTGCGTTGATAGGGGAAGAGGAATTTACTTTCTGAACAACACCCTTCACGACCATAGTTGCGTTGTCTATCGTAGGGGTTGACGTAGACAAAAGCTCCACCACTGTGGACCGAGTCAATGAAAGTGACCTTGCGTTGATAACACCGTCCACAACAGCTGTCCCCGACCCGTAGAAGTCGTACACTGGACTCACGTGGACCTGCACGACAACACTCACTGTGTTGGTGGCTTGGGATTGTCCTCTAACCGAGGCGGAGGGAAGGAGTAGGACCAGGACAAGGAGCGCCGCAGCCAGAGCCCCCAGAGCGGAACGTCTTCTAAGAGACATGTTATACCATCAACTGCCAAACCGAGATGATGTCAGACCCATTCTCGACCCGTACTCGTCTTACGAGGTGCCTCTGCTCGAGCTCCATCAACGTATCGGACGGTGAGCGCGCGCGCGCGATAGGGCTTGAGAGGGAGACCCCAATGTCCTCGGAATCGCGAGATTGTACTCGCATTTCGTCATTTGCAAGGTCCAGTGATGTCCCGGCGTGGTTCTTTCTCGCCAGAAGGAGAGATAGGGTCGACCAGGAGCTCTGGGGCTGGACCGATGACAGGGTCAGGAATCGGTCAAGACGCTCGTCTCTCTTCGACGCCCGGGCAAGAAACCATAGCATCACTCCAATCGACGATGCGACGAGCAGGAACGGGGTGACGAAGACCGCACCATCGTAGGTCCTACCGAGGAAATTTGTCCAAGTCGAATAGGAGACTTCGGCGTTGACCAACGGGAGCCAGAGTGTCTTTATGTCTCCAAGAAACAGAGACGAGTCGGCTGTCACATTCGAGTTCTTGAAGACTCTCACGAATCCCAAACCAACATAGTACTCCCGGAAAGACCCACCGTTCACGAAAAGCATCTGCGTTTTCCCCTGGTAGGAGAGCATCACTCGACCTGAGGTCGTGTAAGCGGTAAGGTATCCCTGATAGGGCCCGTACTGCATGAAATCGTTTGAAATCCTGTTCCAGCCAGCTACCTCACCTCCACCCGGGGCACTCGACACAGGCAGGCCTGCCGCTACTTCATAGTACGCGGTGTAGTTCTCTGTCTCGGGATGAACAAGGGGAACGTACACTTTGACTACGGCGTAAAGATCGGCTCGGAATTTCTGTACCGTGGTGGAGTTCACCTGCCAGCCGCTCGGGGTTGCAGGAATCGCGGAATTAGAGTATCCCTGCGGCGTGTACTGGGCGTCATAGGGAACCCCTCCGACGAAGGCCAGAGCCGGGACGCTCGCGAAGAGAAGGAGCGCGGTCACCCCCGCCACAGCCAGAAGTCCCCACGGTCCGAAATTCTCCCTGATTGTGGGCGCGGACAGCCTTGCGCCGCACGTTGAACAGAAGCCATCGGGTTGAGCGGTATGCCCTGGGCACTTGCCGGCGGACTTCACGCCTGGCAGCATGATGAAGGCGCGCGCCTTCGGGATGAGGAGGAGCGCCAGCGGAACTGGCAGGTAGACGTAGAGGTAGGAGGGCAGACCGTTTTGGATGTGATTGGATGTCAGCCACATCGCAAGCCCGATCCCTGCAACCACCGCGGGCAGCACCATGGACTGCAGCCTCATTCTCGTGTAGATCAGGAATGCCACCAGGTAGATCCACACAACCCCCATGCCTACCCAGGGCTGGCGGGCAGCCGAGAAGAGGCCGAGAGGCGCGAAAGAGAAAGCCAAGATCAGGAGCAGGGGAGACATGACCCTTAGGACCCTCGTCCCTATCCTGAAGGCGACGTAGCTGAATACGAGGAGGCAGAGCGATTCGTAGCGGTACCAGGCCATGTCCGGGGAATACGGTCCGTAGAGGTAGGCCGCCACGGAGAAGGCGAGCAGGAGCGCCCCCCAGGCGAAGCTCACGCTGGAGAGCTGCAGAGTCGCCCTGAGGATCTTGGCCTTGAGGATCACCCCTATGACGAGAAGAGTGACCGACGTGACGAAGAACGCGAGAAGGCTCGGGGTGAAAATGACAGCAAACTTGGTGAAATCGAAGAAGTAGAGCGCGACCACAAAGGGGACCAGAGTGAGCATCTTGGTGACGACCCCGAGCGTAGAGTTTGTCATCAACCAGTCGCCCGAGCTGCTAGTCCAAGGTTCAAGCCTATGCTCCAGGTGTCTGCGGCTTCGTCATGAGCGCAATCCTCCAGGACAACCTGTCTCATGGACGCGCTGCTGTAGAGAACCGCAAGGAAGCTGGCCACGGTGCATCCGACTACCCCTCGAGACACAGGGTCACTCCCGTCCGACACCCGTCCGCAGACCGACGCTGGCCCGCGCAGGATGACCTCTACCCTGTCGCCCTTCTCGTTTATGCTCAGGGAGTCGGCTAACCCAAGATCTTCGCGGACGATTCTCGGCAGGGAGACCGCCAGCCCATCCATCGTCGCGCGAGCCAACCCCGACTCTCTGAGGAACAGAGTCGCTAGCGCTCTTCCGGGAGGGGTTATCCTCTTCTGAGACGGAGGAAGCCCCCCCTTTGGTAGACTGAAAGAGCCCGGGCTTGTGGGGACGACGACGACATCTTCTACATCCCCTCCCAGCGGCACGTACACGTAACCATCGGCATCGGACGCCAGCTCCGCCAGAGCCTGACTGGAGGAGAGCTGCATCGCGTCCAGGACCCCGGCTGGGACTCTTGTCCTGGGATCCCTGAAGAGCAGGACGACCGCGATTATGAAAGCCACCACAGAGTCCACTTCATAGACGACGAACTGGTCAGAGACAGAGAGGAGTAGGAAGAGAATACCAAGCGCCACGAAACCAATGCCAGCAATCCTCGAGTTCCGTCCGACTCGTGACTGCAGCTTGGCGAATGGTTCAGCCTGCGACATTTGACCCCACGACCCCGAGGAGCCGGCGCGCGAACCCTTTCGTTAGAGGGACACCTAGCCCTGAAGCGTCCTTCTTGATGCTTCGTCTACCCTGAAGGTCAGCTCGGTTGCGGAGAACACTTCCTCTGTAGATATTATCGATGATTGCTGACCCCTCGCCAGCCTGGCCAGCTGCTCTATCTCGTTCCTGTGCCCCTTGTCGCTCCTTGGCAGGCTCGTTCTCTTCTTCCCCCCGTCGTAGATGGTCAGCTCTTTGAAGTCGTCGAGAATCATCGAGCTCTTCTGCCCGTAGACTTCGACCCTCTCCCTGTCCATGGACTTGCTACCCAGGGCCACGTACACGAGGTTGGCCAGTGAACCATCAGGGTACCGCAGCGCGACTGAGATGTTGTCTCTGGCGACGGTTTCCGAGCCCGTGACACCGGCCGTCTCCACCGAGACCCTTGGCTCGCCGCTCCCCAGCAGGAAGTTGAAGAAGTCGAAGAAGTGACAGCATTCGTGGATTATCCTGCCGCCACCGACGCTGGGATCCTGCGACCACCTGTTGGCAGGGACGAAACCAGCGTTCACCCTGTAGTTGACGACGAACGGGCCGTCCATCCTCTTCATCCGCTTCTGAATCTCGAGCACCAGCGGGGCGTACCGCCTGTTGAACCCGACAACGATGGGCATCTTCGTCTCGGACTGGAGCGCCTTCACCTGCTCGAACTCCGCCCAGGATATGCAGAGGGGCTTCTCCAAGAGGGTGAGCTTTCCTGCTCGCAGTGCGGAGGACAGCATCGGGAAGTGGAGGTTGTTCGGCGTGGTAATTACGACCAGCCCCACACCCTTGTCAGCCAGCACCTCGTCGTAGTCGCAGGTGCTTCTCTCGAACCTGTACCTGCGCTCGAGCTGCTTCGCGTGTATGGGGTCGGAGGACACCAGCCACCTGAGGTCAAAGTCCTTGTTCCGCCTAAACAGGGGGATCATCGTCTCCTTTGCGAAGGCTCCTGGGCCGACCAGCGCCACGCCGATCCTCCCGCTCCCCTGGGGCTGCATCGTTCCGACCACGGGAGCGATCTTCTGTGCGACTTCTGCGCTCTGATCGTATCCGAGCAACACGGCCGTCTTGGATTGGGTCTCCAGTGAATCGTAAGCCTCGGCAGCGGAAGAGAGTGGATACTCTCCGCCGACAAGACTCCTCACGTCGATCAGGCCCGACTTCACGAGCGCCATGAACGCCTCCACGTTGCGGTTCAGCGTCCATCTCACGTACTCGAGTGGATAGTCGACCCCTTGCTCCTCGTACACTGGATCATACCTCCCCGGACCCAGGGACCTGGTCATTAGCATCTTCAGCTCCTTCTGGTAGAACTCCTTCCTTTCGACCTCCATCCCGACCCTCCCGACGACGATTACCTGTCCGCGACTCCTCGCAAGCCTGGCGGCGGTGTTGATCGGCTCACTGCTTGTCGAGGCTGCGCAGACGAACACGTGGTCGAGGCCGATGCCTCCCGTGAAGTTGGAGACGTGAGAAGCCAGCGACGGGTCGTCGACTCTGAAGGGCGGGCCGATGCCAAGTTTTCTGGCGAGCTCCAGCCTGTCGTCGCGGAGGTCGAGGCAGACCACGCGGCATCCTGACGCTCTTGAAATCTGCGCGACCAGGTTGCCCACAAGCCCCACGCCCAGAACTCCGACGCTCTCGCCTATCTGGAGGCCCGCAGTTCGAACCGCGTGCAGGGCGATGGCACCCACTGTTGAGAAGGCCGCTTCCTTCATCGAGAGCCCCTCCGGGACCCGGGCTGCGAGCCTCCTGGGTACTGAAACCAGCTCGGAGTGGCACGCCTTGCCTTCTCCCGCGCATGCGACCCTCTCCCCGACTACGATGTCGGTGACGTCCCTGCCCACCTGGACCACCACTCCGGATGAGCTGTACCCCAGGGGAAGCTCGGGGTGCCTGACCAGGTCCGCGTAGTCGCGCAGACCAGCGAGACCCTCCTGTCGCAGCACCTCCCTCGAAAGTCTGACGGCCTTTCCGGCGAGCGAGGAGCTCTTCGCAATGTTCGACGTACCGATGGGCTCAGTCGAACCTATCGCCCAAGACTCCGTGCCCGTGCTTATGAGCGAGAATTCTGTGCGCACCAAGAGCCCCTTATCCCCGCAGACGGGCGGGGAGGCCTCGACGACCTCGACCTTGCCGGCCCTGGCCACCACCTGTTTCATGCTACTCCTCCGGCGATCTCCCTAGACGTGTACCGTTCGACGTAGTCTTTCAGGCCTTCGTCCAAGCTCACCTTCGGCTTCCAATCGAGCAGCTTCTGAGCCTTTCTGTTGTCTGCCTCCGTGTCCGGAAAGTCGCCCTTCGACTCCTCGACGAACAAGGGCCTGACCCTCCCGCTCCGCCCCATCAGGGCGATCAGCTTCTCGGCGAGCTCTGAGATAGAGGTCCTCTTGCCGAAGCCTATGTTGAAGACCTCACCGCCTATGTCCTCACTCTCCGCCGCGCTTGTCGTGGCAGCGACGACGTCGCTGACGTGCGTGAAGTCTCTGGTGTGTGACCCGTCTCCGTTGATCCGGGGCGGCCTGCCGTGCGCGAGGTCGTCGGTGAACCTGTGGATCACCTGGTCGGGCCTTCCCCGGGGGCCGTAAACCGAGAAGTATCGTAGAGAAACCACGTACATCCCGTAGACCTCGTGGAAGACCCTGGCGTACTGTTCGGCCGCGAGCTTGGAGACACCGTAGGGAGAGGTCGGGTGCACAGGATGGGCCTCGTCTATGGGCAGATAGTCTGGTTTGCCGAAGATGGAGGAGGAGGAAGCGTTCACCATCCGCTTCACCCCGCTCTTTCGCGCTGACCACAGGACGTTCAGGGTCCCGTCCACGTTTACATCGTTGGTGGCGCGGGGGTTCTCAATGCTGAAACCGACGCCCGCCTGTCCCGCTTCGTGGAATACGACGTCGACGTCTTTCATGGCGGAATCGAGCCCGTCCCTGTCCAGGATGTCTCCCTCTACCAGCCTGAACTCGGGAGAATTCGAGGCCGTGACCAGGTTGGACTCCTTGCCCTTGTAGAAGCGGTCAAACCGGTCGAACACGGTCACGTGGGCGCCCATCTCGAGGAGTCTCTCGGTGAGGTGGGAGCCTATGAAGCCCGCTCCGCCCGTCACCAGCACGTGTGAGCCCGTCAGATTCAATTGCTGGTCCTTGCCTGATCGTAGATCTCTGAAAGTCTGGTCGCCAGGATGGAATAACGGTTCGATCTGACCCTCTCGCGCCCCTTGCGCCCCATCTCCGCGGCGAGCGACTGGTTGCCCAGGAGTTCATTGATCCTTGCAGCGAGCATGTTCACGTCGCCGTGCTCCACCAAGTAGCCCTCCTCGCCATCGGAGATCTGGTATGGAACGCCCCCCACTTTCGTTGCGACCACGGGCTTCCCCTGGGACATGGCCTCGAAGATCGCCTGGCTCGTCCCTTCGTAAGCAGTGGGCAGGACGAAGACCTGGCAGGCCGCGTAGGCCTGCATCTTCTCGTCGAAGTCGTATATGGGGCCCACCAGGTGGACGTGCTGTCCGATTCCAAGGCTATCGGCCTGGGAGCCGAGTGTCTTCGCGTATCCTGACTGGTCCGGCCCGACGAAGACGAACGAGGCGTCTGGATGTTCCTTCAGGATGGCCGGGGCTGCGGCGAGCAGATCCTGGGGCCCCTTGAGCGGGTTGAGCCGGCCGAGGTACAGGATCATCGGCGAGCCCCCGACCTTGTACCTTTCCCTGAACAGGGCCCCGTCGAAGTCCCCGAGGGAGGCATCACGGATCCCGGAGGGAGTCACCAGAATTCGGTCGGCGTGGCCGCCCAGCTCGACGATTGGCTGGACGAGGTTCGGGGCCCGCACGAGGATTCGGTCGGCCCCCGGCAGCGTACGCCTCGCCATGTAGCCCTCGAAGAATTTCATCGGCAGTTGCTTGTACCATACGCGGGGGATCATGGAGTGCACGTCGAAGACCGTCAGAACCGTGCGGCTCCCCGCCCGTCTGCCCGCCCTGATTGCATCGACGCTGTGTGGCTGCGCGTAGTCGTAGGTGTGTATCACATCGAAGGAGCCGTCAGAAAGGGCGTCGCAGAGACCGTCCCAGACCTTGGTGCGATAGGTCCAATCAATCTTCAGCGGGAGACGGCGGACACTGATTCCGCCCATCGTCTCTGTCGAAGGGGCCCTTTCGCCGTTGCAGCGGTCGGCTGTGAACACGTGGACATCGTGCCCCATCTTCACGAGCTCGGTCGAGATGTTGTAGACGTACCACTCCGCGCCCCCGACCATGAACGGCTTGAAGTAGACGTTGACCTGGGCTATCTTCAGGCTACCTCTGTCCCCCATGGCCGGCAGCGAAGGAAGAGAGCCCGCCCATCGTGCTGAACGAAAGGAGCCCTGCATTACTCTTCTCCTCCATGTAATCAAAGACAGGCTCCATCGCCTCCGAGACCATGGCGTCCGGTTTCCCGTCGATGGCTAGACTCCAGGGGTGCGTCCAAAGATGGAAGACCGCCGACCTGGCTATGCACGCGTCGATGAACTTCCGGATCAGGGGCGCCGCGCCCAACGACTTCTTGTCGACGTAATACACGGGGCGTATGTTCCAGAGACCCTGGCATTCGACCGGCGCGCCGATGGCCCTCCGAGCGCCCCTGTAGCCCGTGAATCCCATCCGCTTCAGGAGGTCGAAGTGCCCTTCCCGGTTCTTGGGGAAGACAAAGGACCTGGGCGGCGAGGAGAGTCCTAGGGTCGAGAGGCATCGGCGAATGTCCTCCTCGTACTCCGATTCGGTATGCTCGTCTGCATAGATGTGCGAGTACGTGTGTACGCCGATCTCCTGTTTCACCGACGAATCAAGGATGGAATGGTAGGCAGAAGGGTCCTCCTCGGCCGTCTTGCCGCAAATCGCCCAGGTGAGCGGGATCCCATGCGCCTCCGACAAGCTCAGGAGAGCGGCCGTGCCCGAGTGGTTCCAAGGACGCCTCTCGGCTTCAGTGACATCGAAATCCACGCTGATGCAGCAGGCAGCCTTTGCCCCTCCTTCGTACCCTCCCTTCAGGCCAGGGGAGAGACCCATCTTCATCATCCTCAGGGCGGCGCGGCTCAGGGGGTCTGGCTCGCTAGAGCCATGCCTGGCCACCCATCCGAGGGCCGTCGACTTCGCCATTCTTATGACGCGGGGTGACAAATTACCCCTTTCTTCCGACTTCATCGATGCAGATTCGTGGACACTGAGAACTGGAAATCCGCTGGAGCCTGGATCGAAAAGTACGAATCTCGCAAGGAAATGGGATGAATCTCACAAAAATGACGTAGGTGCACGCTTGACGCATGAATTTCATACACATCTTTATGATTCTGAGCTTCATAATGCTTTTATCGAATCCAGGGCCGAAGCAGAACGCAGGGTGTGTGGGGGGTGCCATACGACCAGACCCCCATGCCTTGACGGGCAGGGGTCGAACTGCACACCCTTCTGATTCTAGATTCAAGCCTCTTCGAACAGCCTGTCGTGGACGATCCTGTAGTCCTGAAGGAGCCGGAGCCCTTCGGGGGTCGTCTGGTAGTACTTGCCCCCGAGCGTTGTCTCCTCCTTCAGGAGCCCCCTCCGCTCTAGAGTCTCGACGATGCCTCTCAACTCGTTGTAGGAGATGTTCGCTGCCTTCATGATGTGCGTTGGCCTGAGTGGCTGCAGGGCGGCAGCCTGGATTATGTCGATGAACGTCTCCATCCTCGACCTCCGCTTGAGGATTGTCGTCTCCTTTCTGCCGCGGTTGAGCTTCCTGATTTCCTCCGCCATGAGCATCATCGGGTTGTCCATGTTCTGGACGAGCAGCGACGCCTTTTCGCTGAACGCTGTCCTCTGATCGACATTAAGGAAGTTCTCGACGTATCCCGCGATCTCCTTCGGGTCAGTGGAGTGAGGGATGTACTTGTGCAGCTCGATGACCGGTTTTGACGGCTCCCAATAGATCGCGCTCACGGCCGGCTTGCCGAGAATGAAGGCCTCCATCAGCATCGTCTCAGCGGCGCCCAATGCGATGTCCGCGTGGGCCACGGGCGACTCGGTCATCGATTCGTCGAGTACCTTGACTCCCATGCTCGCGTACCTCCGCTTCTGCGTTTCGGTCCTGGGCAGCACCGCCACGGAAGCGGTCCCCTTCTTGTGAACCAGCTCGACGGCCTTCTCCAGAATGGGCTTGCGGTTGGGGAAGAAACTCGCGAACTCCGGCTCCGGCCTGACGAAGACTATTGGTGGTTTGATGTCCAACTTTTCGTACGGGTTCTCCGACTCGAGCTGGGCTCCTTTCAGGTAGCCCGTATGGAAGCCGTTGAACCAGACGACCTTCTCCGGATCTATGACGCCGTTCTGATACAGCTCCTGAAAGGTGTAGAACCTGGGCACGAAGACCTTGGTCGCAAGCGGAAAGACCATCTGGTTGACGTGTTTCTCCCTCTCGTCGTAGAATATGGTCCAGGACGGTATGTTGAGACCGAACGCGGTGCGTACGGCTTCGGGCCACCTTTCGGTCAGCAGCACGTCGGGCTTTTCGCGTTGAATGATTGGCGATAGCTGCCTGATGGTGTCGGCGTAGGCCTCGAGCTTGAAGCCGAGCTCGCGCCCGCCGTGCTTTCCGACCGGGATGTACTCTATCTTCTTTGCGTCCAAGATCTGCTGGATGTTGTCGTGATCCCTGGCGGTGACGACGAACTCGAACTCCTGCCCGAGTTCCTTGATGAGCGAGGCGAAGAAGTTCGCTTGGAACGGCGTGCTCATCGCTATCCAGATCTTCCTGACCCTCAGGGGCTCCGTAGGCGCCGAACCGGGTCCCGTACTTGTCATGTGAAGACCAACCCGATTCCGATTGCCAACGACGCGAACACGGCCTGCATCGCCAGAAGCGAGACGACGAGCTGCTTCTCAGTGATGGGTGAGACTTTCATGAAGGCGTGGACCACGGCCGGATAGCCGGCGGGCTCCAGCGTGCCGTCTGCCCTGATCTTGGTGTTGCCGAACAGGTGTCTCTGCTTGAACGGGTGCCTGTGCATCATCTTCAGGGCGAAGTCCATGGCGGCCGGGATGCTCAGGACTATGGCCTCGAACTCGAGGCCCGACGCCAGGCCCAGTGCCGCCAGGGCGGCCCCCGCCATCAGCGTTCCCGTGTCACCGGGGAAGACCTTCGCTGGGTACCAGTTCAGAATGAGAAATCCGATGTAGGCGAAGGCTGCTATGCACCCCAGCACCGCGATTGCGGGGTGTCCCGTGGCGTCTGACAGGAAAGCCATCGCGCCCAGGGAAATCGCCGCGCATCCTGCCTCGAGACCGTTGAATCCCGCGAGGAGGTTGGAGAAGTTGGCCGACGTCGTGATGGCGAGGGGAACCGCCACCAGGGGGTAGAGGAGAGCCAGGTGGATGCTTCCTATCACGGGTATGAAGATTGAGCTACGACCCAGAAGGCAGATCATCAGAGGGACCGAAGCGGCCACGATGAGAAACGGCTTGAGCTTCTGGCTCAGCTCGACGAGGTCGTCTGCGACCCCGACCAAGCCAGTGAGCGCGATGGTCAACGCCGCCCCAGCGAAGAGGACTGAAGGGCCATCCAAGGTGTAGGTGACTCCAAGGTACACCATCGAACCTGCAGCGAGGGCGATTAGGACGGCGAACCCGCCCATCTCGGCCCTAACCGGGCCGTCGAGTTTGTGAATGTCAATGCCGCTGATTCCAAGCGCAGGGAACTTCACGCTCTCGAACTTGGCGGTCGAATAGGACGTGACGAGGGCGACCGCCGCGGCGACCGACCCTGCCAGACTCAGGTTTACGGCTTCGGAGTTAATAGCCCCACCACCCTCCAGAACAGTTGGGTCCCGCCGGCGAACGCCCCTATCCAGACGAGAACTATGAAAATCATCCGCCAGACGGTCTCGACCGCCATGGCGGCCTCCCAGGCCAGAAAGGCAGCCACCGAAGACAGGGCGAATGGGAGCAGCGATAACCCGATGACGAAGGCCTGTCTATTCACTGCGACCCTTCTCCAGGATTGACGAGCGGGGACGATTCGGAAAGCGCCTCATTGTTTGCCCGTTCGAAGTCCGCCATCGAACCGACGTCCGCCCAGTAGGCCGACTCGTAGAAGGAATTGATCCTCTCCCCCTTTGCGATGAGCGAGGGAAACGTCTCGGTCTCCAGGCTGCAGACCCTCCCCTGCGGGATGGATTCTAGGAGCCTCGGCTCGAGGACGTATACGCCCGCGTTCGCCATGTAGTTCAGTGTCGGCTTCTCCTCGAAGGCCGTGACCTTTCCGTCGTAGTCTACGACGACGTGGCCGTAGGGTATTCTGACCCCGAATTCCTTCAATGCTATTGTTGCGATGCCTCCCTTCTTCGTGTGGGCTGCCAGCAGGTTGGCGACACTCAGGTTTGTTATGATATCCCCGTTCATCGCAAGGAAGGGTCCGTCGACGAAGGCGCTCGCGGTCTTTAGCTGCCCCGCGGTGCCCATTGGCTGCTCCGTCTCCGCGTACTGGATCTTGACCCCCAGTGCCGCGCCGTCCTTGAAGGTGTCCATGATCTGCTTCTTGAGGTAGGCCACGCAGAGCACGAACTCTCTTACGCCGTAGCCTTCGAGGTATCTCAGTGTCCTCTCGAGCAACGGCTTACCGCCTACCGGCAGGAGGCACTTCGGGACCACGTAGGTAAGAGGCCGGAGCCTCGTCCCCGCTCCGCCGACCAGTAGTACAGCCTTCAACGACTGCGCCGTTCTCTTGGTTTGACTGTGGCAATCAACGTGCAGAACGCCCTCTTGTACCGTTCGAGAAGACCTGGCCCAGGTACACGGCGTAGGACCTATCGTTCCTCCACGAACGTGCTGATTTGTTCCCTGATGCGACGGCGAATTCGGAGAAGGCCCAAGCGAGCTTGATGCCTCTCTGGAGCCATGCGTACAGCGTCTCTCCGTGCTGCTCCAGCTTCTTCAGTATTGAAGTCAACGCGCGGAGAAGGTCAAGGCTCGAGAACTTCAGCTCAAGCCGCGTCGCCAGATACAGGATGGATCTCTCCGTCCTGTTCAGCGAAAACCAAGTGCCCCTTCGTTTCGATGTGGTGATGGTTTTTCTCAAATGATTCTTTACCCTTTCGGAAAAGGCTCTAGCGTCATCAGTGTAGATGTAGCGCATGAGGGGTGCCGGACGCGTTTGCCTCAGATTCTTATTTAAGTAATTTGTAGGGAAACGAGTTGATAGTATGGATTTACCCTTATGATGTTCCACTTTCGGGGCTAACATCCTCCACTTTCGGGGCTAACATCCTCCACTTTCGGGGCTAACATCCTCCACTTTCGGGGCTAACATCCTCCACTTTCGGGGCTAACATCCCTACCGCCGGCATCGTCGTCTTCTTCGGAATCTACACTAGCCTGAGTCCAAGCTGTCTTCCCGGGATGATGGCTACTGCACGTTGGTCTTCGTTTCGACCTTGGCTTCTCCCGAGGGCGTTCCCGTTTCTGGGATCTCCGTCATCGGCTCCGGCGGAGGCGTAGTGGCCATCGTGTACCCGATCCAGGCGAGGATTGCCAGGAGGAGAGCCAGGGCGACGAAGGCGGTAACCCTGATGGTGATCTCCCACGCATAGAGCATGAGGACCGCGTAGAGGATTATGCCGATGACGCTCCCTCCGAAGATCGCTCCGCCCAGGACCTTGTCGTTTGCCATGCGTTGCATACCGGTCGGCGTCATGAATATAAAGAACTTTGGTGGGTTCGATTCTGTAGCGCGCGCCTAACGGGAACAGGATCCTGGCATCTGACGTCCCTAGAATGAGTCTGAGACCTTTTCCAAACCACTAAGGGTGTGATTTCTGTGAAATTGCTGGAACTACATATCTTGAGGCTAGGAAGAGAGGATGCTGAGGGAGTGAGAATAGTACGAAGGGAAGGATGATGTACGAAGAGGTCTGGGAATCCCGTTTCCCCAGCAGGCAGACGGTCGAAGAGGAATTGCTCACACTTCAAACGCTCGCTCCTGACACGATCGAAGACCTCCACCACGTATTCGAAGAGACGGTGATCGATTCGCTTGTGAGGATTCTGGGCGAGAATGGGGCGACAGCAGCGGTGATACTAATGGCAGAGACAAATTTTGAGAGTCCGAGCGGGGTCTTTGCGGCGCTCGATTCGATCTTCCAAGAAGGCTCTCAGTTTCTCAGACGAACCATAGTCGAAGAGTTCCGCGCCAGCCTGCATCTGCTGTTGGAGAAGGTAGAGAAGGCCTACTCGTAGGCCACGAACAGAACCGGCACCGAAGCTGACGGCCGCCCAGCGCGCGCTCTCACCCCAAGACCATATTAGTGAGTCTTCCCAGGTTCTCGCCGTATTGGAATCAGAGAGAGCTCGTGACGCGAAGATGGGGGAGATTCTCGCCTCTTTCAACGAATCGTGGGTGAAGTACTGGGAGTCCTACGTAAGGCTGCAGGATCAGCTCTACGAGAGCCTAAGGGCGGGAAGGGAGGTCTCCTGGCTCGCAGCGACGGACGACAAGAAGCTCAGTGAGATCAACCAGGTGCAGCGCGAACTCTTCTCGGGAATGCCTCGCAGGCTGGACTACTCCCCGCTTGGGCAGATCTCGCGCAACCTGAACACTGCCCCGACCAAGATCGCGGACCTCGAGGCGGCGCTCGCCCAAGAAGAAGCAGGGTGCAAGAGCCTTGAGGCAGCGATAGCGCTCATGAAAGAGAAGGTCGAGGCGCTGAAGGAAGCCATGCGCGCCGCCGGCCCCTGAGCGTGCATCCGAAAGCGAATAGCGATCTTCAGGGCCTCTCCCGTGGGTGGGCCCACCCCCTTTCGGCGGTTCTCGTGTGCAAATCGGCTATCTCCGTCCTGATGACGCCGTCAAAGAGTCATCCTATCGGGTCAGGTTTGGGCCCTCGTCAGGCCTTCACCCCAAGCGTCGCTAGGAGCCGTCCGAATTCCTCGTCGGTGACCCAGCTCACCTTCAGATACTCGACTATCTCCCTCTCCCCCAGTCCGATTCTTCTAGCCTCACCCAGGGCGGCCCGGTAGGCCTCGAGCTCCGTCGGCCTGTCGACGTAGGCATACCGCTTGTCCCACAGCTCCTTTCCCTCCGTGTGCTGTCTGATGTGGACGAGCTCGTGGACGACGTCAAGGTAGAGATGGGTCTCGTCGCCTTCCTTCAGATACTTGGTGTTGACTATGACCGAGCCCTTCTCGGCGTTGATCCTCATGTAGCCTCGACCGTCCTCGACGTCGACCTGGAGCGCCGACAGCACCCTGTCAGTTCTGCTACCGAAGATCGACTTCACGGCCGCGACCTTCTCGAAGCCCCCGAAGACGTCCTTGAACGGGAAGGAGCCGATCGGCGTGTCCCTGTTTATGACTACGCCCAATCTCAACTCAGGCTCACGGTCTCCTTCGCGGGTCCGAGCCGGACGCTTCACGTCTCATGAGTTTCTTCACATAGAGTCGGTGGAAACCCCTCTTCGCGTAGAAGCCCTCCGCATCTTCAGAGGCTATCGTCTGCAGGATGAGCAGACGACCCTCGGCGGCAGCCATCCTGCTCGCTTCGTGAATCAGGGAGCTAGCAACTCCTATGCTCCTGTGTATCCCAAGAGTTCCTACGCAGTAGACACCAAGCAGCCCGGGCGTCCTGAACGCAGCAAGGACGCCCAAGGTCTTCCCGTCTCTCTCCGCTGCGAAGAAGGTCGCCGAGGGTTCCATTCTGAGTCGGTCCGCGATCAGTGAAACGGGGTCCTTCATCCCCAGGCCGCCGTAGAAGGAAAGAGAGTACGCGGCTGCCCACTCCGCTGTCCCGACCTCCTCGCCTGACAAGACCTTCAGGCCTGGCGCGGTCTTGAAGTCTGGTCGGTCCAGTTGCATGACAGACATCCCATCGAACGTGGCGTAACCGCGCGACTCCAGCATGGCCGCGACCTCCCCGCACTCTTCCTGCACTGAGAAGCAGGATGGCCTCGCGAGGGCCTCGAACTCCGCCTCGACCTTGGGAATGGCGTCCGACCCACCTGCGCAATCGACAAACCCGGCTCTGTTGAAGAAGTACTCGTCGAAGTCGGAGGAAAGCATAACGTATGACGTCTCTCCGGTCCAGCGCACATCGGCCCAGTGAGACCACCAACCGATCTCGTTGAGCTCCAGGTCCCTGCTCTTAGCCAATCCCCAGGTCAACCCCCAGTACCTTCCCCGCCGTGCGAACCGAAGCGAGCTTGCGTCCCGCAGCCACGGCGCTCCTCGCGTTGACCGCAGACGCGAGGCCTTCACCCAGGACCCGGAGGGCGAGCGGGGTGTTGAAGTCGTCGTTCATCGCGTCGCGGAAGTCCCCCAGCAGCTCCTCGTCGCTCTCTTTGGACGCACCCCCGGCCGCACGGAGGGCCTTCTCTGCCATTCCTCTTAGACGCGTGAACCTTCTAGCCGCGGAGTCGATTCCCCTGAGGTCCATGTCCTTTCTGTAGTGGCGGCCCAGGAAGAACATCCTGAGCTGATCGGCCGAGTAGGTACGCAAGGCGTCCCTGACCGTGACCACATTCCCGGTCGACTTCGACATCTTCTCGCCCCTCATGTTAACGAGCCTCGTGTGGACCCAGTACCTCACGAAGGGCTTGAGGCCTGTGAGTGACTCGGCCTCCGCGATCTCGGCCTCATGGTGGGGATAGATCAGCTCGTAGGCGCCGCCGTGAAGGTCGTACTGGGGACCCAGAAGCGAGGTCGTGACGGCGATGTCTTGGATGTGCCAGCCGGGCGAGCCCCTCCCCCATGGGCTGTCCCACTTTCCCTCGACCAGGATCTCGGGACGCCAGAGGGCGAAGTCGAGCAGGTTCCTCTTCCTAACGGAGAGCTCGAGGGGCCGAAGGGAGAGCTCCCGGGAGGACTGGTGGGAGAGCCTCCCGAAGTCCGGGAATGTCGAGACGTCGAAGTAGACCCAACCGCCGACCACGTACGCTTGTCCCTTCTTGATCAAGAGAGAGACCTGTTCGATCATCTGGTCCACGTGCGTCGAGACCGGCTCGAACCTGCAGACGGAGTCGGCCTTGAGCTTCGCCATGTCTTCGACGAAGTACCTCGAATACTCTCTCGCGAGGGCGAGAGGGGCCTTGCCCTGCCTGCGCGCCTCGTCCGTTATCCGCTCATCCACGTCGGTGATGTTTAGGACGAAGTGGACCCTGTACCCGAGGTAGGTCAGGTATCGCGCGACGACATCGTAGAAGATGTACGTGCGAGCGTGACCCAGGTGCATGTAGCCTTGGACCGTGGGCCCGCAGGCGAACATCCCGACCTGTCCGCGGCGCAGACTCCGGAAAGGTTCCGTCTTCCTGGTGAGAGTGTTGAAGACAACGAGCCGGCTCGGCAAGAGATAGTGAAACACCGACGGGCGCCTGGGTATTAGCCTTTTTGAGCCAGGGGAATCTGGCGCAAGTGCGGGCATTGTTCTACGAGAAGAGGGTCAGGTCCTTCGCCGGACTGATGCGAGAGGCTCGACGCCTGGACTCCGACGCGGGAATCAGGGTCGTCGGCTCGTACCTGGGGCGCCGCTGCTTCGCGTTCGTTACTAGGTTCGTCGGGAGGTACACGGTCATGGTCTACGAGAGGACGGGCCGCAAGGCCCCTGCGGTCGGCAAGAGAGTTCTTTCGAGGGAGTTCGAATCTCCGGAGGAGCTGGAGGGGTTCCTGCAGAGAGTCACGGAGAGGGGAGTCGATGCCTACGTCTACTGATTGAAGCGTTCGGCGGAAGAGGGTCTCAACTTAAGAGGAGGCACCCAGCCCGCGAGGGTGCAATGGTTGCTTTGAACGGTCTGTACAGGAGGGTTGCAAAGAAGGTGCTGTCCGAGACGCTCGCTGTCAAGAAAGGGGAGGCTGTCACAGTCGAGTCCTGGAACAACGGTCTCGAGTTCGCGCGGAACGTGGTAGCAGAAGCCAGGGCGATGGGATGCACGGCCATTCTGAGTCTGGAGGACGAAGAAGCGTACATCGAGGGAGCGAGCCGAGCACCCAAGGACAGGGTCGGAACGATGGGACGCAACGAGTTCGGAATGATCGAGGGAACGGACGCGTACGTGTTCATTCCTGGGCCCCTTCTAGCGCCGTATCAGACGAAGGTCAAGCCCCAGCTCATGTCAGAATCCACGAAGTACAACCGGTCCTGGTACGAGGCCGCAGAGAAGGCCAAGCTCAAGGGGGCCCGTATGGCCTTCGGGTACATCGGGGAGGAGATGGCCGGAGTGATGGGCAGGACCGTCCAGCAGGTGGTGGAACGGCAGCTGAACGCCGCCCTGTTCGATTTCAGTGGTATCGCGAAGACGGGGCAGCGGCTCTCCTCGCTCCTCTCCGACGGTTCTGAGGCCGTGGTCCACGCCGGTGGTTCAGGACTCCAATTCAAACTCAAGGGGGAGACGACGATTGAGAACGGCGTAGTGAGCCGCGCGGACGTGGAGGCTGGCGACAACATGGCCTACGTTCCGCCTGGGTTCGTATCAAGGAGCGTCGACCCCGCCTCTGTCTCGGGGACGCTGAGTGTCTCGAAGACTCTGACAAGGCTGGGCCTGCTCGAAGACGCAGTGCTGGCGTTTAGGGAGGGGAGGCTCGTCAAGTGGAAGAGCAGGGGCAGCATGCCGATGCTCACGGAACTCGTCAAGGCCGTGCCCGAGCAGAACCGGAGGATGACGATTCTTAATGTGGGAATCAATCCCAAGATGGACTACCTGTTCGGACAGGACAGGATGGTGGCCGGGTCGGTGACTGCCGGTGGGTTCGGGTTCATGGCGGTCGTCAGGAGAGCGGACCTGACGGTCGGAGGAAGGCGCGTCGTGACCGGCGGGAAGCTGTAGCCAGTCGCGAGACCCAGCGATCAGCCGAGAGTCCGGCAGGCATTCTGAAAGGAAGCACGCCAAGGAACTGCCAGCGCGCGTGCGCGCGCGAGTCCAGTAGCTTTTTGACGGAGGCCGTTCGCCGATATCTCATGAGCAGAACACGTTCCGATCTGAAGGAAGGCGACAAGGCACCCGATTTCGAGCTCCCCTCGTCGACCGGAAGGCCGGTCAGGCTCAGCTCCCTGAAGGGGAAGAGCGTCGTGCTGTACTTCTATCCCCAAGACGACACGCCCGGCTGTACGAGAGAGGCGTGCTCGTTCAGGGACAACTTGCCCAAGTTCGAAGGTCTCGACGCCGTCGTCCTGGGCGTCAGCAAAGACTCGCTGGCGTCACACGAGAAGTTCATCGGCAAGTACTCCTTGAACTTCACCCTTCTGAGCGACCAGGGGCTGGAGGCTCACAAGCTCTACGGCACCTGGAAGCTGAAGAACAACTACGGCAAGACCTACTGGGGAACAGAACGGTCCACCTTCGTGATCGACAAGAGTGGGAGAATCAAGAAGGTGTTCAGGAAGGTGAAGGTCGACGGCCATGAGGCCGAGGTCCTGCAAGCGCTGCAGGCCTAGGGACAACGGCTCATGGCCCAAGAGAAAGCGTCGCCCTCCTGGTGGTGCCGCTCTCGTGCCACTCGACTTCACCGGAGTCTACTCAGGGGCTCTCCTATCAGACGGCTTGAAGGTCGCCGCGCCTCTTGGACAAGCTTGATTGGGACGAACTCTTGGACGCCGCCTTCCATGAAGTAATCTCTGTTCTGGGTGGAAAAGTGGGAGGGTCGAATCCCCGCTATTCTACTTCAGCATCTCGCTTTCGGGAGGCATGGGCCTTATGAGCCCTTCCTTCATCAGCAGCTCCGTGGCCTCCCGTGCAGCCTTGATTATCGCAGAGGCTTTCTGATAGAGTTCATCCCTGCTTGGCTTGATTCTGGCCACGCCCTGATCGATCGATTTCTGGGCGCACGCAACGGCCACGCGCGGATAGACCTCCCATTCGTCCATTTTCGGCATGATGTCGTCCGCATTTATTCCCCGCGCTTCGGCGAACCTCGCCAGTTCCTCCGCGGCGGCCACGCACATGTCGTCGGTCACCGTCTTGGCCCTCACGTCCAGGACTCCTCGGAATATGCCCGGAAATCCCAGACTGTTGTTGACCTGGTTCGGAAAGTCGCTTCTGCCCGTAGCTACCACTCGAGCGCCGCCCTCCTTCGCCTCCCAAGGCCATATCTCTGGTATCGGATTCGCGCACGCGAAGACTATCGCGTTGTCGTTCATCGTCTGTATCCATTCCTTCTTTATGACCCCTGGTCCAGGTTTGGCGGCTGCTACCACCGCGTCGGTGTTCTTGAAAGCCGCGGCGATGTCTCCGGTCCTGCCTTCCGCATTCGTCATTTGGGACAACTCGTACTTCCAAGGGTCGTCCTCCTTGCGAATATCTTCACGACCTGGGTAGATGATGCCCTTCGTATCGACCAGGAGCAGGTTGCCCGGTTTCACTCCCCACCTCGTCAGGACATACGCGGCTCTTAGGTTGGACGAACCCGCCCCCACCAGCGTTATGAGACTCTTCTTCGGATTCTTCCCGACTACCTTGAACGAATTGATCAGCCCGGCCAGAACGACGGTGGCCGTTCCCTGCTGATCGTCGTGCCAGACTGGTATTTGGAGGCGTTTTCGTGTTTCTTCCAGGACGCGGAAGCACTTCGGTTTCTCGATGTCCTCGAGATTGATTCCGCCGAAGGATGGCTCGATGAGCTCGCACGTCCTGATTATCTCCTCGGGGTCCTTGGTCTTCAGGCAGATTGGAAAGGCGTCGACGCCGCCCAGGTACTTGAACAGAATGCTCTTTCCTTCCATCACCGGCAGTCCCGCTTCCGGCCCGATGTCCCCAAGGCCCAGGACGCGCGTGCCGTCTGTCACGACAGCGACAAAGTTCCACCGGTTGGTGAGCTCGAACGACTTCTCGGGGGATGCCTGTATTTCCTTGCATGCGGCGGCTACGCCCGGAGTGTACCAAATGGCGAAATCCTGGTAGCTTGTGATGGCGCACTTCGGCATGACCTGGAGTTTACCCCCGTAAAACCTGTGAAGAGGCGGCGCCAGCATGGACGGCTTCTTCGCCTTCGCCAGCAGCTCGTCTACCGTCGGCTTTCTCTCCTCAGGCTTTGGTTTGGGCATCTAATCGCTCACCTGATTTGTACCATTTTTAAAGTGTCACCACAACTGCGAACCGCCAGCGAGGTCGCCCTCTGGAGGAAGGCGATTCTCCGAGTTGGAGATCGTTGCTTCTAGCCCGTTTCATGTGGGAGCATGTGAGCTGCGGGGTCTCTATCGAAGGCCGTCTTGCAGCCCGCGCAGCAGAAGTAGACTTTCGTACCCAGGTATTCTGACCTGAAGGGCGTCTTCTTCTCCTCTACCGTCATCCCGCACATCGGATCTATGGCCATCTCGGCACAGCCCTGTCTTTCATAGAGGGTACCATTTAACTCAGGCCCAGCGAGCGACGATTCAGGCGCGAGAATGGCGAAGGACCCCGTCTGCGGGATGTACGTCGAGGAGACCCCCGAGGCGCTGAGGACCGTTCAGAGGGGGACCACGTTCTACTTCTGCTGCAACACCTGCCTCCAGACCTTCGTCGCCCCCGCCAAGGAGCTGAAGTTCATCAGCCGAATGACAGTGCTGAGCTTTGCGCTCGGGATCCCTATCCTCCTGCTGACCTGGGTCGTCGCCCTCCCCGGTTGGGTGCCGAAGAACATCCTCCTGTTTGCCCTAGCGACCCCGGTCCAGTTCGTCGCCGGGTGGATGTTCTACAGGGGGACCTGGCATGCCATCAGAGCAAGGGCGGCCAACATGGACACGCTGATCGCTACGGGAACCACGGCAGCGTGGGCCTACAGCACTGTCGTGGTCTTCGCGCCTGGAACGTTTCCAGAAGGGATCTACTTCGATGCCTCTTCCCTGATCATAGGTTTCATACTTCTCGGGAAGCTCATGGAGCACACCATGAGAGGAAGGGCGTCTGAAGCGGTCAGGAAGCTGCTCGACCTCAGCCCGAAGAAGGCGACGGTCGTCAGAGGAGAGAGGGAGATGGAGGTAGCGGTCGAGGAGGTCGTCCCCGGGGACCTGGTGAGGGTAAGGCCAGGTGAGAGGATTCCTACGGACGGAGTGATAACCAAGGGGCAGGGCTCGGTGGACGAGAAGATGCTCACGGGGGAGAGCATGCCCGTTGACAAGAAGACCGGCGACGAGGTGTACGGAGCGACAATCAATCAGACAGGCATGATCACGATCAAGGCGACGAAGGTGGGGAGCGACACGACCCTCGCCCAGATCGTGAAGCTCGTCGAGGAAGCTCAGGCAGCCCAGGCACCCGTGCAAAGACTGGCAGACCGAATTGCGGCATACTTCGTGCCTGTGGTCATCCTGGTGGCGGTCGGCGCTCTGTCGGGCTGGTACTTCCTGACCGCGAACGGGTTCCTGCACGGGTTCACTGCGTTCATCGCAGTGCTCATCATCGCGTGTCCTTGTGCGCTGGGCCTCGCGACGCCCGCCGCGCTCGTGGTGGGCACAGGGAGGGGAGCTTCGAACGGGATACTCTTGAAGGGAGGTGAGGCGCTCGAACGAGCCAGCAAGGTGGATACGGTCGTCCTGGACAAGACGGGGACGATTACGGTCGGGGAGCCCTCAGTCACCGACACCGTCTCGCTCGCAGAGCTGTCGGAGGCCCAAGTCCTCGGTCTTGCGGCCGCAGCCGAAGCAGGGTCAGAACATCCGGTCGGAAAGGCGGTCATGAGAGGAGCGCGGGAAAGAGGAATCACGGTCGAGCGTGCGACAGATTTCCGAGCTGAGCCCGGGATGGGGGTGAGCGCCAGGGTTGCGGGGAGACAGGTCCTGGTGGGCAACAGGAGCCTCTTCGCCGGAGGGAAGATCGAGTTCGAGCCCGCTGAAGCCTCGGTTTCCAGGCTGGAGGAGAAGGGAAGGACCGCGATGGCAGTGGGCGTAGACGGAAGGGTCGTCGGGATAGTAGCGGTGGCAGACACGGTCAAGCCTCATGCGAAAGATGCGGTCGGTTCCCTCAAGGACATGGGCGTTAGAGTCGTCATGCTGACGGGAGACAACAAGAGAACGGCGGAGGCGATCGCAGAAGAAGTGGGAATCGAGGAGGTGATCGCCGAGGTTATGCCCGCACAGAAATCCGGGGTTGTCAAGAAGCTCATGGAGGAGGGACACACCGTCGCCATGGTCGGGGACGGGATCAACGACGCGCCCGCTCTCGCCCAGGCGAACGTCGGCGTGGCGATCGGGAGTGGGACCGACATCGCGATCGAAACGGCCGGCATTGTGCTGATGAAGAGCGACCTCAGGGACGTGGCAGGAGCGCTCCGCCTGAGCAGGGCAACGATGAGCAAGATAAGGCAGAATCTCCTCTGGGCCTTCGCCTACAACACCGTGCTGATTCCGGTGGCAGCCACAGGGTTCCTCAATCCCATCCTCGCAGGCGCGGCGATGGCCATCAGTTCGGTCAGCGTCGTCGTGAACTCGCTGACATTGAACAGGGTCAAGCTCAACCCGTAGGGCGATGAGCGGCGGCGTCAGAGACCACTCGAACCTTTATTTCCCTCGGAACGGAGCGAGAGAAGGTGAAGTGTTAGATGGTCGACAAGGGATTTGAGCAGTACGTGAAGGACAACCTGGGAAGATTTGCCGACGAAATCATCCGGCTGTCGTCTCAGCCGAGCGTTTCAGCCAGGAAGGAGGGAATCGAGGAATGCGCGGTGCTCGTGGAGAAGATGCTTCGCGACATCGGGGCGACGACCAAGGTCCTCCGGATGGAGGGCGCGGCGCCGCTCGTCTATGGCGAGGTGAAATCGACCCGCTCGAAGAAGACGATTCTGTTCTACAACCACTACGACGTTCAGCCAGAAGAGCCTCTGGAGCTCTGGAAGTCTCCGCCCTTCAAGCCGGAGATAAGGGACGGCAGGATCTACGGCCGTGGAGTCTCGGACGACAAGGGGGAGCTCGTGTCGAGGCTGAAGCTCGTTGAAGCCTACACGAAGACCGCGGGAGGGCCGCCCTGCAACGTGAAGTTCTGCTTCGAGGGAGAGGAGGAAACCGGCAGCGTGCACCTGGAGGAGTACGTGTCGAAGAACCCCGACCTCTTCAAGGCCGACGGAGTCATCTGGGAGTACGGGACGGTGGACCTGGAAGGCAAGCCGATGGTGACCCTCGGAGTGAAGGGGATGATCTACCTGGAGTTCGTGGTCCAGTCGCTCTCGCAGGACGCCCACAGCAGCTACGCGGCCGCGCTTCCTAGCGCGCCCTGGAGGCTCGTCAGACTCCTGAACCTGCTGAAGGACGAGAACGAAAGAATACTTGTGCCGGGATGGTACAGCAACGTCGAAACGCTCTCCGACGAGGAGCTGAAGGTCCTGCAGGAGATGCCCTTCGACGCGGAGGCCTTCAAGAAGAACTACGGAACCGGAAGCTTCCTCGGCGGGATCACGGGCGAGCAGGCCAAGAAGGTCCTCGTCCAAAGGCCCACGGCCAACATCGCAGGGGTCTGGGCGGGGTACATGGGGCCCGGGTCGAAGACGGTCCTGCCGAAGGAAATCCACGCGAAGATGGACTTCCGGCTGGTCCCGGACCAGGACCCGGCAGACCTCCTCAAGAAGCTCCGGCAGTACATGGACGCCAAGGGCTTCGCCGACGTGAAGATCGTGCTCGAGAGCATGGAACCCGCAGCGAGGACATCCTACAAGGACCCGTTCGCGCAGGCCGCCATCAGGACGGCAGAGAAGGTCTACGGGAAGAAGCCCATCGTCGAGCTCTCGTCTCCGGGGACGGGCCCGCTCTATGTCTTCAGTCGAAGGTACAAGATGCCGTCGGTCGAAATCGGTGTGTCGGCGATGGACGGGGGGATACACGCCCCGAACGAGAACCTGAAGCTCGAGAACCTTCAGAAGGGAATCTGCTGGATCGCTGAGACGATGGAACTCTTCGTCGCCTCCTGAACTACCATTTGCTGAGGTCGCCCTCAAGAAGGCCCAGGCCCAGGTGGGCATGGTCGATGTGCCTAGAGAGCTCGTCCCGGTCGCCCACGGTCTCCCCGCAGTAGGGGCAGGCGAGGACGTTCGGTGAAGCGAGTTCGGGGAGGGCCACGTGCTGTTCGAGTCCGCCGGAGACCATCGCCTTCTGAGTGACCAGGCCGATGAGCTTCCCCTTCCTCGTCACCCCGAGTCTCCTGACGCCGAGCTTGGACATCTTGGCGATGGCGTCGACGACCTTCGCTGCCGAGTCTACTGTTGCAACCGGGGCGTTCATCACGTCCCTGACCTTGGTGGCTGACGGGTCCAAGCCTGCGGCGACCACCTTGTACAGGATGTCCCTCTCCGTGACGATTCCGATCGGGTCGTCACCGCGCACAACGACGGCTTCGGTAGCACCGGCCTTCTGCATCACTCTCGCAGCGTCTGTCACCTGATCGTCGAAGCTGACCCTGACAAAGCTGGTCATCATGTAGTCAGAAACAGGTCGGTCGAGTGACTTGCGGAGGTCCACGATGCCTGACGAATGAAATCCTCTACTTAAGATGTATCGGAGTCTAATTCATAAACTGCAGGACGAAAGGCGGGCCGGGTTGAAGGCCGCAGTGCTGGGGTCGGGCCTCATGGGAGGCGTGGTCGCCTGGGACATGGCGCGGTCCGAGGGGGTCGACAGCGTGGTCGTCTCGGACGTCGACGAAGAAAGGCTCGCCGCGGTAAAGAGGCGGTCGGCCGGCAAGAAGCTTTCTGTGGAGGTCCTCGACATAAAGGACAGAAGAAAGACCGAGAGGTTCCTGAGACAGTTCGACGTCGCCGTCTCAGCCCTTCCGCACGGGGTGGTTCACAGCTCGGACCTCGCAGCCGCAGCCTCGGGCACCAAGATGGTCAACGTCGCCTTCGAGGACGAGCAGATGGAGCTGGACTCGGCGGCAAGGAAGACTGGTGCCCTGCTGATTCCGGGCTGTGGCCTTGCGCCGGGGCTTGGAGGGATACTCCTAGCTCACGCGCTGGAGGCGCTGGGCGGAGGTGACGAAGGGCACATCCTCGTCGGGGGACTGCCTCAGGTCCCGCAGCCCCCCTTCGAATACAAGCTGGTCTTCTCGATCGTCGGGCTGCTCCGAGAGTACACAGACGACGCTCGCGTCTTCAGGGACGGCAAGCTCGTGAAGGTCAGGCCTTTCTCCACCGTCGAGAAGGTGGAGTTCCCGAGACCAATCGGAACGCTTGAGGCATTCTGCACGGACGGTCTGGCGAGCCTCGTCTACACCATGAAGGGGATGCGGGTCCTGGACGAGAAGACGCTGAGATGGCCCGGCCACGCCGAGAAGATGGGCCTTCTGCAGGAGTCAGGGTACTTCGCGAAGGACAAGTTGAAGGTGGGGAGCGCAGAGCTGTCCCCCCTCGAGATGTCCTGGGCCGTCCTGGGGAGGAAGCTGAGCGAGGGGGACCGGCACGACGTGACGGTAATGAGGGTCATCGCGCGGTCGGAGACCAGCGAATTCGTCTACGACATGGTAGACAGGTACGACGACAGGGAGAAGGTGACCTCGATGGGAAAGACGACGGGATACACGGCGTCGATCGTAGCGCAGATGGTCGGGTCGGGCAAGATCAAGGGGAAGGGAACGCTCGCCCCTGAGAGAGCGGTAAAAGGTCCTGTCGTGGAGACGCTACTCTCTGAGCTCGGCAGGAGGGGCGTCAGCATCACGTCGAGTGGGCGCAGGCCGCTCTGAGGGCGGAAGTCGAGAAGATCGAAGCGGTGGAGAGGGAAGTCAGGGAAAGGGATGCTCAGCGGCTACAGCACGCTGATGATCCAGTAGGAAGCGGCCGCGACAACCGCGGAGGCCGGGATGGTGATCAGCCAGGCCCAGATGATTCTTCTCGCGACGCCCCACCTGACCCTAGAAGCACCCATGGTGGACCCTGAGCCCATGATGCTGCCGCTGACAACATGGGTCGTGCTGACAGGGATGCCGACCAACGAGGAACCGATTATTGTGACCGCAGACGCTGTCTCGATTGAAAACCCGTGAACGGGGTCGATCTTGGTCATCCTGTAGCCAAGAGTCTTCACGATTCTCCAGCCTCCGAAGAAGGTCCCGAGAGCTATGGAACTGGCAGCCAGCAGGCCAACAATCAGAGGCACTTTGAAGGAGGGTATCCAATTCACAGAAACGAGGAGGGCGGTCACGACCCCCATCGTCTTCTGCGCGTCGTTCGTACCGTGACTGAGGCTGATCAAGGCAGAGGAGACGAGCTGGAGCCGCCTGAAGTAGCGGTTGATGATGTGGAGGGGCACGGTGAAGAAGGCCCTGATCAGAGAGGTCATGAGGAGAAACGCAAGCACGAAGCCGATGACCGGTGCGGCGATCATGAACGCGAGCGTCTTATCCAGCCCAGACCAGACCAGCGAACTCAGGCCTGCCCTGACCACGGCGGCGCCCACGAGGCCGCCGATCAGAGCGTGCGACGAGCTGGACGGAAGGCCAAGATACCACGTAATCAGGTCCCAGGCAATGGCACCGATGAGGGCAGCAAGGATGAGGTTCGGAGTGATAACCGACGAACTGACTATCCCCTTGCCGACCGTGGTCGCGACCGCGACGCCGAAGACCAAGAAGGCGATGAAATTGAAGAAGGCGGCCATGGCCACGGCGGCCACGGGCGGGAGCACTCTAGTGGAGATGACTGTCGCGACGGAGTTGGCGGCGTCATGGAAGCCGTTGACGAAGTCGAAGCAGTATGCGGCGGCTATTATCCCGAGCACGTAGACTGCCTGGAGGTCCACAGCGCTCGCCTAGGTAGACCTGATGAGAATATCCCGGAGAAGGAGGCTTAGGTCCTCGCAGCGGTCCGTCACAGTCTCCAAATGCTCGCAGATCTCCTTCATCTTGAGGATGCGGATTACATCGTCACTCCGGAAGAGTTGGACCAACGTCTCGTTCAAGACCTCGTCGGCCTCATTCTCGAGCCGATCCACCTCGATACACCTCTTATCGATTTCTGCCTTGTCGAGCTTCCTCATCGAAATGAAGGCTTGGTGAATCTCCTCCACGGAGGCGCGGCAGATTCCCGCAAACTTGTTCAACGCTTCTGTCGGTCCAGTAACCTCGTAGAGCACAATCTCGTTCATGGCCGCATACATGTAGTCGAGCACATCGTCGTAGAGTGAAGCGAGCTTCGTGATGTCCTCCTGGTCGATTGGGGTGATGAAGCTCCTGTTGACCTTTTCGTAAATCTGGTGTACGATGTCATCCCCGATGTGCTCAATCTCCTTGAATTCCTTTCTGCGCTCTTCCATCCGGTCGAAGGACTTCACAGCATCTTCGAGCTTTGTCGCACCAAGGAGGACGTTCGCCGACTCTTTCTCGAGGATGTCGAAGAAGGCCTTGTCCTGCGGAATTATCCATTCCTTAAGGCCCATGCCCAGCCCGGCCCCTTCTCGGTGCTGTATTATCCTTTCTCGGAGGTGACCTCAATCTATCCGAGGGCTTTCGCGGGGCGTTCGTGCCTCCCATCTTCGCGCTTCTTATATCGACATGATTCTGCAGTGTCATGGGAAGCTGTACAAATTGAACACCGACGGCAGCGAAAGGCCCCACAGAGGAATGAGATTCGGCTGGCTCCTGGTATGCCTGATCCTTCTCGCTGTCCTCGCCTTCGTCGTCGCCCTGACCGTGCGCGTCTTCTTCCTACCGGCGGCGACACCCTATCATCCCGGCCGCTTCTTCCTATTCTTCTTATTCCCGTTCGGAATCCTCGTCTTCTGCCTGATGGTCTTCGCAATTGTCCGGCTGATATTCCGACCGTGGGGAGGGGGATACAGGAGAGCATACTGGCGCCACCACAGCGAAGCAACAGAGATCGTGAAGGCCCGGTACGCAAGAGGAGAAATCACAAAGGAACAATTCGACCAGACGATGAGAGACCTAGAACAGTATTCATAGCTCCTGGCCTTCCCGCTCTTCCCCGGTTCAGCCCTCATCCTGACTCGGACGCGAACCGATTTAACACGCTTCCCTGAAGCCGCTTATTGGATTGAACCAGACCACTATCAGAAGAGGAAGGCCGGCTGATTCGGCTGCTTTTCTGAAGTTGCTGCAGGCTCTGGCTGAATTCGAGCACCTTGAGCCCCCGTCTGCGGCCGGGCAGAGGAGGATTGTCACAGACATCTTTGAGAAGAGTAGACTGAACCTGTTCGTGGCATTGGAGCGAGGGAGGCTCGTGGGCTACGCCCTGTACTTCTACACCTATTCCTCCTTCCTCGCAAGGCCCACCCTCTATCTGGAGGATCTGTTCGTCCTCGAAGAGCACCGCAAGAAGGGCGTGGGCTTCGCACTGCTTCTCAGGTGCATCGACGAGGCGGTCAAACAGGACTGCGGCAGGATGGAATGGGCGGTTCTTGGGTGGAACAAGAAGGCAATCGGATTCTACGAGAAGCTCGGCGCGAGGAGGCTGGACGAGTGGCATTTCTACAGGCTGACGCGCGATGAATTGAGGCAGGTCTCAGGCGGGAATCCCAGCGCAGCCCGGTCCCTGAAGCGAACGGGATGGGGCCGAGGGCTTCATCCTTCGAGAAGTAGCGGTCTAAAATACTAGCCGTCTTCTGCCTCTGCTCGGTAGAAGAAATTGGAAAGAGTGCTGCTCTTCGAAGAGGCGGCCGGCCGTGACAAGTTTCTGCTAGGTGGCAAGGGGTACGGCCTGGCACAGATGACCGCAATCGGACTCCCCGTGCCGCCGGGTTTCACGATAACAACGGAGGTGTGCAAGCAGTTCTACGCCCAGGGCGGCAGAATCCCGACCGGCCTCTTCGATGACGTCAGGCGGAAGGTTCGGGAGGTCGAGACGAAGACGGGCAAGAAGTTTGGCGACAGCAAGAATCCACTTCTCTTCTCCGTGAGGTCAGGCGGACCCTTCTCCATGCCCGGGATGATGGACACCATCCTCAACCTCGGGCTCTCGGACGCGACGGTCGAGGCGCTGTCAAAGAAGACGGGCAACGAGCGGTTCGTGTACGACTCGTACCGCAGACTCATCCAGATGTTCGGAAAGGTGGCCATGGGCGTCCCCGGAGACAAGTTCGAGCACGAGCTGGAGGAGCCCAAGAAGAAGTTGGGGGCGAAAGCGGACACAGAGCTGAGGCCCCAGGAGCTCAAGGACCTCGTCGGGACCTTCAAGAAGATTGTAAGGACGGAGACAGGAAGGGAGTTTCCGCAGGATCCCTTCGAGCAGCTGGAAACGGCCGTGACCGCGGTCTTCATGTCGTGGAACAATCCACGGGCGAAGGAGTACAGGCGGTTCTACAAGATCAGCGACGACCTCGGGACAGCCGTCAACATCCAGACCATGGTCTTCGGCAACATGGGCCCGGACTCGGGCTCAGGCGTCGGCTTCACGCGAAACCCTTCGACCGGCGACAGGGAGCTCTATGGAGAGTATCTGGGCAACGCGCAGGGAGAGGACGTGGTGGCAGGAGTTCGAACGCCTATCACCATCGAGCGCCTCGACCCCAGCCTCCGGAAGGAGCTGGCTGATCTCGCCTCCAAGCTGGAGAAACACTTCAGGGACATGCAGGACTTCGAGTTCACCGTCGAGGGGGGAAAGCTGTACCTGCTCCAGACGCGCAATGGGAAGCGGACCGCCCAGGCGGCGGTCAAGGTCGCAGTCGACATGACGGAAGAGGGCCTCATCGGATCCGAGGAGGGCCTGATGAGGGTCGAGCCTGAAATGCTCGACGCGCTCCTGCACAGGCGTCTCGACCCGACAGCGGCAGATCAACCGGTGGCGAAGGGACTCAACGCGTCCCCCGGCGCAGCATCAGGAAAGGTCGTCTTTGACACGGATGAAGCAGCGTCGACGGGGTCGAGTGCAAAGATAATCCTGGTCAGACCAGAGACGACGCCGGAGGACATCAAGGGCTTGATCGCCTCTCAGGGGGTCCTCACGGCAAGAGGAGGAATGACCTCCCACGCAGCCGTCGTAGCCAGAGGAATGGGCAAGCCGGCAATCGTGGGTTGCAGCGAGATCGAGATCTCCCAGGACGGGACCGCCTTCACCACCAAGAGCGGAGAGAGAATCGCCAAGGGAGAGACCATCACCATAGACGGAACTTCCGGGAAGGTGTACAGGGGCGAAGTAAGGATGGTAGACCCCGACCTCTCGCCGGAGTTCTCCAAGCTCCTGGAGAAGGCCGATTCCGTGAGGAAGCTCGGTGTCTGGGCCAATGCGGACACCCCCGACGCCGCGAGAAGGGCTCAAGGGTTCGGAGCGGAAGGGATAGGCCTCTGCAGGACGGAGAGGATGTTCAACGCTCCCGACAGGCTACCGATCGTCAGAGAAATGATCATGAGCAAGGACGCAGAAGAACGGAAGAGGAACCTCTACAGGCTCTCTCCATTCCAGCTCGCCGACTTCAAGGGGATCTTCTCGGCAATGGGCGGAAGGCCGGTCGTCGTACGCCTGCTAGACCTGCCGCTCCACGAGTTCCTGCCCCCGATAGAAGAGCTGATTGTTGGGATCCAGCAGATGAAGGAAGAAGGTTCCACCCCGGCGCAGCTGCAAGCGAAGCAGGCGGTCTTGGACAGAGTGAGGCAGCTGGCCGAGCACAACCCGATGCTCGGTCACAGGGGGTGCAGGCTGGCCGTGACCTACCCGGAGATCTACGAGATGCAGACCAAGGCGATACTCCGCGCGGCAGCAGAACTAATGCGGGACAAGGGCCAGACCCCCAACGTGAAGATAATGATCCCGCTGGTCGCGCATGTCGGGGAGTTCAGGCTCCTCAGGAAGGTGATCGAGGGCGCCGCCCTGGAGCTCTTCAAGGAGATCGGGACGACTGTCGGGTTCCAGGTCGGGACGATGATCGAGACGCCCAGGGCGGCGCTGACGGCCGAGGAGATTGCCAAGGACGCTGACTTCTTCTCCTTCGGGACCAACGACCTGACGCAGACGACGTTCGGGTTCAGTCGGGACGACGTGGAAGCGAAGTTCATCCCCCAGTACATCGAGCTAGGCATACTTGCCTGCAGCCCCTTCGACTCCATCGACACGTCGGGCGTGGGCAGGCTCGTCAGGATGGCGGTCGAGGCGGGAAGGAAGACGAAGCCAAGCCTCGAGGTCGGAATCTGCGGGGAGCACGGCGGCGACCCGAAGAGCATCGCCTTCTTCAACGAAGCAGGCCTGAACTACGTCAGCTGTTCTGCGTTCAGAGTGCCGATAGCGAGGCTGGCGGCCGCACAGGCAGTAATCGGCAAGAAGGCCGCGTCCTCGACCGTCTAATGCGAAGGAGCGCTTTCGAACTGACTTGAAGGTCGAAGACGCAAGACCTTCGACGGACAGCAGGGTAGCGCCGCAGGAGACGGTGCCTGCGAAGGGGCCGAGCTACGTGGGACTGCTTCGTAACCACTCCTTCGCCGCGCTTTGGGTCGGCCAGTTAGTATCGCAGTCGGGAGACGCGATCTTCGATGTCGCCCTCCTCTGGCTCGTCTTTGTGACGACGAATTCTACCCCGATGGTGGGATTGACGCAGGCTGCGGTCACCGTCCCTGCCGTGGCGACCCTCCCGATTGCGGGGGTCTACGCCGACAGACTGAACAGGAGAAACGTGATGATCGCTGGGAACCTCTTTCAGGGGGCGATCACCGGAGTCCTCTCCGTCCTGTACCTCGCGAACTACCTGACCTTCCCTCCGCTTCTGCTGCTAGTCCTTCTCCTCTATGCGGGGGCGCAGTTCGTCCGTGCCGCCAACGGCGCTATCATACCCAGCATAGTGAGCAGGGAGAACCTGGGGGCCGCCAACGGGCTCTTCTCCCTGACCACCTCGGCCAATCAACTGGCGAGCTACGCGGTCGGCGGAATAGCGATTCTCGCCATCGGGTACACAGCCTCGATCGCCTATGACAGCTTCACCTTCTTCTTCGCAGCCGTGATGCTGACCTTCGTAGCGAAGTCCTACGGAGAAGCGCGCTCTAAGACCCCGGGGCCCGATACCGGAACGGGGGGAGGATTCTTGAACGACTTCCGCGAGGGTCTCGCTTACGTTAGAAAGAGCAGACTCTTCCTCGAACTCATCGCCCTGGGAATACTGGTCAATTTCTTTGGTGCAGGGGTCACGACGCTCCTTGCGCCATTCGTGAAGGTCAGGCTTGGCGGCGACGCCTTGTCGTACGGGCTGGCGCTTTCCTCATTCTCCCTCGGGCTGATGGCCGGGGCCGTGGTGGTGGGCAAGCTGAACTTCAGAAGGTACATAGGCAAGCTCTTGATCTTCTCGTTGACGGCCACGGGGCTCTTGATCGCCGTGGCGGGGCTGGCCCAGACCGTCCCGGAGGGACTGGTCGCATTCGTCGCGATAGGCGCTCTTTCGGGTGTAGTGAATATCCCGATTGCAGTGATGGTCCAGACACAGGTCCCAAGAGAGGTTCTCGGGCGCGCCACCACCGTCATGGGCTCCTTCCTCAGCGCTGTGCTGCCCGTCTCTGCCCTGACCTTCGGTTGGCTGGGAGGCCAGGTATCGCTGGGGACTCTCTTCGAAGTCTCCGGTCTGGCTGTCGCAGCCGTCTCGGTCGTTTTGTATTTCCCGTTTGTCGAGCTCCGAAACGCGAAGTACTAACCGACCCGGGCCCCCTGGAGAGTCCATTTTCAATTATCAATACTGAGAATCCGCTACGCGTATTAAATACGCGAGAACGGGGCGACAAAATCATGGGTCAAGCCTCAGGGCTGGTCCAGAAGTCGATGGTGATTATCGACTCGGAAGTCTGCAAGGGCTGCAGCCTGTGCGTCGTCACATGCCCGCAAAAGAACCTGAAGCTCTCGGAGTCACTGAACAGAATCGGGTACCATCCGGTCGAGTTCCATTACCACGGCGATAAGGGCGACTGCACGGCATGCGGACTCTGCTACTGGGTCTGCCCCGACTTTGCGATCGCAGAGGTAAGGAGGCTGAAGCAGTGAAGACCGAGACGGAGTTCGTGAAGGGAAATGAGGCGCTCGCTCTTGGAGCGCTCAAGGCCGGGATGAACGCCTACTTCGCATATCCCATCACGCCGTCGAGCGAGATCCCGGAGACCCTGGCCAAGGAATTCAGGAGTCCGGAGTATCCCGAGTTCAAGATATTCCTCCAGGCGATGAACGAACTCGAGGCGATTAACATGGTAATCGGCGCCGCGTCGACGGGCGCTAAAGCGATGACAGCGACGTCCGGGCCAGGGTTCAGTCTCAAACAGGAGGGCATATCCTACGCAGCCGCAATGGAGATTCCGTTCCTCGTGGTAGACGTCAACAGGGCGGGACCCGGATTGGGCAACCTCGGCCCGGAGCAGAGCGATTATTTCCAGGCGACGAAGGGTGGAGGGCACGGCGGATACAAGACCATCGTCCTGGCGCCGAATTCGGTCCAAGAGATGGCGGCCTTCCCGGCCCTAGGATTCTCGCTCGCATTCAAGCACAGGACCCCCGTCTTGATGCTCGTTGATGCCTTCCTGGGACAAGTGAAGGAGGACATAGTATTTCCTAAGATCGCTCAGGAGAAGTTCGAGACTCCCTGGGCCGCCACTGGAGCGAGGGGAGCAGAGAGACACCTGATTCTTTCTCTGCACCTGGATTTCGAGGACCAGAGGAAGCACGCCGAGCACCTCAAGAGCAAGTACGAGGAAATCGACACGATGGAGCAGAGGTCGGAAGAATACCTGACCTCCGACGCCGAAGTGGTGCTGGTAGCCTTCGGAGTGGTCTCGAGACTCTGCAGGCGTGCGGTAAACGAGCTCAGGGCAAAAGGGGTCAGAGCGGGACTCTTCAGGCCGGTGACACTCTCACCTTTCCCCGCCAGGGGATTGAAGTCGTTGGCGGACAGAGGAATCAGGAAATTCATCGTCGTCGAGCTGAACGTGGGACAGATGGTCTACGACGTCAAACTCGCTGTCGAAGGGAAGGGTTCGGTCGATCTAATCTACAAGCTGGGCGGCTTCCTGCCGACCACCGCAGACATCGTCCACAGAGTGGAGATGGCGTCAGGATGACAACCTTGCAGGACAAGGCGACCGGCGAGTACGAAGTCAAGCTAGGGAGGCTCCGGACGCTGACCGGGAAGCCGACCCACTACTGCGCGGGGTGCGAGCATGGGGTCCTCACCAGGTTGATTGCCAACGCGATAGAAGAGTTGGGATTGAGGGAGAAGACCGTCATGATCGACTCGGTGGGGTGCAGCGTCATGGCCCACGAATACATCAACGTCGACGCGATCCAATCGCCTCACGGGAGGGCACCGGCCGTAATGACCGGGATCAAGAAAGTCAGGCCGGACCTGCTAGTCTTCGCGGTGCAGGGGGACGGGGACGCGGTAGCAATAGGGCTCCTGGAGCTGATCTACGCGGCGAGCAGGGGCGCGCCAATCACGGTCTTCCTGGTCAATAACGCGATCTACGGCATGACGGGTGGACAGATGGCTCCGACGACCCCGAGAGGGATGGTCACCACGACGACGCCGAGGGGGAGGGATCTGAAGGACACTGGGCCAGTGATGGATGCATCCAAGCTGCTCGCGGGCCTCGAGGGACCCTCATACGTCAAGAGGGTCTTCCTGCCGGTCACCCCGATGGGGTCGACCGACCTCTACAGCGCGAGGGGCTCCCTCGAAGGGGCGAAGAGCGTCCTGAACGCGTTCAAGGTCCAATTGATGGGAGGCTTCTCTTTCGTGGAGTTCGTCAGCACCTGCAGCGTCAACTGGAAGATGTCCGTTCTCGAGTCGAAGCGCTACTCGTTCGAGGTTCTAGCCAAGCTCTTCCCGCCCGGCCTCTACGTAGACAAGATGGGGGTCGAGAAGAAATGAAGATCGAAGTCATCGCCGCGGGTCAAGGCGGGCAGGGCGTTCTTGAGCTCGCGAACTACATTTCATACTTCAACATCCTGAAGGGGAGGCATGCAGCCTGCACGCCTTCGTACGGGCCGGAGACGAGGGGAGGGAAGGTGAAGTGCTACGTGGTCGGGTCAGACGAACTGATCGATTCGCCCATCGTCGAGGAGCCGGACTTCCTAATCGTCATGAACATCCCGTCAATGGACTATGTGCCGATGCTCAAGGCTGGGGGGACGCTGGTTGTCAACAGCTCGCTCGTCAGTCAGGCACCGAACAGGGATGACATCAAGGTCTGTCGGGTCCCCGCAACGCAGCTGGCTGCCGACCTGAAGGAGTTCTCACCCGTGGCCGGGCGAGACACCTCGATAGCCGCCAACTCGGTCGTGTTCGGCGCGTACCTCGCTCTCACCGGGGAAGCGCTGCAGAACGAACTCGGGGCCGTCAAGGAGGTCTTCGAACACTTCTTCACGGACCGCAAAGCTGCGTTCATCCCTCTGAACGTGCGGGCCGTGCAGAGCGGATACGCATTCATCAAGGAAGGGGGAAAAGAGGCGCGCCCCGTTCCGGTGGCTGACCGAAGTCCTTCTTAACCGCCAGCGCTCTGAGTGCACGGATATGGAGACCGGCCTGAGCGCGGCCGAGGCACCTCAGCAGAAGCCTGCCAGCGGGCGGAGGAGGGCGGGACCCATGGTCTTCCTGCTGGTGATGGCGCTAGGCTATGCCGTCTACGCTGCCGACAGAACTGTCCTGCAATCAGTAATCACGGCAATGAAGCCCGGGCTCGGGCTCACCGACGTCCAGAAGGGGCTGCTGCTCTCTGCTCAGTACGTGGGGGTCTTGGCGGTCGTCCTCTTCGCCGGGCACCTCTCGGACAGGTTCGGCAAGTGGAGAATCATCCTCATTGGCGTTGTGGTGTTCTCCGTCTTCACGTGGCTGATCGGCTTTGCCGCCGACTTCACGCAGGCCTTCGCCTTCCGGGTGGTGAGCGGCGTCGGGGAGGGCATCTTCTGGCCCGTGGCCATGTCTGCCGTGGCCAACTACTTCCGCGAGAACAAGGGACTCGCCCTGGGAGCGTTCTACGTCGGCTTCGACGCAGGCGGGGCAGGAGGGAGCACCATCGGGGGGCTGAGCCTTTCGCTTACCTCGGGCTGGCGAACCGCCTTCTTCGTTGCGCCGCTGCTGGGGATAGCGGTCGTCGCCGGGCTCTTTATCGCGAGAAGCGCATTCTCTGAAGCGGACACGAAGGGGGGGACTCTTGCTCTTGGTCGGGACGCCTTCGCCCTAGTCAAGAGGAAAGAAGTCCTGTTCATCATGCTGTTCGCCTTCATGGCTACGTACCCCATCGCCGTCTGGCAGAGCTACCTGACTACCTACTGGAACTCTGTGAAGGGAGTGGACCAGGCCGTAGCCGCGTACGGCTACGCTGCTGTCCTGGTCTCCGGGGCTTTTGGGAAGGTGATTCTAGGGAGGGCGTCAGACTCGTGGCGGAGAAACAGGATGCTCGTCGCAATTTCTGCGGTCTCGGCCGCTCTGTTCGCCATGTTCTTCTACACGAGCAGCGTGTACGCGGGGTTCGCCCTCGCGCTGGCGGTAGGGTTCGTGAGCTCCGCCCTGTTCCCCATAATGCAGGCTCTGGCATCGGACTCGTGCGACGGGAAGACCGGCACGGCGTTGGGTCTCACCACGACGTTCCAGTCCGTTGCGACGGTTCTCTCGCCCACCATAACAGGGGTGTTCTTCTCTCAGGGAGCCTGGAAAGCCATTACACTGAACGTGCTGGTGCCGATGATCCTGGTCATACTCGTTGCGCTCCTCCTGAAGGACTCCAGGAGGGCGCAGAAGCGATGACACGCAGCCAGTGCAATCAGTCTAGTCTGAGCCGCAACGCGTCAGTTCCCAGGCCAGCCATGCTGCCGGAGAAATGAGGAGATACGCGAAGAGAGTCCCCCACCAGATTCCGACTGCCGAAAAGAGGTACCTGGCCGCTACACAGTACGGAATGATAGTGAGGATGCCGGTCCTCATAAATGACTTGGTAAGGGAGCGCGAGAACTCCACGCCGTGGGCTCGACTGGTCGCGTAGAGTGACGAAGACCAGATTGCTGGAACACCGGCAAAGGCGCCGGCTACTAGCGGCCCGCTAAGAGTGCTTATTGTTACCACCCCTGCGACAACGCAGCCGCCCAAAGCTCCTCTCCAGATCATCTGTCCGACACTGAATCTTGACGGGACGCGGGGTACATCCTCGACTCTGATTCTCCTGTGGACGAAGAAGATAATCAACGACGCAGCAACGCTTCCAGCTAGGGAGAAGGTGAAGCTGTCAGGGGCCAAGACGGCTACCAGCATAGACGCCAGGAACCAGAGGGCGAGGGCGACCAGCATCCGTCGTCCGAATCGCATCCGCTTGGGGAAGGCGTAGAAGAGCAGGAATGCGAACGTGACGCTGAACGCCAGGGGCAAGAGGGTGGTGGCCTGAATGGCAGCGTCTTGTGACTGGGTCGCGCCAATGAGGAGCAGGCTCACGACAGCCGTCGAAGGCAGCCCCCCGGCGAACCCGGCGCGACCAGCTCCGTGCGCGTCCGCAACGCTAGTAACAGTCGCGACGACGAGCCACCCCGAGCCGAAGGCAAGCAGCAGACGGAGTGGGAGCAGGTCTGGAATCACACTCGGCTGGCATCTCCAAGCTACTCTGTCGACTTAAGCCTTCACCGAAAGGCTCGGGGATGAAGGTGCGGACTGCTGCCACATCAAAGGAAGAAGTCTAGGCGTTGCCTAACTCTTTCTTGAACGCACCCTTCAGGTCCACTCCCCAGTCGTCCAGGGCCTCCAGTTTCCCGAAGAAGAACCTGAGGACGGGTGGTTCGGAGACGAACTTCAGTCCCTTCACCAGGTTCCTGTGCTTGTAGAGCCACACTATCCTGTCGATCGCGTAGTCGATGTGAGACACGCTGTAGACTCTCCTGGGTATGGCCAACCTCGTAAGTTCAGCGTCTGCGAAGACGTCCTTTCCATCCTTGTCCCGGTCCATGGATATCGTGCCTCTTTCCATGCTTCTTATTCCAGAAGCTATGTACAGCGCCGCTGCGAGCGCGCCCGCGGGATACTCGGACTGTGGGATGTGCGGTAGGAACTTCTTCGCGTCAAGGTGGCAGCCCAATCCACCTGGCGGGGTAACGACGGGGATGCCTTCTTTGACGAGCTTGTTGACGAAGTACTTGATCTGCTCCACTGAGCAGCCCGCAACGTTCGGGTCGACCATTTCTCTCATCCCGACGGACATGGCGCTGACTTCTCTCATCGACATGCCACCGTAGGTGATGAAGCCTTCGTAGACTGGCAGCCAGGGCTTTATCAGTTCGAACAGCTTCAGGTCGTTGGTCGCTATGCAGCCGCCTCTGACGCTCGTGTTCTTCCTTCCGCTCATGTAGTAGAGGTCCGGAATGCTGCACATCTCCTTCACTATCTCCGCGACCGTCTTGTTCTCGTACCCCTTCTCCCGTTGCCTTATCATGTAGGCATTTTCACAAAGCAGGCTTCCGTCCAAGACCATAAGGAGATGGTTCTCGGTGCAAATCTGCCTTATCTCCTTCAGGTTCTTCATTGAGAAGGGCTGTCCGCCGATAAGGTTGGTCGTGGCTTCCATCCGAACGAAGGCTATCTTGTCTACGCCGTACTTCTTGATGACATTCCTCAGCTTGGTCGGGTCCATGTTGCCCTTGAACTGGTTCGAGCTCTCCGTCATTAGCGCCTCATCGTAGTAGATCTCCAGAACCTTCATTCCCTGGAGCTCAATGTGGGCCTTGGTCGTAGTGAAATGATAGTTGGTGGGGACCACTCCGTCGGGCTTGGCGAAGACCTTCGCTAGAAGGTGCTCGGCCGCTCTGCCCTGGTGGACGTTCATGACGTGCTTGTAGCCTAGCACGTCCTCCACCGCCTTCGCGAACTCGTAGAAGGTCATGCTTCCGGCGTAAGCGTCGTCCACCTTCATCATGTTGGCGAACTGGTTGTCGCTCATGGCGTTGACTCCGCTGTCGGTGAGCAGGTCCAGGAATATGTGCTCCGTCTTGAGAAGGAACGTGTTGTAGCCCGCCTCTTCCATGGCCTTCAGCCGCTCCTCTACCGGGACCAGCTGGACCTTCTGCACCATCCTTGCCTTGTGCATCTCTATCGGGATTTCTTCGCCCGTGGATAGTCTGATGGACATGATTCAAGCGGCACGCTCTGCACACGTTTTATAATGCTTTCGGGACGGAACCCACCCTTCATTCAAAACTTAATAGGCCAAAATGGGCAATGATTCGACGATGTGCATAAGCAGTTGATGGTGCATTATTCATGCCATCGCGCGCGCTAAACCCCAGCCTTCTTCAGGAGCCCGAACGCCTTTTCAGTTCCAGTCGAAGGTCTGACGTGAATCCCCAAGCTATCGCAGAGTTCCTTCTGATAGCTAGCCTTGTCCTTGAACCTGCCGAATCTTTCATGCCAATGCTCGACATCGTTCTTGTCCCAGAAGGTGAGACGGAATCTATCCTCTTGGTATTGTCCAACGAGGCTCCTCTGCCACCGTGGGTTTTGATATTACCGGTCTGAATTTTGCCTTGAGATTCTTTCTATCGGTGATTGAAACCTCTATTTCCATGTCCTCGCCCAGAATACTGTGACATCTGGCTACAAGCTCATCTTTGGAGACTTCGGGCTCATTTCCTCTCCTCATGAGTTCGATCCTGACCTGGTTCATGCTTTCCTGCACCGCTTGGTATCTTGATACTCCAGGGGTGCCTTGTATCACGGTCATTATGGTCCTTGGGGTGATTAGTTGACCACCAGGTAGGGTAAAGCAGTCGGCCTCTCTTCCCTCGATGGACTTCAGCAAGGGTAGACCACGCCCACAAGAACAAGTTTTGCCATCAATAACACCTATGTCTCCTACCCGGTACCTTATCAGAGGCATGGCGTAGTTCAGAAGATTGGTTACGACTATTTCTCCCCTCTCACCAGGTGAGACCCGTTCATTTCCTCTTACCACCTCCAATATGAGCAGGTCCGCATCGATGTGGTAGCCTTCCCTTTTTGTGCACTGCCAAGCGCCGTTCCCAAAATCCCAGGAGGAGTATTCGTCGAAGACCTTGCATTTGAATGAGGACTCGAGATATTTCCTTGTTTCTTCGTCCGTGACCTCCCCTTCGGTCCTTACGACCTTGTCACCGAGGCCTTCTATCCCCCTTTCAGCCATCGCTTCAGCAAGCAACCTAAGATATGAAGGAGTGCCTCGAATCAACTTCGGATCGAACTTCAGTATTTGAGTCAATACCTCGTTCGCATCACTTCCAACGGTGACCCTCTTTTCTCTATCTCGCAGTAGATGGACGATTGGCCCCAGACTTTCCCTTCCCTGCGATTTGCGTTTCATCCTAGCCAACTCTCCGCTTTGATCTTGATCTTTCTTTGGAGCTATGAGCCCGCCGTATCCTATCACCATCACCTTCTGCCAAGGTTTGACTCCTATTGCCAGCCGCTTTCTAAAACGCCAGGCGGCCATGCAGTAGTCCATGAACCTTTTATCATAGAATACGGCCATCGGGCCACCGCTTGTTCCCGAGGTCGATGCTCGAATACAGTCCCCGAGGTCAGACCCTCTTGCCATGCTCCTATCAGGAATGCCATCTCGGACTTCTTGCTTTGTTGTGAATGGAAGCTTCTGGACATCCTCTAACGATCTGATGTGTTCTGGCCTAATCCCCTGAGCGTCGAACTTTTCCTTGTAGAGAGGAACGTTATTGTAAGCATGGGTGGTGATGTCTCTCAATCTTTTCTCTTGAAGTTGCTTTAGCTCGACGGACCCGAGCCACTGGTTTCTCGAAAGCTCATAGCAATACCAGAGGACTCGGTGAAGCACCATTGGTGGCAGAAGCAACTTTGATTTAATGACTCACCTTCCTCTCAAATCAAGAAATGAAAGAGTGGCGCGCGCTGCTCCTACGCAGTCGAGGTAGTTGGCCCGCGCCAGCGGCTTTTCAGGTCTGTTGAGCTTAGCGATGTAAGTCTTGAATGCGGGGTCGTTCTCTATGGGCCGCCTTTCAGGGGCAGGGCGTTTCGGGCCGTAGACTCTGCGTCTTGTTTTCCACGGTCTTTCGGCGCCACCTTTAACTTCCTCTTCACGCGCCACCACTAACGGATTATGTGTATAACCCGGGTCGGAAAGGTCACGTCCATATCGCAGGGGAGGGCATCGGTGGATTTCTTTGACGGGAGGGCCCTAGATAGGGTCGACGTTTCGATGGTGGCAGCCGCCCGGGGCGACTTCGTGGAGGTCTTCGGGAACTTAGCACTTTCCGTAATCACCCCCTCGGACGCGAAGAAGCGGAGGGCGGCATGGAAAGAGATCCGTGAGGCGGCAATCGTCACCTTGCCCAAGAGAGACAGAACACGTTGAACGAAAAGGGAATCCTCCTCCACGCGAAGCACGCCTTCATGCCGAACAGCCTGGGATACTGTGGGCCCGACGATAGAGGGGTCATTCTTCAGCACCTCGAGGAATCGAAGGGCGGCGAGGACCTGACCTCGACGCTGAAGGAGTTCGAGGCGGCCTATCCCTTCCTCAGACTGATCGCCAGAACCACTGGCAGGGACACATTCGACTACTCAGTGCCGGAGGCATACTGGATTGGAAACGACCTGCTGGACCGGGTTCCCGTCCCCGACTTCCATAGCTTCTCCCACAAGGAGTTGATTGGCAGGGACCCGAAAGAAGTGAAACGAGTCTTCAGAACGGTAGGCACGGCCGCGCGGCCTCACCACACATTCTACGTGATGAACGCCTACACCAGCTCGAGCGTTTCTGACGGACCAAGCCTGAGCAACACCAACATGAAGAAGATTTCCCAGATGATTGACAGCTGCCGGGTCTCGTGGGGCGAAGTGAAGAGCGTCGGAGCCAAGAGCATTCAGGTCGAGTACCGCCCCGTAATTCTGGAGGCCGGCCGACTGACCCTTTCGAAACCCAAGCTCAAGAAGGTGAGATACAACCGGGAGGTGACGCCCTTCGGCTCCGTCAAGAAGGGGGGCTCTGTATCCCTGCACTGGGACTACGCTTGTGAAGTGCTGAGCCCGAGACAGCTCGTCAACATACGGAAGTACACTCTGCTGGACATCGAGGCAGCAAATCTGCTGTTGGCCTCGTCCGATAGAAGCAGACTCTAGAGAAACCGTCAGGACTCCAGACTCGCCAGCAGCTTGAGCCGCTGGACCCGGGCCCTGTCAAGACTCTCGAGCGACTTCTGGAGACCGGTCAGCTGCTCAATGTTCTTCCTCGATTCGTCACAGAGCCGCTTGTAAGCTGTTTTGGCAGCAGGCGTCTGCGCTTTGCTGGCGAGACCCTCATAGCTGTCGGCTAGGTCATCTTCGACCCCTATCCAGTTGACCAGGGTGTCGAGGGTCGCCTCCAGATAGCCCGTCTTGACCGTCTCTTCCACTTTCTTCGCTTCCTCGGCGGTGTTCACATCTGCGATGAGTCGTTCCTTGCCCAAAGACGAACAGCCACGCGGAATCTCAGGGGTCTATAAAGATAGACGGAAGCTCACAGGATGAGTCCCAAAATGAAGGCTGGGATGAGTCCGGAGATGACGCTGAGCGCCAGTAGGAACGAGGGCGGCAGCATGTCTCTCGAAGGCCTGTTCGTGACCGGGCCCGCGGATTCGGAGAAGACCACAGTATTGATCACCCTGTAGTAGTAGACGATAGAGAGCACGATATTTGCGACCACAATGAGGGCCACCCAAGTGAAGAGCGGGGTCGAGGCTAGAAGCAGCGACTGGACGATGAGTATCTCGCTCCAGAACATCCCGAAGGGTGGTGATCCAACCATTGCCAGCGACGACGCAGTGTAGAGCACTCCGAGGGGCCTGTTCTGCCTTCCCGCGCCCTTCAGTTTCTCCAGGTCAGCGTCTTCGAACTCCTTCCTCCCCCCGACGCCGGTGAGCATGAAGAAGTTGGCTTTCACGAGCCCGTGGTTCCAGATCTGGAACGTGACCGCGACGAGACCCAGCACCGAGAAGGTCGAGAGCGCGGCGAGCATGTAGCCCATCTGGGCAATCGAACTGAACGAGAGCATGCGCCGCAGGTTGCCCTGTCCGAGTGCCCCGAAGTTCCCGACCAGCATCGTCAGTACTGCGATCGCGACCAGAGTCACCTGGATTCCCTGGAGGACAGACCCCTGGACGGCGAATGGCTGGATCACCTTCAGCATAGCGAAGAGGAGAGTCTCGTCGACGACCCTACCGTTAAGGGCACCAATCTGGGCGGGTGCGGCCCCGTACGCGTCAGGCAGCCATGTGTGGACCGGAAAGATTGCTACCTCCACCCCAATGCCGATGAGAATCATCAGGAGTGCAACGACGCCTATGGGGCCGTTGGAGGCGAGAAGTAAAGGCAGGTCGACCAGACGGATACTTCCGATGCTCGAGTAGACCAGGGCGACTCCGAGGAGGTAGACTAAACTTCCTGCCCCCGCCAGGAAGAAGTACTTCATCGCCGCCTCGAGCGAGATGTCGCGCCGTTCGAATGACACCAACCCGTAGGCCGCTATGCTTAGGCCCTCCCAGAAGAGGAAGAGTGTCAGGAAGTCGCCGGCTGAAATCACTCCTATGGAACAGCTGACGAGCAGCATCAGGAGGGCGTAGAAGGTCCCGATGTTGTCCTTCTGAGTCAAAGTAAGGGCCGTGTAGACAGTCACGGCGAAGCCCGCGAGGAGCACGGTCAGGATCACAAGGTTCCCCAGCTTGTCGACCGAGTAGATGGTGGCGAAGATCGAGGTCAGAGGCTGGATGGAGATGGGGCCCCAGCTCGCGATGACTTCGACGAGGGACAGGAGGAGGAAGGCAGCGGCTATCCCACCGACGATGAGCGATCTGCGACTCCCGAGCTTCGATTTGGCCATGTCTGCGATAAGGACCACCATCGCCCCAGCGAACTGGATCTCGAGGACTGTCGACAGCCAGGCCATCTGTCAGATCACTCCCGTCACTGCGAGCATCAGCAGAACCACGAGGATAGAGAACAGCAGGGCGACATTCTTTCCGAGGTCCCCGCTCTGGAGCCCGGTGGCCAGGCGAGTCAGGGGCCTCAGTATCGATCCAATTACGTACGAATAGAGCCGGTCGAACCCGATTCCCTCGAGCAAGAACGCCTTGGTTTCCCTGAGGAAGGCGCTGGACTGCATCAGCCGTGCGGTCGCTTCGTAACGAGTTTGGAATGCAAAGTAGCAGATCGCGAACCCGAGCAACACAACGGCGACCGTGGAGGCAGCGGTAAGAATTGAAGGAGCTTCGCTGAGCGAGGGCGCGAAGAGACTCTGGCCATTCAGACCAATCCATCCGACCACGACCAACACCACCAAGGCCATCATCGGCACCACCATCAGCCACCCGGACTCGCGAACCTCTCTCTCACGACTGGGGCCGTGGAAGACCTTGACAAGTGCTCTGAAAGAGTAGAATGAAGTGAGGATGGATCCGAGGATGATCACGAGGAAGGCCGCCGCGCCGTATGTGGCAGCCGCTGACAGGATCGCGTCCTTAGTCCAGAACCCTATGAGCGGGGGAAGACCGACCATCGCAAGTGCTGCGAAGAGGAATGCAATGTATGTGTACTTCATCCGTCGTGCGAGCCCTCCCATCTCGTCGATTTTTCTGGTTCCAAGCGCTTCGATGACAGACCCAGCGGCCATGAAGGCGAGTGCCTTGAAGAGGCCTTGGCTGATTAATTGGTAGATTGCGCCCGACGTAGCAATCTTCCACCCTACTACGCCCCCCAGACCGATGGCAGCAAACATCAGACCCAGTTGGCTGATCGTAGAGTAGGCAAGAACCCTCTTGAAGTCGTCGGCTGCGCATGCGCAGGCACCCCCCACCAACAGGCTTGTGAGGCCGACGACCAGGACCGAGGTGGAGAGGACCGCGGAAGAGGCGTAGATCGGGTACATCCGGACGACCAAGTAGACGCCCGCGTTCACCATGGTGGCCGCGTGGATGAGCGCACTGACTGGGGTCGGCCCTTCCATTGCGTCTGGCAGCCAAACATGAAAAGGCACCTGAGCGGACTTTCCCATTGCCCCGATGAGAATCAGAACGCCGATCAACACCCAATTCACACCGGCTGTGCCCACGGACGAGTTGATTGTGTTGATGTTCGTTGTGCCGAGCGTCGTGAAAAGCATAATCACGGCGAGCAACAGGGCGATGTCCCCGAACCTCGTGACTACGAACGCCTTGACGCCAGCCTTTCTTGCGGATTCCCTGTCGGTCCAGAATGCAATCAGGAGGGCGGAGCAGATACCGACTACCTCCCAGAACAGGTAGAGCTGAAGGAGGCTGCCGGCCATCACGAGACCCAGCATCGCCCCGATGAACACCAAGACGAGTGAGTAGAAACGAGCCTGCCCTTTCTCATGCTTCATGTTCCCAGCTGCGTAAACCACGATGACGAAAGACAGAATCGAGACGAAGGCTGCGAGCAGCACCGAAAGGCCGTCTACGTTCACCTCGGCCAGGACCTTCACCTGGCTCACCTGGCCCAAGACCTTTGCGTAGGCCTGGAAGATCGACCACCCTCCGAGGGACTCGGTATATGGCTGAGAGAATACGAGGGCTTGGTGGAGCCCGATGGCCGCCGTCAACCCGCTTACGCCTATCGCGAACCACTTGCTCGCCCTCGAGTCGACGAAGCTCACGAGCGGGACAAGAGGAGCCCCGATGAGCGGGACCAGCCACACCAGCCAAGCTTCTAGCATCAGTGCCTCAGCTTCCTGATCTCAGACGGGTTGAGCGTCCCATACTTCCGGTAGACGTTGACTACGATGGCAAGGCCTACCGCCTCGACTGCGGCCCCAACTAGGACCGAGAGGAACACGAAGGAATCAGTCGTGAGGCGAGTGCCCGCTACGGTGGAGAGAGACCCGTTCAGTCCAGATGAGAACAAGGCCAGGTTGGCACCCAGAAGGACCACCTGGAACGACATCACAGTCTTGATGAGGTTCTTCGAATAGGAAATAGAGGCGATGCCCAGAAAGACGAGGAGTATCCCCGTGAACATGAAGACTATCTGGTCGGTCACCATCTAGGTCTCCCTCGAGAATAGGTTGGCGACAGTCACCATTGCGGATGCGAAGACCGTGACGAGAATCAGGAGGTCCCAAGGCCTGAACTTCCACAGGAATGAAAAGGTCGTTAACGACACATCAGTGTATTCTGAAGGCGACAACCCTACGAGCCCTGGCGCGACCTGAGTCAGGGCCAGGATCACAAGAACTAACGCTCCAACAACAACCATGATTCCCAGGCGGGTTGCACCGATATCCAACTTCGACTCCCCGGTCATCAGAATGACCGTCAGGAAGAGGACTGACACTGCGCCCGAGAACGTGATGATTTGCATCAGACCCACAAGTGCGTCGCCATACATAGTGAAGACCACCCCCAGCAGAGTGGACGTCCAGAACAGGGCTATGAGAGAGACGGAGACCTTCTTGGAAAAGAGGGCCACCAGGACGGTGGCTAGGATTGCGACCGAAATCGTGATTGAAAGTAATTCACTTGCCAATGGTCAACGCCTTCCTCATTATCGTAGATTCCTTCTTGAAAACAGCAAGCTCGAAGTTGCGCGTCAATGTGAGGGCCCCGAACTTGCAGTCGTCGACGCATTGGCCGCACATGATGCACGTGTAGAGCTCGAAGGAAGGTCGCTTGATGTCAACCTCCCTTGTGCCAATCATCTTCTTGCCCACAGGCACCATCGTGATCACTTGGGCGGGGCAGACAATCTCGCAGATGCTACATCCTGTGCATTTCACTGGGTCGATATCGAGCTTCCCCCTGAACCTCTCTGTGACCACCTTGTCTCCGAAAGGATACTTCTCCGTGATGGGCGTCCTTAGCACGGTCCGGAACATCTCACCCACGGCTTCACCGATGTTTCTTCTCGGCACTTCTTTCACCTGAACACCCAGAGTATCGCCACCGCGAGCTGAGCGAGACTGAGAGGAGTGATGATGGTCCAGAAGAGCTTGGTCGCTTGATCGATTCGGACCCGAGCCAGGGCTGTCTTTATCACGAAAAAGAGGAAACCAACCGCGAAGAGCTTCACAAGGAAGTAGGAAGCGTAGAAGACGGACTGCAGGTTCTGGTTGGCGCTGATGACAGGGCCTCCTGAACCCCCGAGGAACAGGCTGACCGCGAGCGCAGACAGGAAGACGTAACTGAGGCTCTTCGTGAGCTTGACATAGGCTAGGGTGTTGCCCGAGAACTCGGTCATCCAGCCGCCGACGATCTCCGTCTTGGCGCTGGGGATGTCGAACGGAGGCTTCTCAAGCTCTGCAAGCGCTGCGATGATGAAGACCGCGAAAGCGACCGGCGCGATGACGATGTACCACATCGAACCCTGCGCCACAACGACCCCCTGTATCGAGAGGCTTCCTGCGAGGACCGCGGGTGTTATCATCGCGAGAATCAGCGGGACCTCATAGCTAGTGTACTGCACGACCAGCCTTCCTATGGCTATGGTCGAGTATCTGCCGGCCGAGGCGTAGCCTAGCATCGCTGCCATCAGAGTGGAGAATGCGAGAATGAAGAGCATGAAGAGAAGGTCGAGCGGGTGGTAGAGGATAGCCTGAGTACCGAGGATCGGGATGAACGCGATGCCGATGGCCGGGGCCGCGAAGTAAAGGGCAGGACCCCACCGGAGGACGAACTTGTCGCTTTGGGTAGGGACAATCTCCTCCTTGGAGGCGAGCTTGAAGAAGTCTGCGACCGGCTGGAGGAGACCGAAAGGCCCAGTCACCACCGGACCCCTCCGTCCTTGCATGCGGGCGTATGTCTTCCTGTCCAGCCACTCGAAAGCAAAGGCGAGCCAGACGAAGAAGGTCAGCCCGGGAAAAAGAAGAAGCTCGACGACCTGTAACGGATTCAACTGAGTTTCCTCTTGTAGTACTCTATCCCGTACATTCGCAGTTCTTCGCCGCCTATTGACCACTCCTTGGACTTGTCGACGTCCAGGACCGAGACTCTGTCCATGCACCCGAAGCACGGATCCATGCCTGTGAGCACGATCGGGACGTCCGCCAGAGTGTGGCCCTTCAGCATCTCGGTGGCAGTAAGGATATTGGCCACGGTCGAACTCCTGACCTTCACTCGTTCCGGTGCGCTGCCGCCACCGGACTTCACGAAGTAGAACAGCTCGCCCCTTGGGGCCTCCACGTGGAAGGTAGACTCGCCCTGGGGGACTGCCCTGGGAATGCTGACCTTGTAGGGACCGGTCGGGAGCTTCTCGACCGCTTCACTGACCATCCGGCAAGAGTCACGGATCTCGTTCAGCCGCAACGTGAGCAGCGAAGCTATGTCTCCGTCGTTGCTGGTCTGGACGTGCGGGGGGATCTCGTCGTAGGCCGCGTAGGGATCCTCGGCCCTCACGTCTCTGGCTATGCCCGTGCATCGAAGGAGCGGACCGACAGGGCAGAGTCGCCTTGCCGTCTCCTGGGTGATCCGCCCGACGCCCTTAGTCCTGACCGCGAATGTCTCTTCCGTTTCGACGAGCTTCGTATAATAGTCGGCCCTCTTCTCGATATACTTCAGTTCGTCCTGGATCTTGGCTGCGATTCCGTCGGGGAGCTCCATTCTGACCCCGCCGATAATGGAGTACGACTTGTTGACCCTGTTGCCGGTGATAGCCTCCTCCAGGTCCAGGATGTGTTCCCTGTCCTTCCACACCCACATGAAGAGAGTGTCGAAGCCGGCCCAGTGCCCGACCAGACCGAGCCAGAGGAGGTGAGAGTGTAACCTTTCGAGCTCGGCCACTATCAGTCTGATGTACCTCCCCCGCTTCGGGACTTCGAATCCAGTCAGGGCCTCGACGGCGTGGGTGTATCCCAGGCTGTGAGCGAAGCTGCAGATGCCGCAGATCCGTTCAAAGAGATAGGTGTTCTTGACCCAGGTCCTCTCCTGGGCCGCTCGCTCTATCCCCCGGTGGACATACCCGATTCTGGGTATGACCTGGACGATCTTCTCCCCTTCGAGGATGAGTTTGAAGTACTCGGGCTCCTTCAGCGATGGATGCACTGGCCCGAAGGGCATAGCGCTCTCCACCGAATACTGCATCAGCCCCGCACTCGATTCCCTGCGCTGGTCGGGTTTGGTGTCTTCACTCAAGTCCCATCATCTTCCTTATCTTTTCGGGGTCCGCTTCCTTCCTAAGAGGCGGTGGCGCCTCGGCCGGGTAGTTGTCTGGCAGGAGGAGCCTCTTCCCCAAGTACGGGTTCCCCTCGAAAGAGACGCCCAAGAGATCTTGAATTTCGGCCTCGTACAGGATTGCAGATGGCAGGGATCCAGTAATCGATTGAATCTTCGGGTCAGTCTTGGGCACTGCGGTCCTTACTACGACGAATCCCTTACCCTGCCAGAACTGGTAGAGGATGCCAATCTCCTCTCCTAGGTCGAGACCGGTGATCGTGCTCAGGTGGTAGAGCCCAGGCATGGACGAGACAGAATTGCAGGCTTCTAGGACCTTGTCAGGGGTAACGTTCAGCTCGATGGTTTTCACGTGCGTGGTAACAGACCCTCCAAGCTTGGCGGCCAGCTGGGCCAACCCTTCACTGGACAATTGCCTTCTCTCCTTCGATTGGGTCGGGCGGCCCTCCTGTGACAAGCTTCAGGATACCCCAGATTATTGCCTCTGGCCTAGGGGGGCATCCAGGAATGAACAAGTCCACCGGGATTACCGTGTCGACGCCGCGTCCCGCGTTGTAGCATTCCTTGTAAACCCCACCGCCTAGGCCGCATGCCCCAATCGCGACCACGTGCCTCGGCTCGGGTACCTGTTCATAGACGGTCTTGAGGCGGTCCCTCATGAGGGGGTTGATTGTCCCTGTGACCAGTAGGACGTCTGCGTGTCTCGGGCTCGGGACCAACTCAACGCCGAGCCTTTCTGCGTCATAGCGGGGGGTGAGTGCAGCCAGTATCTCGATGTCGCAGCCGTTGCAGGAAGATGCGTTGACGTGGAATACCCAGATGGACCTCTTCCTTGCCCACGCTGTCAGGCCGGACCTAAAACTCGCCACCCCCAGCAGTGATGAACCACCAGACCGTGACCGTGAGGACGCTGCCCCCGCCGATGAGGAAGAGGAGCGGATAGGTAGCCGAGGGCGCCGCGAAGGAGCCTGCCAAGATTAGTGCCAGCGCCTCGACCACCATGAAGAGCATTACAAAGATGAAGAGGTTTGACCTGTAGAGTCCCCTGGGTGGGATCGACTCTTCGCCTCCAGCGAAGGGCTCGTACCTCACCCCAGTACCGGAGCTCCGCTTGCCGAGCCTGCCTACTAGCGTGAAGACCACGATGTCAGCGATGATTATGATGAGGGGCCCAAGGATGGCGTCTGTAGCGGCGGTCATTCTGTCTCCTCCACCAGGTTCGCAATCATCGCGACTAGCTTCATGCTCGATCCCTTGACAACGTCGGAAAGCCCTTCGCCGACGCCCACGGAATCGGGCTGGATTCCCACGATATATGTGTCTGCCGCGTTCTCGGCGACGCCTGGGACCAACCTGATCGGTACGTTATGGGTCGCGAAGAATCCGAACTTCGTCTCGCTGAGACGGGCACAGACGATGGTCCCCGGCTTCTTCTGCGCCTCAACGGCGTCGACGATGACTATCCTCTCCCCTTTCGATGCAAGATCAGAAATCATCCTTTCTGGGTTCGACGAGAGCCCGTGTACCCTGACGGTCTTTCTCGATGCGGGCCCGAGCCGGCGCCGTAAGGAGGAAACTACTTCGAGTCCAACTGCATCGTCCTGCTTTATGGGGTTGCCGATTCCGAATACGTGAGTGGTCCCGGATCCACCGAGGATGCACTCCCTGAGTTGAGCGAGCAGGTCATCAGGGGAAGCCGTCGAGCGTTCTCCCTTCCACCCTACTCGACCCCCATAATCTTCACGTCGAGCCCCTCGACGACCTTCAACGACGAGCCGCATCGGGGGCACACGAAGGCCGGATCGATCGTGTGGTCGTGCTGACGCGTGGGGAGTCTGCCTGAGAAGCGGCACTTCGGGCACTCCACCGAACCCCTTGTCAGCCTGACCACCAGCTTCGAGCCCTCCGCCTTCGTTCCCTTTGAAAGAATCCCGTACGCCATGGTGAGCGATTCGCGGGTCAGGCCGAGCATCTCTCCCACGTCGACCTTCACCCTCCGAGGCGACTTCCCTGAGGCCCTGGCCTCCTCGAGGACCGACTGGAGTATCCTGTCCGCGTGGACGTACTCGTGCAAGAGACGTATACTTCGGCGTTGGGGTATTTAGCGTATCGGATGATGGCTCGCTTTCGCGACCAGAATCGTGCAGTATCTTGGGTGAGCGGAGGCCCCCCGTCCTTGGAGCGGGCATCTCTCAACCAATCTTGCCCCATTTTCAAACGCCGTTTAAGAGAGTGAGACGTTTCCTAATCTTGAGAATCGTCTTGCTAGGATCCGATGTCTGTCAGGAACTTCTTGTTCGACTCGACCGTCTGCTTCACCGCGCTCTCCCAGGCCTTCCGTTCGGCCGCGGACTTCACGCTCAGTCTCCCCACGACCTCGTACACGTCATCTAGATTCGCGGCTGCCATCCCCGCCTTGTCGACGACAGAGATGAGTTCAGGGTCGTCTATCTTGACCTTGTAGCCGTTCTTGCGGAGGAAGACCAGCCCCGCTACCAACGCCGTCCTCTTGTTGCCCGCCCTGAAGTGTTGGCCGCTGGCGAGCTTGAAGATGAGGAGCGATGCCTTCTCAGGGATTGCCTGGTCGAAGTCTTGGTTGTCCGCCCGGGAGGCGACATCCTTCAACAAGGACTCGAGCTGCTCGCCGTCGGCCTTCGAGTATTCGCTGGGCTCGCGCGTGAGCAGGACGACCTCCCTGTTGACCGCGACCAGTGCGGGCAAGTCCATGTGGTGGACTATTCGCTTCGCCACGCGCAATCACTCCATTGCCTCACATTTAACCGATTGAGGTTCGCAGGATCCACAACCCGAGGGGCGCAGCAAGAGAGCGGAGGTCGACGACTGAATCGACCTGAGGCACTCTAGACAACCAATCAGAGCATCACTATGCTGATGCTGTGAACGCTGCAAGCGAGTAACGCTTAAGTGGCCATTACCACTCGCCAGTGGTAATGCGAGAGGAAACCGAGGAAGCCGAGGCAAGCTCGGGTATGGCGTGCGACAATGCCGGACTGGTCACGTCTTTCGGTCTAGGAGCGGCCAAGCTCTTTGGTTGGATGCCGGAGGAGGTGGTCGGAAAACAGAACGTGGCGGTCTTCCATCAGCCTCGTGCGGTGGCGACGCTCGTTCCCAAGCTCCTCAAGACCGCCGCCGAGAGAGGCAAGTTCGAAGAGGAAGTGACGCTTGTCCGAAAGGACGGGTCGAAATTCGTGGGCCTTCTCACGGTTCGCCCTATCATAAAGCGTGGAGAGATCATCGGCTACATGGGCCTGACCCGGCACCTGAGAAACGTCTAGGTTGGGTGGCTGCCCTGCCTCATGGCGTCTGGATACGGGAGCTCAGACCCCCATTCCTGCTCCTTCCGGTCGTCTTCGTACCAACAGGGCTAGCGATCGCCTGGTCGGCTGGTCATTTCGATCTGTTCTACGCCCTGCTTACGCTCGTCGGGGCCGTCTGCCTGCACGCCAGCGTCAACGTTCTGAACGACTACTTCGATTTCAGGAGCGGAATCGACCTCAAAACGACGCCGACGCCATTCAGTGGAGG
>JBEKJM010000006.1:0-49260 GCA_050011215.1 Nitrososphaerales archaeon
GAGGTGTCAGTCCTCGACATCAACCAGGAATTGGTCGACAAGGGGATGAAGATGCTCAACGACAGCGTGTCCCGGTTCGTAGAGAAGGGAGCGCTTTCGAAGGAGCAGGGTCAGGCCGTGGTGGCAAGAATCCACCCGACGACCGACCTCGCGCAGGCGCTCCAGGGGAGCCAGCTCATAGTCGAAGCCGCGACCGAGGACCCCAAGCTCAAGCTTGACCTGTGCAGGCGGGTCTCGGAGCTGGCCGAGGAGGGCGCCGTGTTTGCCTCCAACACGTCGTCAATCAGTATCACTTTGCTGGCCTCGACGATGAAACATCCGGACAAAGTCTGCGGGATGCACTTCTTCAACCCGCCGCAGCTGATGCCGCTGGTCGAGATAATCAGGGGAAAGAGGACTTCAGAAGATACGCTGGAATTGGTGAGAGGCGTCTCTGCGAAGATGGGCAAAGAGACGGTCCTGTGCAAGAAGGATTCGCCGGGGTTCATCGTGAACAGGATCCTGGCTCCGGCGCTCAACGAGGCCGTCTTCCTAGTGCAGGAGGGGGTTGCCGACCCCGAGGACATCGACAAGGCAGTGAAGCTAGGGCTCAACTGGCCCATGGGACCGCTGCAGCTGCTGGACTACATCGGGCTCGACACGACCTTCAACATCACCCAAGTGTTCATGGGAGAGTTCCAGGACTCGAAGTACAGGCCGGCGCCGCTGTTGCGGGAGATGGTCCGAGCGGGGATGCTAGGGCGCAAGAGCGGGAAGGGTTTCTACGAATGGGGTTCGCCCGGCTCGACTAGGACGAAGTAAGCCTTGCCCTGATTTCCTCTGGAAACTGGACCGCCTTCCCTCCCTTTTTCGAAAGGGCTTGGATGGTGTGCCCGACGCAGAGAAGGACCATGTCTGGGAGCCTGTAGATCTCATTCTCGAACCTGATGCTGCTGTTTCCAAGCCTCGCGATTCGCGTCTTCACAAGAATCTCGTCATCAAACCTCGCCGAGGCCCGGTAGTCTGCACTGGCGTGGACGACAGGCATCCCCACCCCCATCGCCTCCCAGTCCTTGTAGGTAAGACCGATGTCCCTCAGGAGGTTGATCCGGCCAACCTCCATCCAGACGAAGACCTTGGAGTAGTACACCACTTGCATGGTGTCGGTCTCTTCGTATCTCACCCTGAGCCTCGACTCGTGCCAGGAACCCATCGCGGGCGAGTCCTCTGTTCCATCTTTTAACGTGACGGAACGCACCCGTGGGTGTCAAAGGTGCTCTCAATCAAGGGGATATGGCGCGAGAGAGCGGAACGAGAGCGAGTCTTTTTACACTCGAGGAGAGACTCGGGAGGCATGGAGTATCAAGTACTGAAGGTCTCGCGCGAGGGCCCGCTGGGACTAATAACGATCAACCGACCTGAAGCGATGAACGCCTTGAACTCGAGGATGGTCGCTGAGCTGATCAGCGCCTTTGACGGATTTGAGAAGGACGACGAGGTGAGGTGCGTCTTGATCGCGGGGAGCGAGAAGGCCTTTTCGGCCGGAGCCGATATCAAGGAGATGGCCCCCATGACCGCGGTCCAGATGGCTATGACAGGGCACTTCTTCCCTCTTTGGGACAAGGTGGGCAGATTCCCCAAGCCGATCGTCGGGGCCCTGAGCGGCTTTGTCCTGGGCGGAGGGCTGGAATTGGCAATGAGTTGCGACGTACTTGTGGCTTCTGAGACGACGCAGCTGGGGCAGCCGGAGATCAACATTGGGATAATCCCGGGGGGAGGCGGCACGCAGAGACTGACCAGGGCCGTAGGGAAGTACAAGGCGATGGAGATGATCCTCACCGGAAAGATGATCGGCGCGGAAGAAGCGAAGACTCTGGGTCTGGTCAGTCGGGTCGTCCCAAAGGAGGCGTACCTGACCGATGCCAAGAAAGTGGCCACTGAGATCGCTTCGAAGTCGCCGGTGGCGGTAAGGCAGGCCAAGATGGCGGTGAACAAGGCATTCGATATGGGGCTCGCCGACGGCCTCGATTTCGAGAGAGAACTGTTCTACCTTCTATTCGCCTCTGAAGACAAGACGGAAGGGATGAGGGCATTCATGGAGAAGCGCAAGCCCGAGTTCAAGGGCAAGTAGTTGGACCTCGAGACGATCAGGGCAGAGTCGAGGAGCGGCGTTCTGTGGATAAGGCTCCACAGGCCTGACAAATTCAATGCCTTCAACGAACAGATGGGGAGTGACCTGCTGGAGGCGCTCAGGGAGGGAGAGAGGAGTCCCGGAATAGGGTGCGTTGTGGTGACTGGCGAGGGACGCGCCTTCTCTGTAGGCGAAGATCTGAACTCTGACAGGGCGGTCGAAAGCAGTGGAAAGCCGCTGCCGTTGGGCAAGGCCTTGATGCTGAAGTACAATCCCATAGTTCAGCGGATCAAGAAGATGGAGAAACCAGTCATTGCGGGGATCAATGGGTTTACCGCTGGACTGGGCCTGGGCCTCGCGCTAGCGTGCGACCTTAGAGGTGCGTCGGACAAGGCCACCTTTCGCGAAGCTTTTGTTAAGGTCGAGCCGGTCCCCTACTCTGGAACTAGTTTCTGGCTGACCAGGATACTCGGACAGGCGAGGGCAATGGAAGTTGGGCTTCTTGAGGAATCGATTAATTCGACCATGGCCATGAACCTTGAGCTCGTCAACTGGGTCTTCCCCGATGATAGGTTCGGGGAGGAGGTCGCAAGTATAGCAGAGCGTTTGGCGAAGCGCCCTACAAAGGCGCTCGGCCTCACCAAGCGGGTCCTCAACAGGGCGATAGTGGTCGATGTCGACTCTGAGCTCGAATACGAAGCGTACCTTCAGGAACTTGCCAAGAGAAGAGTTGATCGCTTGGAGGGTGCAGGAGCCTTTGAAACGCGCGACGCAAGACTGGCTGGTCAGCAGGGAGAAGGACCGCGGAAACCGCCCGGATGATACACTTCGGCATCGCTGACTCACCACACCCCGCCGTGTTTAGCAGTCGCCTTGCACTAGCCTACTTGGATCTCCGACGAATGAGGACCAGCGACAGCGCCACTACAGCGAGCGCGGCGGCGGCCAAGCCAGCCTCGAGAGGGAGAGTCGTTGTTGTTGTCGTTGTTGTTGTTGTAAACGACGATTGGGTGTGAAGGGGCTCGAATACCATCACATCATGGTATGCGCTGACGTACAATTCTCCGGTGGCCTGGTCCACGGCCATCTCGTAGGCGACAGAGGTCAGCTGAAACCTCCCGACGACGCTTCCGGTCGAACCATCGATTTGGGTGACAGTGGTCCCCGGTTCTGTGAGGGTGAAGACGTTTCCTGTCCCCTCTTGAAGGGCAATGGCAAAGGTTGCGTTGGTGCTGTCAGCTGCGACCGTGATGCTTCGCTCGAAGGTGTTGCTAACTGTATTGACGATGTCCACTGTGTTCGAGCCGGAAGCGATGTACAGGGACCGCGCCTGCTGGTCCAAGGCCATCTGAGACGGGTAGCACGGGGCGGGCAGGTGTATGGTTGTGACTGATTCGAGGGACGCGGTCGTCAGGACGACGACAGAGCACGAAAGGTAGTCTGCAACGTACACCTCTCCGGTCGACGTGTCGATCGCCATGCCATCGGCCAGATTACCGACGGTCGCGTTCCTGAGCATCGTCCCGGTACCCGGGTCGAATTGGTAGACATCGTTGTTGGCCGTGAGGAGCAGGTCCCCTGTGACGCTGTCGAAGAGGATGTACCTGATTGGGACGCCGGCGTTCATCAGCCGGGTGAAGCTCTGCGTTGTCCCGTTGAAGACTTCGATGGAATCGGCGCCTGCTACGTTGGTGCCCGCTACGTAGACGTCCCCGCTGGCCGGGTCGAGGGCCATCTCTCCAGGAGTCACGTTCAAGCCGAGGACCGACGGCTCCAGGGTGTGGCTCGTCGTATTGATGATTCCGAAGGAGAAGCCTGTGGGTGGATAGTCCCCTGACATCCCGTCGACATAGGCGACTCCTCTTGCACTATCGATGACTATGGAGCGCGGCCAGGACCTCCCGTAGACTATGGTGACAGGACCCGACTGGGCGTAGGATGCAGGCAGGCACAGCAGCGCTAGGATTGTCAAGCTTACCCAGAGGGCCTTCAAGTGACGTTCCGCCTCAGTCTATCCGTCCTAAACTTTGCGCTGGCCCTAGCTCCGCGCCACGAACAGCACGTGGGGGAGCTCGCCACCGAACATTTCAAGGGCCCGTCTCACTGCGTCCGGAGAACCTGGGATGCAGAGGATGACCTTCCCCTTGGCCACCCCCGCCGTGGCCCGTGTGAGCATGGCAGCCGCCCCGATCTCGGCAAAACTGGAGCTTCTGAGAAGCTCTCCGAACCCTTCCAGCTCCTTCTCGAAGTAAGGCCGAACGGTCTCTACCGTTACGTCCCTCTTCGACACGCCTGTCCCCCCAAGGAATATCAGCACGTCCCCCTCTCCGCCGAGGAAGTCCTTGACTGCGCCCGCTATCATCCGGGCGTCGTCTGAGATGAGGAGCCTCTTCAGGACCCCATGCCCCAGGCCTGTGATTCGCTTCTCGGCTACGTCCCCGGATTCGTCTTCAAACTCCCTGCCTCGCAGCTTCGACAGGTACCTGCTCGAACTCACTGTCGCAACCACGAATCTGAGCCTTCCCTGCCCCCCAGCCCTGTGCTTCTCATGCGGTCTCAAGGGGCCTCTTCACCTTGCTCGTAACCCTGATCCCTTCTATCCTCGTCACCGGATACTGACCCTTCTGGTCCTTCTCGTACTGTTTTACTGCGTCCCAAACGTTGAGAAGGGCGACTGCGACTGCGACGAGAGCCTCCATTTCCACTCCGGTCCGTTCGCGAGCCGAGACCGATGCTGTGACCTCGACCCCGTCATCCTTCAGCAGCGGGGTGACCTCGACCCCGTCGAGCCTGAGCTGATGGCAGAGCAGGACGATATCGGAGGTCTTCTTTGCGGCCGTCACCCCTGCCAGCCTCGCCAGTGAGAGCGGGTCTCCCTTCTCGACTGTCCCTTCCCTGATCCGCCGAACGGTGGCCGGGCTCAGGCGGATCGTCCCGACTGCCTTTGCCTCCCTCACCACCACGGGCTTCCCCGAGATGTCAACCTGCTTGAATGACACGGCCTCGAGTCTGCGGCAGCCGGTTATAGCTTCTCCTCGGGGCTGGGGAGCGGGACAGGGGGGTCAAAGCAACCAACTACGGGACAGAACCCATGCCGGCGCTAGCGATTTCTTCTGTCACGGACAGCGGTTTCGCCCGTTTGAGTTCGGAAGCCCTTGGTGAGAGATTCGAACCTCTCATCCCAGCCTAGCTGATCGGGGCCTGTCCCTCGGCTCTCAGGCTCTTGTTCGCGATCGTCTTCCCGTACTTCACGGCAACGACCTCCGCCATGATGCTGAGGGCGATCTCGAAGGGGGTGAGGCTCCCGATATCCGCTCCGGCAGGGGTATGTATAGACCCCAGATAGGCCTCGGCGACCCCCCGTTTCCTCAGTTCCCTGATGGCGTCCGCCGCACGCTGTTTGCTGGCCATCATTCCGACGTACCCAACCAGACTCCTCCCTATGGTCTGAAGTGTGTCTGCGTCCCTTTCTCCTTTGGTCAGTACAACCACCGAGTCGCCCGGGTGAAACTCGAATCTCGAAAGGTCGTAGTCCGAATCCCTGATCAGTTTGTCGGGCTCCTGAGTTAGTTCCGGGCTATGGTCGATGACTACGACCTCGAAGTCCAATAGCGTCCCTAGCCTTACCAAGGCGTCTTCCACTTCGTCCTTCCCACCTTGGCCGACGAGCACGAGTCTCAGGGCAGGGAGGTATGGCTCCACATAGATCTCCATGGTCCCCCCGCAGTTCGTCTCGACATGGATTTCGTCCTCTGTCTGGCTCTTGACGACTGCCTCCACTGCCTTGTCGACGCTCTCCAGGTAGACTTTGACGATTCTAGGCGTCCCTGTGCTGAGCACCTTCTTGGCAGTGTGCACTATGGCAGCCTCGGGACAAGCTCCGCCCAGGGTCCCGTAGAGCACTTGGCCCTTCCCGGATATCACTACCTTGAACCCAGGCTTCCCTAGTGAGGACCCTTCGGTCTTCACCACAGTAGCCACTGCGAAGGGCTCTCCCCTGGCGGCAAGCTCGTCAGTCAAGCGGGTGAACTCTGTCGGCTTCATCTCGTGGTAAGCTCGAAATCCGCGTTATTTACTTTTGGAGGAGGAAGCCAAGTTCGCCGCACCCGGAAATACGGACCCCCAACCGAAGCGTCCACCGTTAGGTTTAACCCGAGTCCGATGAGTGTGAGAATGTCGACAGTCGATGATCACCGGGCTCCTCCTGGCCGCGGGACTCTCCAAGCGGATGGGGAGACCTAAACAGAGTGTGTTGCTGGCTGGAAGGACAATCCTCGACCTGTCGACAGAGGTCTTCCTATCGTCTTGCGTTGACGAGGTAATCGCCATCGTCGACCAGCCTCACTCGCTGAAACGCAAAAACGGCCCCCGCCTCAGATACATAGTAAACTCCGACCCCTCCCGTGGACTCAGTTCGTCCCTGAAACTCGGACTCCAGGCGGTTAAAGGAGGAAGCGAGGCTGTCATCGTGGGCCTAGGAGACAAGCCACTGGTCCTCCCGGAAACCGTCAATGCCCTGGTAGCGGCCTACCAAAGGACCGGTGCCAGAATCGTGGTCCCCGTCCACGATGGAAACCGTGGTAACCCGGTCCTTTTCCAAAGGGCCATGTTCGGTTTCATCCTCGAGCTTTCCGGGGACGTCGGTGCAAAGGAAGTTATTGGGAGGCACGAACAAGAGGTGTTTGAGCTGCCGGTCAAGGACCAAGGGATTCTCCTCGACATTGACACCCCCTCAGACATCGACAGAGCCCTGGCCCTCTTGGCGTCCAGAGACAGGTCACACTGAAGAGAATCCAGGAAGCAGGACCGCCTCGACCACCACCCCCTCTTTCAGCACTGCCACCTCTTGGGGCACAATGGCAAAAGCGTTCGAGGCCGTAAGCAGGGACATGGATTCCGTCTCTGCGACCATCGGCTCTGCCGACATGGAGGAGCCTTTCCTGGACACCCTTAGGTAAGCCACCTTTGTGAAGCTTCTGTAGTGCGCCCTCGCTTCCCAATCCCTGGACAACCTGACAGGCAGCTTTGTCGCTAGCTCTGCTCCGCCCAGGAGCCTGCCTATCAGTGGCAGAACCAGCACGAGGAAACAGTTCATCGCTGCCTGAATCGGGCCCGGCATCATGAGTACCGGTCTTCCATCAACGACAGCCCCTCCAGTCACCCTGCCCCTGTCCAACGTCAGCCCGTGGAAGATGGCCTCCGGGCGAAGCTTCCTGATCGCCAGTTCCCCCACGTCGTGGACTCCCATCGACGTCCCTCCCATCATCAAGACTATGTCCGAACGGCGGAGAGCGGATGTCAGGGCCGCAGACAGCTTTCGAACGTCGTCTGGGACGATGCCCAGTTGTACGGGTTCGCACCCCAGTTCACCGAGGATGCGAGAGAAGATTGGCCCATGGGTCTCCGCCACCTTTCCAGAAACTGGTCTGGACGCGTTCGTCAGTTCGCTGCCCGTCGCCATGAGCCCGACCCTCGGCCTCCTGTAGACGCTCACTGACTTGACCCCGAGTTGAACCAACATCCCCTCGTCCTGGGCCTTCAGCACCTTGCACTTGGGCAGGGCCAGATCGCCCCTCCTCAGGTCAGCCCCGGCCCTGTACACGTTCTGCCACGCGTCCAGCGCCTTCGTCGCTCCTACCTTGCGGCCGCGCCTCCTCGCGTCCTCTGCCTTCAGTACCGAATCCGACCCCGCCGGCAGGTTCGATCCGGTAGAAACTGCCATAGCTTCGCCGCACCCCAGCCTCGCATCCAAGGTCTCTCCCAGGCGCGCCTCTCCACGGAGATTCAACCAAACAGGCCGCCCCCTCTTTGCCAGGGCCAGTTCCGCCGCCCTCACGGCATAGCCGTCCATTAGAGAGGTGTCCTTGGCCGGAACGTCTCTCCCTGCGACAACGTCTTCGGCCAGGACGCGCCCGTAGGCGCTTTGTGGGTCCACTCTTACGACCTGGGGCCTGAGCCTGCTCTTCGTCCCCAGCACTTCCAATGCCTCGGCGACTGCGATGTATCCCCTCGGCCCCCGCATGGGCTCTGTTACGCTGCCGTGTGGCTATATCCGTTCCCACGGCCAAGCTTAAAATGCGGAGGGAAGAGGAACGCACGCAGGAGGCAAGACACCAGTTGGAGCCATCGGAATCGAGGACCCTCTCGGGAGTGGACGTCAAGCCCTTCTATTCCCCTTCAGAATCAATCCCAGTGAAGGAGGCACCAGGTGAGTTTCCCTACACTAGGGGGATATACGGCGAGATGTACAGGAAACGGCTCTGGACAATGAGGGAGTACCTCGGCTTCGGCACTTCGGAGGAAACGAACAGGAGACTTAGGTTCATGCTGGAGCAGGGTCAGACGGGCCTGAGCCTGGCCTTCGATCTTCCGACGCAACTCGGCTTCGACTCTGACAACCCCAGGGCGCTGGGGGAGATTGGAAAGGTAGGAGTCGCGGTGAGCGTGATCGACGACGTGCGTAGAGTCTTCAGGGGAATCGACCTCGGGAAGGTGAGCACATCCATGACGATCAACGCCACTGCTCCAATCCTCTTCTCAATGTACGTCGCTGTCGCAGAGGCGTCTGGAGTCCCCAGGGGCGAGATTAGGGGAACGGTTCAGAACGACATCCTGAAAGAGTACCTGGCGCGCAACACCTACATCTATCCCCCTGGGCGTTCGCTTTCCCTCGCGATGGATCTCGTCGAATACTCAGTGAAGAACTATCCGAAGTGGCACCCAATCAGCATCAGCGGCTACCACATTAGGGAAGCAGGTTCCACCGCCGTCCAAGAGCTAGCCTTCACCTTCGCCGACGCTATCACCTACACCGAAGCCGCAGTCGAGAGGGGTCTGGATGTCGATGCCTTCGCCCCACACTTCTCCTTCTTCTTCGCTTGCAACAACGATTTCATGGAGGAGGTGGCGAAGTTCAGGGCTGCCCGGAGGATGTGGGCGAAGATCATGAAGGAAAGGTTTGGAGCCAAGAACGAAGAATCAATGAAGCTGAGGTTCCACACCCAGACAGCGGGCGAGACGCTCACTGCCCTGGACCCGGAAAACAACGTCGTGAGGATCGCGATTCAGGCGCTTGCCGCAGTCCTGGGTGGCACCCAGTCCCTTCACACAAACTCCAGAGATGAAGCCCTCTCCCTCCCGACTGAGGAGTCGGCCAGGCTGGCTCTTAGAACCCAGCAGCTGATTGCACACGAATCGGGAGTCACGCTCACTGCCGACCCACTGGGCGGCTCCTACTACCTCGAGTACCTGACGGACAAGCTCGAGAAACTCGCCTTCGAGGAGATGGAGAAGATCGACAAGGCGGGGGGCATGCTGAAGGCCATAGAAAGTGGATACGTCAAGAGAGAGATTCTCAACGCCGCTTATGGCAAGCAGCTAGAGATCGAAAAGAAGAAGAGAATCGTGGTCGGAGTGAACGCATTCAAACCGACGAAGACTGTCAGCCACAAAGTCCACCCCCTCCCTGAGAGCACTCAGAAAGTGCGAGTGCGCCAGCTCGGCCGCATGAAGTCTTCCAGAGAACTGGGGCCCATCAGGGATTGCCTCGAACACATCAAGAGCGCGGCCCAAAACGGAGAAAACCTGATGCCCTCCATAACAGACTCAGTAGGAGCTGGATGCAGTGTTGGCGAGATCAGCGACGCTCTGAGGGATGTCTACGGCGTGTACAGGGCGCCCCCGCCCTTCTAGGTGATTAGACTTGAAGTTCGACCACGTGGCCGTTGCCGTCAAGAACATTGATCAGGCGCTGGCGGTCTACACAGCGTTGGGCGACTTTGACGTAAGGCGAACGGAGGTTCCGGGCCAGAAGGTGAGAATAGCCTTGCTGAAGGTCGGCGATGTCAACATCGAGCTGCTAGAGCCCTCCAGCGAGGACAGCAACGTAGCGAAGTTCCTCAGAGACAGGGGGGAGGGTCTCCATCACATCGCATTCGCCGTGGAGGACATCGAACAGAGCATGAAGGACTTGGGCGCGAAGGGATTTCATTTCCTGTACGAGAAGCCCGCCGACGGGAAGTTCGGCAGCAGGGTCAACTTCATCCACCCAAAGGACACGGGTCGGGTGCTGGTGGAGATCACCCAGGAACGACAGGACTCACCGACAGGTGACTGAGTCAGCCGAAAGCGGCTATCAGCTTGGCCCTAGTCTGGGATGGGTCGATTATCTCGTCGATGTAGCCAGCCCCGACACCTATGCGCGGGTCCATCTGCTTGAGAAACTCCGCTGTGATCCTCTCGACTTCTGCCTCCCTTTCCCCGGCCTTCATCGCCTCCAGCTTCTTCTTCTGGAAGATCTCCAGGTAGGATGGGACGTCCATCACTGATATCCTCGCCTTCGGGTAGGCGAACACCTTCTTTGACCCCAGAGCCTTGCTGGCGAATCCCACGAAAGCCCCCCCGTAGGCTGCACCGGTCACGACCGTCACCTTGGGAGACCTGTCCGACGCGTACTCCTTAATCGCCTCCCCGCTTGCGGTAATGATCCCCGACCGCTCCTGTTCAGGCGCAGGGTACACTCCCGGGCAGTCCAAGAAGGTCACCATGGGGATTCGAAGTGAGTTGCACATCGAAGCGAACCTCGAGAGCTTCCTGCACGAATCGACATCGAGGAACCCGCGGAGCACTTCTCCGTTGGAGGCGACGACGCCCACCGTCCTGCCGCCCAGCCTGGCAAGGCCCGTGATCAAGCTCCTGCCGTAGGAGCTTCTGAATTCGATAAACGACCCGCCGTCGAAGGTAGATCGTATGATTCCCATGGCGCCCTCCCCTGGCGCGGAGCTGGGGCCGACGGCTGCCCCCGGCATTCCACCGAGGTACCCCACGAGCACCTTCAGCAGTTCCGTGCATTCCCTCTCGTCCGCGACGACTAGCGACGCAGCCCCGTTTTCCGAATGCACGCTTGTCCCACCCAGCTCGTCCATCCCGACTTCGACCCCTGTTTCTGCCTTCGCTACGCCCGGACCCCAGACGAACATCCTGCTCCTCCCCTTCAGCATCACAAGGACGTTCCCTAGGGAGGCCGAGTAGGTCGCGGCGCCAGTGATCGTCCCCATCACTGCGTTGATCACAGGGACGACGTCCCTCGCCTTCAACAGCTTGCCGACGAGGGCACTCGCCTCTTCGAGCGAGCCCCCGCCCTCCTGCACTCGGACTCCCCCCGAGTCATAGAGTCCGATCAATGGCAGCTTCTTCTCGATTGCGACACTGACCAGTCGCTCCAGCCTCTTAGTGTGCGTTAGACCCATGGACCCTCCCTTGTAGGTCGGCTCCTGGGCAAAGATGGCCACCTCGACTCCGCCGACTCTGGCAGTGCCAGCTACGACGCCGTCGTACTGAGCGAAAGCCTCTGCGGGAACGCCATGGCTGAGGTCTAACGTGGCCCCGTCTATGTCAGCCAGTTTCCCGTCGTCCGCAATCGCCAGTAGCCAACCCGTTGAAGAGGCCTGCATCGGTTTCTACTCCATGAATGCCACAACTCTCGCGAAGGCGGCCTCGCCCCCTTTGAACAGGAAGGGGAAGCAGCCTAACGTAGTACGGACCGCCTTCTTCCCTCCGAGGACCTGTTCGATCTGCCCGCCGAGGTTCTCTATGTGTATGCAGTCATGGGGGAACAGGACGTTGTGGGTCACCTGATAGTCCTCCTCTGGGAAGATTTTCGCCAGGTTCTCCTGGCCGTACCTCTTCGCAGCCGCGGCCTTCACCTTGTCACTGACCCGGGGAAGGAATCTGCCGATGGGGAGATTCATCGGGTGGTCCGTCGACACGGCGTCCACCCCCCATATGTGGATCTTCTTCCTCAGCAGGTAGTCGCAGAATGCCTTGGTGGGTCCTGGGTGCATGTGGATGTATCTCTCTTCGTCGGCTGTGCCATTGGGCTTGGGCTTCTGATACCAGGCGTACTTGCTCCAGCCGGTGTATAGCAGCAGAAGGTCGCCTTCCTTGACACCCCCGGCTGGCTTCGCGTTCTTTTCCACAAGCTCCTCTGTGTAGATGCCCAGGTCCCCGACTTCGCTCACGTCCACGATGATTCCGGGGCCGTAGAGCCACTCTAGGGGTATCTGGTCTATCGTCTTGCCGTTTGTCACGAAGTGGAGCGGCGCGTCCAGATGGGTCCCGATGTGCATCGCAGTCATGATGTACATGGCGTTGACCCCTTGCTCAGCCTTTCTCTTGATGAACTTCACTTCAAAGGGCGGATAGAGAGGCCAGAAGGGGGTCTCTTGGTTCAATGGTTGTGACAGGTCGTAAAGCTTTGTCATACGCTCGGCGAGCCGTCACGTGATATAAAAGGCATGAGCCCCTTCCTTGGACAGTGGTCATCCGGACCGTCACCTCGGCTAGGCTTCCCTTTCTATGGACGGGCGCTTTCGCGGAGGCCTACACTTCGACTTCCTTGGGGACGGCCACTCTCTCGCCGGAAGCGAGGAGGTCAGCGGGGGCCGGGCGTATGACGAGCCTGTCTTGCAGCATTGGCTTCACGAACCTGTCCCAGTCCTCCTTTGTGTTGAAGAATATCCTTGCTCCGCCCAGCTCGTGCTGCATCTGTGGGTATGGCTTCTGGTACTGGGCGTACTTTATTCCCCAGTATCTGAATCCGGTGTAGCTTTCGTAGGTCGCCCACCATTCCTTGATTCCCATGAGGTCGAAGGCATACTCGGCCTTGGCTGCGTACATGATCGCTCCTATCCCTGCGCGCCTCTTGAAGGTCAGGGTGTGGAGGCTGATGGCAACGTCATTGTCCCAGAGTCTGAAGTTCCCTATGGCTGCGAGTTCGCCGTTGATGATTCCTAGGAGTGCGACGTGGTCCTTCATCCTGGCGCGGTACCAGCCTAGGAACTCCGCGTAGACCCTGGCCGAAACGAGGTCGAAGAAGTCAGTGTCGTGGTCGAAGAGCTTGAGGGCGGTCTTCATCACGATGGGCGCGTCTTCCCTTCTCGCCCTCCTGACTAGCATGCGTTCTCCGTCCGGGAGGTTCACGTATCCTGGCGGGTATTCGACCTTCAGCAGAGGGGACTCGAAGCCGCGGAGGATGGGTTCGATGTCTTCGACCTTTATCTTGACTTCCTTCAGTGTTACGTTTTCAGGCGGAGACCAATCTAGGGACATCGGCGTGAGAACGCCCTCTTGGTGCTTTAAGTCTGTCGCACGCTGCGGAACGGCACGGGGAAAAAAGCGACAGCTGGCGGGATCCCTCCAGACTCGCTAATCGAGCAGAGCGAGCCTGTCGCGTGGCCTAACTCCAGCTTTGACTAACCCTTAAATCACCAAACCCGGAATTCTTACCGTGCAACTTCAGGGCAAACTGACGCTTCCAAGCAACAGGGACAAAGTCTGGGACTTCGTTTCCGACCCGAGCAAGGTGATCGAGTGCGTTCCCGGCCTGCAGACCTACACGGTGGGCGAGAACAAGCGGATTACCGCCACGGTCAAGGTCTCCATTGGTTTCATACGAGGCACCTTCCAGACCAACACCAGAGTTGTCAAGGAGGATCGCGAGTCCTATGCTGCCATCCTTGAACTGGCGGGCTCCGGGGCCGGGAGCGGCTTCACTGCCTTGGTCAACATAACCATCGCGGCCGTCGGTGAGCAGTCAGAGTTGAGCTGGGATGCCAACGTGAACATCAACGGACCGCTCGGGAGTCTCGCGAAGCCCCTCGTCGAGGGGAACGTCAAGAAGATCGTCACCCAACTCTTCGATTGCGTGAAGATGAAGCTCAGTTAGGTCCGACGAGCAAGCAAGCGACCTTAAATAACAACAGAGTCGTCGAATCAGCGATGTACGGTACGAAAAGAAAAGGAATCACAACGCTCGTAATAGCTCTTATCGTCATCATCCTCATCCTCCTCGCAGTAGCAGCCTACGCTTTCGCATATCCATCGACTAGTACAAAGACAGTGACAAACACAAGCACAAAGACTGTAGGAACCGGAACTGGGACAGTCACAAGTACGGTGACCACCACGGTGACCGGTACCGCTACCCTCAGCACCATCGGCGCCCTCAAGGTTGGAATAATCCTGCCACTTACACCCGATGACCACTCTTGGAACTACAACGCGTACAACGCCATCAACAAGATCAAGAACCAGACTGGCCTCACGCTAAGCGTCGCTGAGAACAAGGCTTCAGGAACTGACGCTGACGTTCCCGCCAAGCAGTGGGCAGCTTTGGGCTACAACGTAGTCATATTCATGGGCGGTCAGTACCAAGCAGAGGCGAACACCTTCGCCGGCCTCTATCCCAAGATCATGTCCGTGTGCGTTGACTGCACTGTCGCCAACTACTCGAACGTCTACAGAATCTGGCTAGACCTTAGCGGCGGAGGATTCGTCCTCGGCGCCATGGCAGGCATGGTCAGCCAGACCCACAGTTTCGGACTAGTCGGCGGCGGCGACATTCCATCGATTTGGGAGGGTCACGAAGGGTTCATCGCAGGTGTCATGTACACCAGCCCTGCAACCCCGACCATCACCAACACATTCGAGGCTTTCGCCTGGGCTGACAGCTCGGGAGCCGAAACTACCGCAACAAACGACTACACTAATGGCGCCGACGTGGTCTTCTCTTCAGGCGACGGCATCGATGTTGGTGTGCTGGGCGCTGCTCTGACCCAGCCCTCAACGCCACAGGTATGGGCTTCTAACGTGTACACAAACCTCACGGCTATCATTCCAGCGGACAACAAGATCCTGCTTGGTTCGATAGTTGTTGACTACTACACACCACTCTTCAAGGCGCTGGAGCAATTCGTCAGCAACAACTGGCACTGGGGCTACACCAAAGTCGACATGGCCTCTGGCTTGATCGCGGTGCAGCCAGGTCCCAACCTCCCAGCCGCTGTGAAGGCTGCGGGCCTTGCACTGCAAAGCGACATCGTGGAGGGGGCAATCATCATATCATTCGCCTCAACATCCAGCGGAGCTCCATACTGCTTCGCTAATCCTACCGCATCCAGCTGCACAGACAAAACTCTGACAGTGCCCTCCGGCGGCGGCATGCCGACCGGAAACATGGCAGCCCTGTTCAGCTACCTACCACCAGTTTCGAGTCTACCATAAAAGGTGCGAGCGAATACGCAGGGCCTTCGATGGCTTCGGGCGACGGCGTACAACGTCCTTGCCATTGGGCTCGGCATTCTTGCCGGGCTCTTGGTGGTGGTGTATGCCGGCGGCAACCTCGGAGTGGCCCTGTCCTCTCTTTTTCTGAATCCGATAGAGCTCGCGGGAGGGAGCCAGCAGATTTTCGTCCGTTTCGTTTTGTTCTACACCATGGGGATGGGAGTGGGGCTTGCTCTCAAGGCAGGCCTATGGAACATAGGGGCTCAGGGTCAACTCCTGATCGGAATGGTGATGGTGTTCGTCGTGTACGTTTTCCTGGCGTTCCTCCCCTGGCCAGTTCTGTACGTCGCGATGATCTTGGGCGCTGCCCTGGGGGGCCTGCTCTGGATCGCGGTTCCCACCATTCTGAGGGTGAAATTCGGTGCTAACGAGATAGTGGTGACCATTCTTCTGAATGTTGTCGCGATCAATTTTGCATTCTTCATGCTCAGCGGCCCCATCAAGAGCGCTGGAACCGCCCTCGGGTTCCCACACAGCGCCGAACTCCCGGCAAAGTTCCAGATCCCAAGCATCGTCAGTAGCGTTCCAATCACCTACGCCGTGCCCGCCACCATAGCCATGGGGATCATCCTCTACCTTGTGGTCGAGCGCACCCCCTTCAGGGTCAAGGCGAACACCGTGGGCGAGAGCCACGAGACTGCGAAATACGCTGGGATAAGCATCCCGCGCGTGATGACCGTTACGATGCTGACGGCAGGAGCGCTTGCAGGACTTGCCGGCGCTACCTATCTAATGGGCTACCGATACGAACTCGACATCGGCTCATTCTCCACCAACTACGGCTTGGTCGCCATCATCTGTGCCCTTGTGGGCAGGAAACACATGTTGGGGATAGGGATCGCCTCATTCTTTTTCGCGTACATGACCATCGGTGCCGAGTCCATGGCGTTATCGGCCAACGTGACGACATATGTCGAATTCGCCATGGAGGGTATCATGATGTTTGGCATCCTTCTGGGCAACTACCTGACTGAAAGGAAGTATGCGGTTTGACTGTCGCACTATCCGACGTCTTCATCGGCGTGTTTTCCACCACTCTCCAGCTTTCTCCTTTCTACCTGTTCGCCGGAATGGGCGAGATAGTGTCTGAGCAGTCAGGGGTGGCGAACATGGGGCTGGAGGGAATAATGCTGATGTCCCTAATGACGACCTTCGTCGTCGACTACATGACAGGAAATCCTTGGGTTGCGCTGCTCGCGGCCATCGGTGTTGCGGGGGTGATTGGCGCCTTCTTCGCATTCACTGCGATTCGGCTGCGCGTGAACCAGATAGCCGCGGGCCTCGCCATCTACCTTATCGGCCTCGGTCTTTCCTTCGTTATCATCAACGTCGTCTATCCCAGCGGCCTCACCCCCAACTACATCCCCCTGCCGTCTCTTATCACAAACTGGAACACGGGCCCGCGCGCGCTTGGGATCATTTTCCTCAAGCAAAACGTCATGGCCTATGTTTCTCTGGTTCTCGTCGTGGTAACGGCGTTCTTCCTCACGCGCACCTCGTTGGGGCTGAGGGTGAGGGCAGTCGGAGAGAATCCCAAGGCGGCAGACAACATGGGTGTCAACGTCAACAAGGTCAGATTCCTCGCGACGCTATTCGCTGCCCTGACGTTCGGAGTCGCGGGCTTCTACTTCGCGGGCAACTTCGTTCCGGGCTTCCAGACAGACGTTATTGCAGGAAGAGGCTTCATCGTGCTGGCGATGATCTACTTCGCGAATTGGAAACCCTATCGAGTCCTGTTTGCGGCGCTGTCCTTCAACATAGTTTACGCGGCGCAGAGCGAGTATGTCTCGTTATCCGGATTCGGCGTGGCGTCGTTTTCCACGCTCTTCAATATGCTTCCCTACGTCTTCCTTCTTGCCCTGATTCCTGTCTTCGGGAGAAAGGCCAGAACACCAAAGTTCCTGCTGAAGCCATACAAGAAGGGCTAGAAGGAAGAGGAATCTCCTTTACTCTTGCTTACTCTGGGTACTAGTGGTCATCAGAGTAGCGAGTTCTAGAATGTCTGCCCCCTTCGCGGGCACTATCTTGACGATCCTCCCTTGATTCATTACAGCAACTCTGTCACTCATGTCGAGAATCTCATCCAAGTCAGCTGAAATCATCAAGATCGCCCTCCCCTCCGACTTCTGCTTCATCAAGACGTTCCTGATGTATTCAGCGGATCCGACGTCCAAGCCCTTCGTTGGGTTGTTCGCAACGATTACCTTTGGTCCCCAGAAGAGTTCACGTGCCAGAAGGAATTTTTGCTTGTTGCCACCGCTGAGAGTCCTCAGAGGGGCTTCCTCGGAGGATGCCGTAACGTTGAATTCTTTCAGCAACTCTCTGGTCTTCTCTCTTAGCTTGCCTTCGTCGAGAAAGATACCGTTCTTGAAGCGCTCAGAGAGGAAGGGAGACAGAATCATGTTGTCCTTCAGTGAAAAGTCGAAAATGAAACCCGTCTTGTGTTCCTCGCAGACGTGCGCGACTCCGGCCCTGCGAACATCGTCTGGGGTATCGTTCGCAATATCCTCTCCATCTATGAGAATCTTGCCCGTCTTGACTTTTCGCATACCGGTGATGGCTTCGTCGAGTTCTCTCTGTCCGTTTCCTGCTACGCCGGCGACACCAAGTATCTCCCCTGCACCTAGATCGAAGGACACCCCGCGAACAACGTGCGAACCCATATCGTTGTCAGCGGATACGTCCGTGACCTGCAGCATGGGTCGGCCGATTTGGGTGGGTATCTTCTGGACGTTGTACAAGACTTCACGACCCACGATGAGCATGGCCAACTGGTCTTGTGTCACCTCGGACCTGAGTCTTGTCGCGACCACCTTTCCCAGTTTCATCACGGTGATTCTGTCCGCGATCTGCATCACTTCGTCTATTCTGTGGGTCACAAAAACGATCGACCGCCCCTCTCCCACCATGCGTTTCAGGCTGGCAAACAATTTCTCTGTCTCGATCTCGGTGAGGAAGCTGGTCGGCTCGTCGAAGAGGAGGATGTCTGCTCCGATGAAGAGGCACTTGAGTATCTCGACTCTCTGCCTCTCGCCGACCGAAAGGTTCTCCACCATTGCCTCGGGATCGACCTGGAGTCCGTAGGCCTCTTCCATTGCCATCAGCTTGTTCTTTATTCCCCCCAGTTCGAGAATGGGTTTGCTCAGCTTCAGGTCGGTCATCAGGCTCAGGTTCTGAAGCACGCTCATGTTCGGGATCAGCATCAGTTCCTGGTGGACCATCCCTATCCCCGCCCTGATGCCGTCCTTCGGGGAAGAGAACCTGACTCGATTCCCTTTCACCGTGATCTCGCCCCCCTCTGCCTTGTAGTACCCGTAGAGGACGTTGCAGAGGGTGGACTTTCCGGCACCATTCTCCCCGAGAAGGGCATGGATTTCGCCCTTGCGCAGCGAAAAGTTGATCCCGTCCACGGCCACAAGATTCCCGAATCTCTTCGTCAACCCAACCGTTTCGAGCACGGGTCGGTCCTGCGCCTTCTCTTCCAAGCCAGTTCCGAGCCCAGTCGGGACGGATTAAAGGGTTACGAGCTTATGGATTAGTGAGGGCCCTGAGGCACTTCTCCACCGCCCCCTCACGCGTCGTGCGGTCCCGGCAAACAGCCGCTGAAAGCAGAACGCCCGAAGACAAGTCAATGCCCGAAGTGTGTCCGCGCCTCGCCACCTGCAGCAGGTCGTCGAAGAACCCGGGCCTGCCGCCGAATGCAGAAATGATCAGACGTTCCATTTCCTCGTCGACGTACCCCCTCTGGGCGTAGTCGATCAACGCCGCACTCTCCCGGACCGTCCGCTTTTCCAGTTCGGGCTTCGGCAGCCGTATCTCCGCCCTGCCGGTCGAGCGTGCCATGTGATTGAAAGCAGCGGTGAAGCCGCCGACGAGGTCGTCGCCAGCCGGGGTGAACCCGCCACCCATGCCAATCAGCGGAAAGTAATTCCTTGGCAGATAGGCTTCCGCCATTTCTCCCTCCGCAAGAGGCAACAGGACGGTGCGGATGAATTGCCTGAACGAGCCGTCGGTAACGATATCCAATTTCGATTGGGAAGCACCGTAGAGAAGCCTGAGCATTACGATGCCCCTGACGAGCTCGGATCCGGCCAGGGGGGCGATCGACGAATCCCTCCCGAGACCACCGTGGTACACATTCGCTCCTTCTGTTCGCACAGTCATCCTCCCGAACTCCAGTCTCCCCACGCCCAGGTCGCATCGTTCGTCAGCGGCAAGAAGTCTCCCGAAGTCTTCGGCCGCTGAGAGGTTCACCGTCATGGGAGACCTGAGCGGTCCCCGCAGAAGCAGGATCATCTCGTCCTCGGCTTCGATATAGGCAGAGCTGCGGAAGACCCGCCTTACCCTTCCCTCTGATGCGTGAGCGAGGAAGGACGAAACCAGCTCTCCGACGTCTGCAGCCCTCAGAATCATGCTCCGAACTTGTCTACGTACGCCCCGAAGGCATCTTTGAAGACCTCCATCGGGAATGCAATGGTCCCGGCGCCCACCTGCCCGACGCCCGCCTTCTTGTGCGCTATTCCCGTGTTGATGATAGGCGCGATACCGGTCTTCAGCACCTTCCTGAGGTCAATCCCGGTCGGCGTCCCCTTGAAGTCGAGGAACGGGATGAGAAAGTGTTTGTGTTTTGCCTGCGTGATTTCATACATCCTGTTCGTTACTTCCGTTGCAGCCTGGACGCTTCCTCCAACCCAGGTGACTATGGCCGGGGCTGTGGCCATTGCGAATCCTCCGAATCCAGCAGTCTCCGTGATGGAACTGTCACCTATGTCGGGGTTCGCGTCCGCCTCGGTGTAACCCGGGAACCAGAGGCCCTTGGGGACGGGTGCTCTCGCCGTGAACCACCGGTTGCCCAAGGAACTAACCCAGATGCCCGCGTCGGTTCCGTTCCTGGACATCACCGTGACTATGGTGCTGTACTTCACGTTGTGCCCCGCTAGCGTCATTGCCTTGGCGGCCGCCATCCCCATGTTCAGCATCGTGAAGTTGTTCTCATCGATGAACTTGCTCACCTGGGAGAGCGTCTTGCTGTCAAATCCTGTCCTCACCAGGTATGGAGCGATCTGCTTTGCGAAGAGCGACGTCGTAGCCACGTACCTGTTGTGGCAGTCATCTCCCATGGTCAGCGCTTGGGCGATCATCGGTTTCAGAGAGAGGGCACTGTTTCCGATCACCATTTCTTTCACGGTTGCCTGGAAGACGGGTGCGACGGTCTCGGACATCCAACGAAGCCGTTCCAGAACCTCCTTGCTGTATGCGCCATACCTGAGGACTTTCCCCGTCCCCTCGTTCATGTTCGAGTAGGTCTTCGCGCCGAACTTCCTGTCTTTCAGTTCGTACACGGGCATGCTGGGGGAGATCACCCCTGCCATGGGACCCACGGCGTTATGGTGGTGGTCGCAGTCCAGCCGTATCTCGCCCTCCGCAACCAGCCTCGCCGCTCTTTTCTCGGTCTCCGCCCACCCCTCGTAGATGCAGGCGCCGATGATCGCTCCTCGGAGGGGTCCGCTCGCCTCCTTCCAAGTGATGGGAGGGCCCGCATGTAGGAGTGTTCTCTTCATTCCTCCCAGCTTCTCCTTCGCGGGCGCGATGTCCACCCAGACAGGGTCGGAATCCATCATTCTTTCGACGGCCTCCGCGTTCGCACCCTCGACTTCCTCCCTTGAAACAGTCAAGACGGGTCGAGGCCTTTTGGTTCCGCGACCTGTTAAAAGGTTTCGAGCGCAAAACGTTTATCACCAATGGGGGGCAGTTTCCGCAGCGTTGGCTGCCATCAACGTCGTGAAGCGGAACTTCTTCCGCGACTCGCTTCAGTTGATGCGCCTATCAGAGGAGGCGAAGAAGCTCCCAGGAGTCGACGACGCCGTGGTGGCCATGGGAACTGAGACGAACAAGCGTCTCCTACAGGACCTCAGGCTTCTCGGCCCCGAAGGCAAGGCCGCGGGCGATGGTGACCTCATTCTCGCAGTCCGCGTCAAAGCTGGCTCCAACGGCGAAGATGCCGTAGAAAGGATCCAGAAGATGGTGATTTCCCCGCCCCTTGCTCCCGAGGGGCTCAAGGCAATCACCTTCCATTCGGTTGGTTCCGCCCTGGAGCATCTCCCTGACGCGAACCTGGCCGTGGTTTCAGTGCCTGGCGGTCAGGCCTTCGAACCATCCATGGAACTGCTGAAGAGGGGAATCAACGTACACCTGTTCAGCGACCACGTGCCACGAGAGCAGGAAGCGAAGCTGAAGGAATTCGCAAGTTCCAAGGGGCTTCTCGTCCTGGGCCCCGGAGCTGGAACCTCGATAATCAACGGCATCGGGCTGGGCTTTGCCAACGCGGTCAGGAGGGGGGGCGTAGGCATAGTCGCATCCGCGGGGACCGGAATCCAAGAGGTGTCCATATTGCTCGACAGGATTGGCCTCGGAGTATCTCACGCGCTCGGCGTCGGAGGGTCCGATGTCTCGGAAGACATAGGCGGATTGATGATGAAGGACTGCCTCGGACTTCTCGAGAGCGACAAGAGCACCAGGGCGATAGTGATAATCGCAAAGACTCCTACGGACAGGGTAATGGAAGAGGTCATGGGGTACGTCGAAAGGAGGACCAGGAAGCCGATCGTCGCTTGTTTTCTTGGGCTCGACGCCCCGTCCGTCTCTGATAAGCGCATCCGCTACAGCAAGACGCTGCACTCCGCTGTAGCGAACGCTTCCACCATCTTTGGCGCCAAATCTCGTAGAGAGTTTGAAGAGAAGCTATCGACGAGCATCGAAGAGCTGTCGGCTACGGCAAGGCAGCTCTCGTCCGGCCTCGGTCCGAGGCAGAAGTACGCTCGCGGCCTCTACAGCGGCGGCACCCTGGCACACGAAACCCTTCTCGTGTTCAGAGAGCTCATCGGTGAAGCCTTCAGCAACACTCCCCTCTCGGGCAGATACCGCCTAGAAGACCCTGGCGTTAGCAAGAACAATTCGGTGGTCGACCTGGGAGACGAGTTCTTCACCTCAGGCAGGGTGCATCCCATGATAGACCCGACCCTTAGGCGGCTGCGCATCCTCCAGGAGGCCAAGGATCCGTCCGTCGCAGTGATAATGCTCGACATCGTCCTCGGCTACGGTTCGTCACCCGACCCCGGAGGCGCGCTGGTGGGGGCCATCGAGGAGGCGAGAAGAGGCGCGGGCAGGAGGGGAGGGGGGCTGGTCGTTATGGCGCATGTCTGCGGCACCGAAGCCGACCCTCAGTCCCTCAATGAGCAGAGCAAGAGGCTGTCAGAAGCCGGCGCCGTGCTCTTCGCGAGCAACGCGCAGATGGCGGTTGCCTCGGCGCTGGTGGTGGGAGGTGCCAGGGCCTCGACCCAGCTAGAGAAGAAGTGGAGTGAGCTTCTTGGCGAAGAATGATCTGAGAAGACGGCTTCTGGGGTCCGAGCTCGTGGTACTGAACCTGGGGCTCGATATCTTCCGGCAGGCGCTGGAGAGCCAGAAGGTAAGATGCGCCCAGGTCGACCTCCAACAGGCTCCCAGGCTCGAGAAGAAGCTCGCCGACGCCCTCGACAGGCTTCTCTGAATCTAGGGTGCCAGGCCAGTCTCCGGTGCTGGTGGCAGAGTTCCTGCCGGCTCCCCGCGGGGATGGCCTGCCCTCCGACGAGTCTAGAGCTCTATCTCCAACTTGGAGGTGGGCTTAAGCGGCTTTGTTGCATTCAGGATGTTCTTCGCGATGGGGCGAGTGCCGAGCCAGTTCTTCTCCTTCGCGAAGGGTTTCACGTACTCTTCCCACTGTTGCCTGTTGATGTAGAAGATCCTTGCGCCGCCGAGCTCGTGCTGCATCTCCGGCCACGGTTTCGTCACGTGGTTGAACCTGAAACCGAGCCTGAAACCGAACGGACTCTCGAAGGTGGCCCACCACTCGTTTACGCCCACCACGTCGAAGGCGTGCTCGATCTTCGAGAGGTAGAGCATCACCCCCACCCTCTCTGCCCGTTTTAGCACCAGCGTGTGAAGGCTGATTGCCACGTTCTTGTCCCAGAACCTGTGGTCGGCCAAGCCGACAAGCTCTCCGTCCTTCCTGGTGGCCACAATCACGTAGGTGTCCTTCAGCCTGTTCTGGTACCACGCAAGAATCTCTGCGTAGGTCCTGGTGCCGACCAGGTGGTAGAAGTCTTTGTCGTACTTTGAGTCGATTAGGGGCTTGAGAGACTCGAGGATCGCAGGGGCCTCGGTCTTGGCAGCCGGCCTGATCACGATCTGCTCGCCGCTCTTCAGAGTGTAGAGCTTCGGCGAGAATGGCTTCTGAAAGGCAGGGTTGTCAGGGATGCCCCCCAGGAAGCCTTCAATCTCCTCGACGGAGAAAGTGAAGCTGTCGAACGAAATGGGAACCGCTGGCTTTACCATGTCAAAAAACCCGACCCGGACCGCTTATAGGCGTTATGGCAGTAGACAGAGGGATTCGTCTGGCCTAGAGTCTGGTCTCGCAGCGCGCGTCCATGCTTCAGAGAGGACGCCCGTCAGCGAGAGCGATGAGGAGGTGCGAAAGGGCGGGGAGTGCGGTGAGAGTCCGCGGGAAACCGGCGACGGGGTTGAGCCGGCGCCATCGGAAGATGGCCAGAAAGTAGCCGCTACGTCATTGATGCGCAACGATATGCAGAGAACTAACCCTTCTGAAGCGGAGCCCTGCGGGCCCCTTCGTAGGCCTTTGAGGCGTCAGCCACTGCCTCCCTTATCTGGTTGTACGTTCCGCACCTGCAGATCAATCCGGCGACGGCCTCAGTGAGCTCCTTCTCGCTAGGGTGGGGGTTGGTCTTCAATAGCTGGTGTGTCGTGAGAATCCATGCAGGAGTGCAGAACCCGCACTGGGCCGCACCGTGCTCGACGAAGGCCTTCTGGATTGGGGCCAGCTCTCCGTTCTCCGTTATCCCTTCCACTGTAGTCACCTCTCCGCCGTCTGCCTCGACTGCGAGCACCAAGCAAGACTTCACCAGCACCCCGTTGAGGAGCACAGTGCACAGCCCGCATTCCCCTCTCCAGCAGGCGGCCTTCACGCTTCGTACCTCCAGCTCTTCTCTCAACAGGTCCAGCAGCAGCTCGTTGTCCTTGATCATGGCCCTCCTGGTCCGGCCGTTGACCTTGACGACGCACTCTCTCATTTCAAGAGCAGCCTCCCAAGAGCCTTGACGGTGATTACCTTCACAAGGTGCTTCCTGTACTCCGCGGTCGCGAGGACGTCGCTCACGCATTCGACTTTCTCCGAGGCGATGTCGGCGGCCTTCCTCACCGAAGCCCTCGTGAGTTCCTTCCCCAGGAGCCGCTCCACCTCTTCACAGCGGACTGGAGTGGAGTTGACCGCGCCGTAGATTACCTTCGCGCCTCTCTTCTCCCCTTCCGGCCAGAGCGCGACTGCGACGCTCGCGACAGAGAACTCTGACCCAGCAGTGAACTTCTCGAAGGCGCTCCTCCTGCCCTGAACGCGAGGAATCTCCAGGGCTGTCACAACCTCGGTGGGTCCGAGGTCGATGTCCACAGGTCCTCTGATGAAGCCTGACACGGGGACGCTTCGCGTGCCGTCGGCCCCTGCAATCTCCACGGACGCGTCCAGGGCCCCGAGCGCGGGCGGGCTGTCGACCCACGGTATGGCCTCGCAGAGGTTCCCCACAAGGGTTGCCCGTCCTCTTATCATCGGGTCCGCAGCCTTTGCCAACGCCTCGTGCAGGACAGTGTAGTCATCCCGCAGGACTCCGTCCTCCACCAGCTCCGAGATGGACACAGACGCACCTATCCTCAACCCCCTGCCCGCCGTGTGCTTGACCTCCCTCAGTTCCTTGACCCCCTTTATGTCGATGACGTGCCCTGGCGACATCAGCCTCTCTTTCATGAACGCGATGAGACCCACCCCGCCCCCCATGATCTTCGCGTCGTCGCCGTACTCTTTCAGCAGGCTGAGCACCTCGTCCAGGGTCTTTGGTCTGTGGTAGGTGAAGTCAGGTAATGTCGTGTAGGGAGAGCCGAAGCTCAAGTTCTCACCTTCACAGGCCCTTCCACCTTGCAGTAATCCTCCATGGCCTTGGCGAGCAGGTCCGGCCTCTGGGCCCTTACGGCGTCCCAGACCACCTCGGGGCTCATAGGAAGGCTGTTCAGCCTGACCCCTATCGTCCTGTATACTGCGTTGGATATGGCAGAGGCCACTGATATCATGCTGAGCTCCCCGATTCCCCTGGCTCCCAGGGGGCCATCGAACTGCGGTGTCTCCACGTACCTGGCCACGAGCTCATCGGGGACGTCCTTCATGCGAGCGACGTAGTAGCTGGTGAAATTCGGGTTCGTCACCCATCCCTGCTCGTCGAACTTTATCTTCTCGAATAGGGCGATGCTCATCCCCATCACGAAGCCGCCGTCAAGCTGCATCTTCAGGAGCAGCGGGTTGATGGCCTTGCCTACGTCGAAGACCTGCACCGCCTTGGTGACCTCGATGGCGCCCGTGACCATGTCCAACTCGATGTCGACAGCGGACCCGCCGAAGGTGTGGAAGATGGTCGGGACTCCCTGCCCGGTTTGGGGGTCCAGGTAGGTGTTCAGGCTCGACGTGAAGTAGCCGCGTCCTATTACCGGGCCGCCTATGGTGTTCCCGTTGGGGTACACGTATCCGAAGACGAGGTCCTTCAGAGGGATCGTCACCCAGGGGCGCCCCTTCGCCTTCACGCTCCCTTCCGTGACCTCGAGCTGGTCCTTGGGAATCCTGAGGACCTGGGACGCGAGCTCGACTATCTGGCTCTTCGCGTCTTCGCACGCCCTCAGAGTGGCCATCCCATCGGTGAACAGCCCCCTGCTCCCCACCGTCTGCCAGGTGTAGGCCGACTTCCCCGTGTCCCGGATGTTGTCGACCCTAACCCGCTCAACGGCCATGCCGAACTGGTCGGCGACCATCTGGGACAGCCCGGTCGTTGTCCCCTGCCCGAAGCTCCCTGTTCCCACGATCAGGTCTATGGTCGAATCTTCGTTGAACTTCACTATGGCAGAAGACGAGGCGTTAGGTGGCTGTGAAGGCCCCTTGACGCAGAGGGCGAACCCCCTCGCCCTTATCTTCCAGGGCTCAGTCGGAGGGGCGAGCTTCTGCTCCCAGCCTATCCCCTCGAGCAGAGACTGTAGGACCTTCCGCGGGTCGCCGACATCCTCCCTGAGCTTCTCCCCGGTCGCTGTGTGCGACTCGCCGGGCCTTAGGAGGTTGATCCGCCTGATCTTGGCCGAGTCAATGCCGAGCCTCTTCGCCGCCCTCTCGAACACCTGTTCCAAGACCCAGTTGCTCTCCGAATAGCCGAATCCTCTCATGGCAGTAGTCGGTATCTTGTTGGTGTAGACTGCGAGGGATTCACAGTAGACGTTCGGGATTTCGTATACTCCCTCGGCCGAGTAGCCCATAGCCCTCGAGACGTTGACCGTGTAGTCTGCGTAGGCGCCTGCGTCGAGGACGAATCTCACCTTGTAGGCGATGCACTTCCCGTCCTTCCTGAACCCGGCCTTGACGTTCGCCACCACCCCCTCTCTCGAGGCCGACGATGCGAAGTTCTCCTTCCTCGACAGGACAAGTTTCACCGGCCTGTAGCCCACGGCCTTGGACGTCATGGCCACCAGCGCCTCCCACCCTAGCCCAGCCTTGCCGCCGAAGCCTCCCCCGACGAAGGGGGTCCGGACGACGACCTTGTTGTATGGAATCTTCAGAGACTCTGAGATTATCTGTCTCACTACGAAAGGGGATTGGCAGCTCGTCCATATCTCCATCGCTCCGTCCCTCATGAACTGGGCCACCACGCATTGGGTCTCCAGGTAGGCGTGGCTCACGTGAGAGACCCTGAATTCATCTTCGATTATCTCTTCGGCCTCCCCGAGCGCCTTCTCGGCGTCGCCGTGGACCAGCTTGAACCTGTTGGCTATGTTGGTCCCCGGGATCGGGTAGAACGCCGGCGCGTGGTTGTACTCCTGCATGTTCTCGTGCAGAAGAGGGGCGTCCGGCTTGAGTGCCTCCAACGGATCGAGGACCACAGGAAGCTGCTCGTATTCTACGTCCACCAGCTCTGACGCCCTTTCGGCCGCTTCGAGGGTCTCGGCAACGACTATGGCAACGGGGTGCCCGACCCACCTGACCTTGTCCACAGCAAGGAGGTCCCTGTCGCCTGCGTACATTCCGACCCTGAACGGCATGTCCCTGCCGGTGAGGACCGCCACCACCCCCGGGACTTCCTTCGCCTTTCCGATGTTGATGTTTACAATCTTCGCGTGTGGCATTGTGCTGGTGGCAAGCTTTGCGTGCAGGGTGCCTGGCAACTCCCAGTCGTAGGTATAGAGCGCGGTCCCCGTAACCTTCAGAACGGTGTCAGCGGGTGGGACTGACCGTCCCACTGAGTTCTCTCCGGTCAAGATTCGATTATGGCGTTCGAAAATATAAAAATCTTACCCCCGGGGGAATCCTTGGGGAAGCAGTCTTCCGGCCGGCCATTGAAGACTTGAGCCACGGTTGTAGGGGGGCAGCCTACCGGGGTCGCCTTGCTCGGTGGGCGCATTCAGCAGTCTCCGAATCCTGGGGGTGCCACCTACCTCGGGACGATAAGGTCTGAGGAAGAAGTGGAGAGAGCGCACGCGAAGTCGTCTGTTTCCTTCTTCGTAACTATGAGGGATAGCAGGCGTCCGAGTTTACTTCTCAGTCTTCGTCTTCTTGTCACGGGAGGATGGAATCCCCTTTGCTACCATAACTTCTGTCGCCTTGATTATCGCCTGGACTTCATCGCCTTCCTGCAATCCGAGATCCTCAACCGCCTCGTTGGAGATTATGGAAGTGAGCGCGACCGGGTCCGTTGCGGCCATCTTAATCATGGCAATAACGTCGCCCTTCTTTATTGTTGTAATCTTCGCCTTGACCCGGTTTCTGGCGCTCAGCTTGTAGCCCACATTGCCCGCGGAATCTCTGTCGTCCAGTGCATTGAATAGGTACTTTCGGACACTCCTGAATTCCCTGAACAAAGTCATTCCGTCCGGAGTGAGTCTTGAACTCCCACCAGCCGCTCCCCCAGCCTTTGACTCGAGCATCTTCTTACCGGAACGCGATTCCAGTCTCCTGATTCTGTCCCAGGCGTTCCTGTAAGAGATACCCAGGAGTTTGGCCGCTTCTGCAAGGGAGTTGGTCTCGGAGATTCTCCGGAGTAGCCTTGCGTCGACTTCCTGCAAGACGGTTTGCTTCTTGTCCTCCAGGGAAAGATGCGGAACAGGCTTCAGCTTCACATCGTGCCTCAAGTCCTACTGAACCCCTCTCCGCAATGCCCATTCGAGACTTAAACCTTGGCTTTCGCAATGGATTTATAGCGTTATGCAGGGGGATGCATGACGCTCTTGAAAGTGGCAAGAAGAGGAGTCTCGACCGCCATAATCGCGGCAATAGTGATTGCAGTCATTGCGGTAAGCGTCGCGGCCTACACAGTCTCGACGACGTCAGGCAAGACGACAACGGTAACATCGACAAAAACGGCAACGTCTGCGTCCATCTCGGTTTCTACGTCCACCTTGGTTAGTACCTCCGTGGCTCTGGCTCCCCTGCTCTCATACTCTGCAGATGCTTACGCCATTGAAGCTACCGCGCTTCTTAATGGCTTCTCTCAAAGCACGGGCGTACCGGTCGCGCCCGTGAAGTCTGGAGGTTCGTTCGCAGACGCGAACCAGATTGCAGCTGGCGCGCCGGACGACGTCTTCATCTCGGTAGCACTTTCTGCAACCGGACCTGCATACCTGAAGAACCTCTCGTCGAATTGGGCAATTGGGTTCGCCTCGGACCAGATGGTCCTGGCCTATTCGAATTCCACGCAGACCTCCGCGGCCACCGGCATCATCAACCTGGACAACACGGCAGAGAGGTCAAACGCCACAGCTGATTGGAATAGCTTCTACGCTTCTCTAACCTCTGGCAGCGTTAGGATAGGAATCTCGAACCCCGTCTCCGACCCCGCCGGTCTCCGAAGCTGGCTCGTCTTAGAGGCTGCCGGATACCTATACTCCGGGGGTAACCAGCAGGCCTACGTGAGTCCGTTGCTCCAGAACAAGGGCAACGTGACCGGCACGAATGCCGCGGCGCTTGTCGCTCCGCTTCAGGCGGGTCAGATCCAGTTCCTCTTCATCTATAAGTCCGCAGCGGTAACTGACAAGCTTAGTTTCCTCACGCTGGACAGCCACGTCAACCTCGGGAGTTCGAACTTGAGTTCGTTCTATTCCAAGTTCTCGTACGAGGACTCGGCAGGTACGACAAAGGGCGCAGCGATCGCTCTGTGCATTACTATCCCTCTGAGCGCGGTTGACACGGTCGAGGCTCTTGAGTTCGTCCAATACGTGGTTCATAACGCAAAGAGTCTTTCTACTTACGGACTGGTGCCGTTCGCAACTGCTATGCTGTACAGCAATGTACCGCCTCCAGCATCCATCCAGGCGCTCGTCTCACAGGGTCTGATAGCCGAAGCCGGGGCTCTACCATAGTCTGCACAACATGAACTGGCTCAGAGCCGTCGCTCTAACCACGGTGTTTCTCCTTCTTGTCCCAATAGTCGTCCTGCTCTACTATGGTCTGGGCCCCTTTCGAACGCCCGAAGGTTACACTCTCGGTGTTTTTCGGTCGATAGAGCTCTCCCTATTCTCATCCGGATTGGCCGCGATAGTCGACATTGCCGTGTTTACCCCTCTAGCGTACTATCTGGCCAGGGGCAAAGATCCGTTTGCCGAGGCTCTCGTCGACATACCTGTCGGTATTCCTCATCCTATCATCGGTGTAGCACTGCTGATTCTGGACAGCCCGCTCACGCCGACGGGCAGATTCTTGTTGTCCTTCGGCATTAATTTCTTCAACACAATCCTGGGACTGGTGGTCGCGCTCGTCATCATGTCTGCTCCCATCTATGTCAAATCGATGCAGCCGTACTTCGAGTCGAGGGATCCGTCGGCCGAGGAGTTCGCGATGGGGATGGGAGCCTCACGAATCAGGACCCTGTTTTCGGTTGTGCTGCCAGACTCTCTGAAGGGAGTGGCGAGCGCTTCGCTGATTGCCATGAGCAGGGCACTGGGAGAATTCGGCTCCATTTCGATCATAGCCTATTATGTGCTGCAGTATCCTTTCTACGGAGTAAGTCCGGCCTCAGTGACGATCTTTCAGCTCTTCAGTGGTGCCATTCCCGGAGGGTTGAACGCGGCAGTGACGGCGTCGGCGGCGATGATTCTTGTAGCTCTGCCAATTACTTTGGTCGGACATTTCATCCGGAGGAGATGACGAGAGTTTGATAGAGGCCAAGGTGAGAAAACAACTGGACCAATTCTCACTTTCGGCAGAGCTTGAGGACAGCGGATTCATCTGCTTGGCCGGACGGAACGGTTCAGGAAAGACCACGCTACTCAGAGCCATAGCAGGACTGCTTCCGGTTGATGATGGGCACATCAGGATAGACGGGGTTGATGTCACCCGGCTGCCAGCCGAGAAGAGAGGGACGATTATGGTCACGCCCAACTCCTTCTTTCCTCATCTTGACGTAGATTCTCATATCACCTGGGGTACGAGATTGAAGAGAATGAAACCGGAGGAAGGGAAGGTCTCCAAGGTCAAGACTGAGCTGGGGATTGATTTTGGTGGTCCTGTCAGACACTTGAGCCTCGGCATGCGAGTGAGAGTGGCACTTGCCACGGCGCTCCTTGCCTCGCCGAAGATGATCTTGGTGGATGAAGCGTTCTCAACCCTTCATGAAAGAGATGATTTCATAGCCTCCTACAGGAAGCTAGTTAGCGCGGAAGGCATGGATCTGATTTTTTCAACCCATGACGAGACGGATGGGAGACTAGCTGAGCATCTCTATCTGATAAGCAATGGGACGACAAAACGACAGTGAATTCGCACTACGAGAGATTCACAGCATTCGAGTAATGGAGGAGCGAGCGTGCTCGCGTCACCGTGAGCCGGGATGATTCTAGCTTAGGATCACTGACCGACAGAAGCTTTTAGTGCCAGCGACACTGGTTTTAGAAGAATGGAAGCGGAGCCTTCGACACAGGTCCAGTCAGGCAGGCTGATGGACAAGAAAGGAAGGACCGCCGGGAAGCTGAGGATATCAGTAACAGACAGATGCAACTTCGCGTGCCTCTTCTGCATGCCGGAGAAGGGTTCGATCAGTTGGCTCCCTGCACAGGATATCCTCACCTTCGCGGAGATTGAACGTATCGCCAGGGTCCTGGTATCCTTGGGCATCAGCCGGGTCAGGATCACAGGGGGAGAACCCCTTCTCAGAAGGGGAGTGGAAGACTTGGTCGGACGACTCTCCGGGATGCGTGGACTTGAGTCAGTTGACATGACTACAAACGGCTGGTTCTTGTCCGAGAAGGCTGCAGATTTGAAGAAGGCCGGACTGAGGGGCGTCTCCGTTAGCCTTCACAGCCTGAGAAGGGACCGATTTACCAAAGTCTCCGGCGTTGACGCCCTACCTCGAGTCCTGGACGGGATTGACGAGGCAGCGCGAGTCGGCCTCCGTCCCCTCAAGCTCAACAGCGTCGCGCTTCGAGGCTACAACGACGACGAGGTCTGCGACCTCGTCGAGTTTGCCAGAGAAAGAGGGATCTCAATCCGGTTCATAGAGTTCATGCCCCTCGACGGTCTTGGGATTTGGAGTCCTGACGCGATGGTAAGCGGGAAGGAGATAATCGAGAGGCTCTCGGCGGAGTTCCACCTGGTTCCAAAAGGCAGGGAGGCTGGGGAAACCGCATCACTGTGGGGTTTCGAAGACGGGAAGGGGGAGGTGGGCGTGATCACCCCTATGACCCAGCCGTTCTGCGACGACTGCGACAGGATCCGACTTACGGCAGACGGGAAGCTTCTGTCTTGTCTTTTCGACACCGAATACCACGACCTGAAGCGCATCACGAGAAACGGCGGTTCAGATTCTGAACTCGAGGCCTTCATCCGAGACGCAGTCTGGCGGAAGCCGGACGGGGTGGGATACATGCCTCGGGTGAAGGAGACGTGGGAGAAGCCGCGGAACATGAACTCCATCGGGGGTTAGGGTCAATGACACGCTTCAGAATCCTCTACTTCGCTCAGACACGCAAGGCCGCCGGAGTACGGTCCGAGGAGATTACCCTCGACGGGACTCCTACCGTCAGTCTCGTTGTAGAGAAGGCGATCGAACTTCATCCTCCTCTCAGAAAGCTGCGGGATGGTATGCGCGTGGCTGTCAACGAAGAAGTGGTCTCAGACGCGGAGATTGTGAGGGACGGCGACAGGGTTGCGCTCATCCCCCCAATCGTCGGAGGCTGAGCGCGATGCGCCCCCTCCGGTCCTGCGTCACCCAGAAGAAGATTATTCCCGCAGAAGTGCTCGAATCAGTTCATGACAACTCAGCCGGGGGGGTCGTCCTCTTCCTCGGAACTGTGAGGAACCGAAACGAAGGAAGAGCCGTAATAGGGCTCGAGTACGAGACCTACCACGAGATGGCTGAGAAGCGCCTGGCTGAAGTGGAGAAGGAGGCCAGGGCGCGATGGCGGGTGAAGAGGATCACAATGATACACAGGGAAGGGAGGCTGCGCGTGGGTGAGGTCAGCGTCGCGGTAGCAGTGTCCTCGGAGCACCGTGCTGAGGCCTTCGAGGCCGCAAGATTCGCAATCGACCGCATAAAGACATCCGCTCCCATCTGGAAAAGGGAGGTGCTCAAGGGAGGAAAGAAGCTCTGGGTCGATGGGGTTCCGATCCAGCGCTAGCCGGTCGAATCGCTCCTTCCGACTCTTAGCGACGTCTCCTCTCCGATTTCTTTCCTGGGAAGAACCTTGCCATACTTGACTGCGCTGATGTCGGACACCATGCTCAGGGCTAAGAATACTAGGCGAACCCCACCGGGCCCGCTTATCTTCTGTATCTTCTGTCTGGCCTAGTTTCCCTAGGAATGCTCAGAGGTCCGTGTCCTGGGGCCGTTCCAATACCACTGCATTCTCGGGGGTTCGATGTTCTCCTGCCAGAGCAGGGCAATCAGTTCGCCCATGTGGTATAGCTGCTCTGTGAATGACTGCATCAAGCATTCCTCGGCTGAGAGGTCAAAGGTTCCAGAACGAACGGTGAAGTCTACTCTCCTTCCTAGCTCGTTCTCGTCTGCCTTCTCCAAGTAATCCTTGGTCCTCTTTTCGACCTCATCGAGGTGCTCTCTAATCATAGGCATGTCCCTGTACTCCTCCCAGTCGCGTGCCCTCTTGCAGTCAGGCACCTTGAGGATCTGGCCGCTCACGACCATGTCTTCGTTGTCGATCATGTGGAGCATTATGTCCTTCATGCTGTAGAAGCTGGCTTCGCGGTTCTTGATCACAGTTTCCCAGGGCAAGCTCCTCAGCTTCTCGAGGAATGCCCGCCTCACCTTTGAAGAGTACTGGTGGAGTTCCTTGATGGTAAACAATAACAGGAGTCTCTAATCAGGAAATAAATCGTTTGCTGTGATTTAGCTCATTACCTGCAGCTCTGGCAAAGCCTGTATCTCGAATTCACCGGTTGCAGCGCGCGCCTGAGGCTGGACTAGTCGGCTTTCCAGACGTCTTCCTTCATGCCTGCCTCCCTGTTGACCCAGCGTGAGAGGTTGAAGAGATACGAAGAGAGCCTGTTGAAGAACCGGAGCAGTTCGGGGTTCATCTTCTCGACTCGAGAAGCCGTAAGCAGGCGCCGCTCTGCCCGCCTGCAGACCGCCCTGCTGACCTGAAGGTGCGCTCCCATCAGTGACCCGCCCGGGAGGATGAAGTTCTTGAGCGTAGGGAGCCGTCCGAGGAGAGCATCAGTCATCTTCTCGAGTCGGAGTGTCTCCGACGAGGAGATTCTTGGGACCTTCCGCGAACCTCCGTATTCCGTGGCGGAGTCTGCCCCTGCCAGGAAGAGCATCTTCTGAACCTCCCTGAGCGAAGCGGATGTCTTTGCATCCTTCGACAGCGAGACCACAACCCCCAGGATGCTGTTCAATTCATCGATCGAACCGTAGGCTTCGACGCGTGGAGAATCCTTGGCGACCCTCTTGGACCCAAGGAGTGAGGTTTCGCCCCTGTCGCCTCTTCGCGTGTACATCGCGATTCTGGATTTATTCGCGAATTATAAACAATATTAGACGATGGGTCGCATCTTTTCCAGTCGGGAGTAATTTATGGGCTGCCTCTAGAAAGAGACAGGCGAGCCGCAAAACGTCGTTCGACTTCAGAGACAAGCACCTATTCACGCCGCAGGAAGCTTCGAAGCTTCTGTCGGACATCAGGCCGAAGGTGAAGGAACTGATCGAAAGGAAGAAGGTCATTGCAGCGCTTCAATCCGAATTGGAGAGGTACAGCCTGCTGGGCTTCAGACCAGGTGAGGTCCCCGAGAAGGCGGCGCAGCTGGACGCTCTGGCCGAGGACGCGAGCAGGAAGGTCGAGGAGCTTGAGGACTTGGGAGTTGAGGTGAAGAACCTAGACTACGGTCTGATTGACTTCCCTGCGGAGAGGTATGGGAGGAACGTACTGCTGTGTTGGCAGTACGGGGAGCCCGAGGTCTCATACTGGCACAGGCCCGACGAGTGCTTCGAAGATCGGAAAGCCATAAAGATACAGCTGATTCAGCCGTAGTCAAGCATCGTGCACTCGGGCCCCGGCTCCAAGGAGGGCCGTTCCAAGCACTGTTGGGGCCGCTGATTAATGGTCGTATAGTAGGTTCTGAGGCTCCTTCGCCTTTCTGGTTCATCTTGATAAGACGTGTTGCCATAGTGTAGGGATGCACCTCCAACCGTCTCCGTTGTGACCCTTTGAGGTCCAGACTTCTGTCGCGTTTGTCGCTTGGCGTGTGACGGGAATCTGGAGTTCTTGAGTTTAGCGTCGTTCGACGTAGTTCTGCTTCGTTCGGATTCCATACGTCGTGTAAGGTCGTGGTGGATGGTTAAGCGCAGCATCTATTCTACCTGTTCTCAGGATGGATTAGTGAAACTAGCGCGCGCGAGCGCTCATCGATAAATAGCGTAGCACGGAGGCGTGGGCAGCGATGAATCCCAAGGTTACCGTCGTGGACCACCCGATGGTGCAGGAGCAGCTCACCCTCGTCCGCGACCGGCGCTCCAACCAAGTCGCTTTCCGGAAGGCCGTCTACAGGCTGGGGAGGCTGATGGCCTACGAGTTCCTGAGGACGATGGAGACGGAGGAGGTCGACGTCGAGACGCCCTTGGGGCGGGCGAGGGGGCGGAGGATCATAGGGAACAACAAGATAATCATCATCCTCATCCTGAGGGCGGCCATCCCATTCGTCGAAGGTATGTACAAAAACCTCCCAATGGCCCGGACAGGCGTCATCAGCGCCTGGAGGGGGAAGCCCCCGACTTTCAAGATAGACGTGAAGTACGCGAAGATTCCGGACATTCAGGCCGATGACGTGGTGATAATGGCCGACCCGATGCTGGCTACAGGCCACACCCTGCGAGAGGTGGCGAAGCACGTGCTTACGGGCAGGAAGCCAAAGAGGGTAGCGTTCTTTTCGGTGATATCCACCCGACGCGGCATCGACTATGTTGCAAAGGAGTTCCCACGTGCCGAGTTCTACACATGCGCCATAGACGCCGAGCTGAACTCTCATGGCTACATAGTCCCTGGCCTCGGGGACGCAGGGGACCGCTCCTTCGGGACTCCTCACTAGCGCGCGCTTGTCACAAGAAGTTCTCGCTGAAGTCCCTGCCTCGGTGTGTGGGAAGTGCTTATTACAAGCGGACAAGTGTTCTGCTCCGTGCCCATATGTCATAAATGCGGAAAGCTGATCAGCGCTAAGAAATACGCTAGACACCTTAAGCGGTGCGGGACAACCCACAAGCACTCCCCGCGACCGAGCACGCCCGTCGAGATCTAGAACGCATGTTACGTGCTTGCGCACGCACAGGGTCCCTCGTCATAGTTCACACGTCCTGCCCTGGTGGAATATCATCGGCGGGTCTAATTCCCAAATGCACAGGAACGGTTTTTGCGAACTGTCGAGTTGGGAGGCTGAATCGAAGCCCGGCCGCGATATGAGGGTCTTCTGTCTTGCAGCCTTGCGTAAGAGTTCTGCCCTTGGGAGTCAGGCCTTGGGAAACGAGATCATCGAAGAACAAAGTCTTTGCATGAAGTAAGCGTTAAACGTCTGGGTACAGCCAGTCGGCCATTTATGGCAAAGCCGCAGTATCCACCACTTTCTAGAAACAGGAACTTTCTGGCTCTTCTGTTCGGCAGAGGGGTGTCCTCTCTCGGGGACTACTTCGGAAACCTGGCTCTCTCATGGCTCGTCTACACGATCACTGGCTCGGCATTCGATCTGGCTATCACGTGGGTCGTATTCATGATACCCAGGGCATTGGTGCGGCTGTTCGCCGGGGTCTATGTCGACAAGTGGAACAAGAGAAGGATAATGCTCGCGACCGAAGCCACGAGAGCCGTGCTCTTCGGCTCGATCGGCGCGGGAAACCTGTTGGGCTACACCCCCCTAGCTTTCATCTTCGCAGTCGCATTCTCTGTGGGTCTGCTTGGCGCGCTCTTTGACCTTGCCGGCAATACGGTAGTACCGTTTCTGGTAGAGAGGAGCAGTCTTCTACGGGCGAACTCGACCTTCACGGCAGTCTTCCAGGCAGACAGCATAGCCGGACCGGCGCTTGCCGGGATCACTATAGCGCTGTATGGGACCGCAGCCGCGCTTCTGGCCGACAGCCTGAGCTTCGTGGTGCTGGTCTTCGCACTCTTGCTGATCACCGTGCCGTCCATGCCTCTTGGACAAATGCAACACACGTGGAAGAGAGACTTCAAAGAAGGGTTCGCGTACTTCAAGACAAGAATGGATCTCGTGTGGATGTCGATCTTGGTAATGGGTTCGAACTTTGGCCTTGGGGCGCTCTGGTACGTCTATGCGTTGATTTTCTCGGATAACGTCCTGAGGTCCGGTAGCTTTGGCTACGGCATGCTCGGGACATTCAGCGCCGCAGGCATTCTCGCGAGCGTCGTCTACCTTGCCAAGATAGGAAGAGTGCAAAGGAGAAGGATGGCGATTCTCACTTCGCTTTTTGGAATGGGAGCAGCCGTAATGGCGCTCTCCTTTACTACCACCCTGCCAGAGGCCCTCGTGGCCATCTTCGTCTTTGGCCTCTTCCTGCCGTTTTCCGACACCATACCGACAGTCTACTACCAGCAGACTGTCCCTGGCCCAGTGCTCGGGCGGATATTTGGATTCAAACAGTTCGTTGAATTCCTGACGGCCCCTGTCAGCGTAGTCTTTGGGGCCTTCGCGGCGAGCTACTACGGCGTCACGAAGGGGATTCTCATCGCCGGGATGGTGGTCGTGGGCTGTGGTGTGATAGGCGTCTTTGCCCGCCCATTGAAGAATCTGATTCCATTGCCTGAGCCTCAGCAACCCAGCCAAGTCTGACACATAGGCACGATCTAGCGCCACCGCTACGGAGACACGAAGAGCAGAAGAGTGGCCTTCCTGCGCAATGGCAGGCGTGGGGTCTATCCTTCATCCGTGCAGAGGCGGAAGCCATGAACATCGTGTCTAGTGTGTGCCCAAACCGGCTCCAGGGGCACTGTCAAGTTCGAGTCCTGTGGGGCCAGCTCTCAAACAGGTTCTGAAAGTGGATTCCAGCCCAGAGTGTCTGGAGGAGCTCCTTTCTGACTTGTCTGAATAGCTTGGCCATGCATAAGAAACTCCTCTGACTCGCGATTCTGCCAAGAACAAGGACCAGTCCGGGCTTGTCTTTGGTGGGCCCGCCAGGACCCAGTTTTGGGAAAAAACCGAAGACCTAAAAGACGTACAAGTGGCGCGGCTCTTCGACTGGTCCACATGAAGACTTCTGTGCTTTCGGAATCGAGCGCGTACGTCTTTTCGGCAATCAGAGAGGAAGATGACTTCGCTGAAGGACTCAGAAGACAAGGCAAACAAGTCATCAAACTGAGCAGCGGAGACCCTGCGCTGTACTATCCTACTCCAAAATACATCATCGACGCCTATGTGGAAGCACTCGTAAGCGGCAGGACATCTTACTCGAGATCTCAGGGGGTCTTGGAGCTAGTCAACGCGGTGATCGAACGATACAGATCGAGGTACGGGATCAGCATGAAGGAACAGGACGTGGTGGTAACGAGTGGAGTTGCAGAGGCGCTTACGTTCCTTAACAGCGCCCTAATGAACGAAGGTGACACAGCCGTCATTCTGAAGCCGTACTACACTCAGTATCCGGTTGCGATAAGGATGTTCGGCGGCAGTTTCTTGCTCGGCAGGTATGACGAATCAAACGACTGGAGCATAGACCTCGATGCACTCGCCAAACTGGTCAGAGGAAGGAAAGCGACGTCGAGAAGAATCAAGTACATGCTCATAACAAACCCGAACAACCCGACCGGAACGGTTCTGCCAAAACAGGCACTCAAAGAGGTCGTCGAGATAGCCAACGAGCATCGTATTCTTCTCGTAAGCGACGAAATATATGACGAGATCGTGTTCGGTGGTGCGGGCTTCACCAGCGTTGGAGAGCTAGCGAAGGGCACGCCCCATCTGATTCTCAATGGCGCGTCGAAGGCGTTTGACGCCACTGGCTTCCGGATAGGGTATGCCTTGATTCCGGAGGACGACAGGGTGTCAGACGAGCTGAAGCGCAAGCTCGCAGACTACTGCAGAGTAAGGCTGTCCTCAAACACGCCCGCTCAGTACGCGATAGCTAGTGCGATGAACAATCGAACGGAGCATCAGCAAACAGTAGGCCAAATGGTCAAGACGATAGAAGGAATCGTAGAGTCGGCCATGAAGTTGCTCGAGGAGAACGAACGCTTCAGCACAGTGAGGCCAAGGGGAGCGTTCTACATCTTCCCGAGAATAGACATGCGATCACTGGACTTCAAGAACGACAGGGAGTTCGTGCACGCTCTTCTCAAGGAGAAGTTCATTCAGACAACGCGCGGTTCTGGCTTTGGCGCTCCGAACCACTTCAGGATCGTAGCTCTCGCACCGAGAAGCGTGATGAGCGGCTGCATCGAGAAGATTAATGACTTCTGCAAAGAACATTCGAAGTGACAGGTAACCAACGCGCCTCTTCTCGGCCAGGTCGGGTCTGAGCAGCTTCCTCTGCTCCTGGCGCCCGTCGCGAGGGCAATCCTAAAGAGGAATGCCGAGCCGATCGATTGTGAATGAACGCGGATTATGTAATCTACATCACGACCAAACGGGGCAAGACATGGGAGTATCTCAGAGAAGACGACGCGTGGACACAGACCACCCCTACAGGTATCGTCAGACGAATCAGCGCAGAGCAACTATTGTCTCATCTCTTGCCCCCGCTCGCCGGCGACCAGCCCTGCCTTAGCGTCAGGGTGGAACCTCGCTAGTACGCACCCACGCGCGCGGTGTAGCTCTACTCTGAGACTTAGCCTGATGTCTCGTGCATACATGAACGCGTTTGAGGCACGGCCTTGTACGGACGCGCGCGTCCGACCGCCTGCCTCAAGGATCTGGAAATGGCCGACAGCCATCTGGACCGACTGGACCTCGCGGGACCCTGCATCGATGGAGGCGAGACCTTGATCACGTGGCCTTGTCACTTGGTTCTGCGATTCCCCGCACCTGCTCCGCGAACCGCGATGGAACTGACTCAGGTTTCGGATGCGAGACCTGCAGACCGTCTCCTAATCAGAGCCAGGACAGGTATCGCCAGCAGCAGGATCGACGCCAGCCCCAGCGAGAACTCCGGCACGGAAGTGATGGAAGTCGGGTTCGTCGTGCTCGTGACAGTGCTAGAACTCGTAGTCGAGGTATTCGACGTGATTGTCTGGGTCGGTGGAGTGCTGGAGGAAGTCGTCTGAGTAGTTGTCGTGTTCGAGGTGGTTGTCTGAGTAATCGTCGTCTTTGTCGTGCTCGAGATGGTGCTCTGAGTAGTTATCGTGTTTGTCGTGTTCGAGGTGGTTGTTTCAGTCGATGGGATGCTAGAGGTGCTCGATGAATGGATTGTCGAGGTGGTGGAAGTGTGGTGAGATGTCTCTGTGGAGCTGCTCACCGTGGTGGAGCTGTTTACTGTCGTGGAACTGCTCACCGTCGTGGAGCTCCGAGTCACGTCCGGACTCGACGTAGTAGACGTTGTTTCGGTATTCGTCTGGGAGGATCCAGTGGTCAGGGTGTTGCTGTTCGAAGTAAGCGTTGAAGTCGAGCTGCCTGTCGAGGTGGAGCTTGAGGTGGAGCTTGGACTAGAAACGGTCGACATTGTCGAAACGCTAGAAGAGGTGGCTGTGATCTGCCGGAAGAGCCCCGAGCCCAAAGTGAGGATTGCTCCGGCCCCCAGAAGGCCTATCACAATGAGAACGATGATCAGCGAGGCGTACCCCCTCTTCTTCTTCATCCAGATTCATAACCGACATTCAACGGATAAGCATTGAGGGGGATTGGCACTAGAAGTTATGGTCTTCCGAGGGAATTGTTCAGGATGAGACTGTTTGCGCGGGACCGACATCACGGTTCTCTTGCTTTTCAATCACGTAGAGAAGGCCAGAAAGCCAGCCGAATGCTCCTCCTCCAAGCGAGATGCAGAGCGGGTAGGAGACCACAAGCCACAACCCTGGGCCTCCTCCGACCATTATCGGCAGGATCTCGGAAAACGGATGGAAGGATAACACCACGACAACTGTCCAGACCAACGCCCCGAAGACGTTCGCATAGGATGCAGCGCGGAATGCCGCATGCCAGTACCTCGACTTTGAGGGCGAGCTCATTTTCCTTCTTGCACCCTGAGGGCTCCCGTGGTCGTCATAGGTTTCGGCCAGGATTTCCAAGCCCGAAAACTTCGCTTCTCCGTGGGCAAGGCTGCCCGGCTCGGTTGGGCCGTTCGAAGAATCGTTATGGGTTTCGCCCTTGATGGGTTGGTGTGAAATGAGGACGGAAGCAGGACCCATTGTGCCCTGCTTCTGATTGTGTATCCGAGTCCGCCCATTAGGGCGCCTATGCATGCGAGCAGGATGAATGCACCGATTGGATCCACCGTCTGCCCAAGGTATTGTTCGTGGACCTGTAGTGCACTTGGACCCGCGCCTCCGGAGCTCGCCGATGCCAGTGCCCAGCCCGCCATGTAGCCTCCCCACATCATGATGAACATCGCGCCGGCTGCGCCCACATTCATCAGGATGAGGTGGCCCCGGGCCAGGTAGTTCGAGAGTCCCTTGTACGCCTTGCCCATGACTCCTTCGATGTAGAAGTAGAAGATTGCCGTGACTGCGACTGCAATCACTCCGACGACGAGTTAGGATATGTACCCGGTGAAGAACCAGGTGCCCCCGCTCTCGCCGGCTATCACCTTCGCAGGAGAGAAGTAGTCGGCTTTGCCTGTGACGTATTGGAGAGGGTCGAGGATCATCACCGTGATGATGACCGCTGTGAGTCCCTGGATGACGGCCGCCCAGATGAATCTGCCCGCCCATTTTCCTTGAGTTGCTTGCATTTTCCGTTGCGTTCCTCTGGAAGGATTATGCCTACTGGCCTTTTCATATGCCAAGCGGATGATTCTTGCGTCTGATTATCTCGTCTGATTATCAGGTTCGGAAGGGCCGCATGCACTTCGGGCACGGGGGCTCCGGTGCACCCACGCGGCTCGCGTGAGAACCATTCGTTCTACAGTCACTTGCCTGGCTTGACCGACCCGGTGCGCGTGCCGGTAGCGAACTTGGTCCGTAGCGGTCTCATCGTCTCCTCACTTGAAGGATTCCTTGCTCGATCGACTCCCTGAACCCGAAGGCCTGGGCTTCGTCTTTTCGTACTCCTCTCTGAGGAGGCCCATCAACACCCCGTCGTGGAACTTGCCGTTGAAGTAGACCGTCTCCCTCGGTCTGCCTTCTATCTTGTAGCCGTTCTTCTCTGCAGAGCGAATGGCCGCCTTGTTGTCTTCGCGGGTGAACAACTCGACCTTGTGCATGTTGTACTGCTCGAACGCTGTCTTGGTCAGGAGCATGTTCACTTCGGACCCCATCCCCTTCCCCCTGAGTCCTTTGTCGCCAATCACGACCCCGATGTCGGCGGTGGTGTGGAACGGACGCCACCACCTCATCGAAGCCCATCCAATCACTTTCTGTGTCGCCTTGGAAACGATGACGAAAGTCCTTCGACGCGCGTTCTCTCCCTTCAACTCTCCCTCGTATTCCTTTTCCAACTCCTCCATGCTCGTTGCGTTGTCAGGCCTGGATCGAGCCCATTCCATCACCTCTTCGTCGTTCAGCATCTTGTGAAGAAGTTTGAGATCCTCTCGCTCCAATCCTCTGAGGTAGACTTGTTTTCCCTGTATCAACCGCTTCCCCCCGCTTGTCAGAGCCGCTTAAGAAACTTCTGAAAGAATGGCAGTGTGAGAGAGAACGACCAAAGCATCCTCACGACCAGAATCGGGAGGGACGAGGGTCAGCGCGCGCCGTCAGGTCATGTGGCACATGCTTCAGGGGAAGAGACGAGAGGGGCGACTAGGGCAGGGTTTCTACGGAGTCTACCATTCTTACTCCTGAGAACACCTGCGGATCTGTCGTGCCTGGTTAGTCTGGGTGATTCACGACGTACAGGTACACCTTCTCTTTCTCGTCCGACAGCGCAAGCGTCCATCCGTCTAACGTCCAAAGGTGTGTGACTATCCTCGTCCCGTCTCGGAGCCCCAGGAGCTTCTGTCTTAGCCTCTGGTTGGTCTTCTGCGTTAGGAATAGCGTGACCACGCTCGCCTCGGCAATGCTCTCCTTGAAGAAGTTGCCACGTACGATCGTGACCAATCCACGCACGCCCTTCAACCTCACGATCAGGCGTGACACTGCCACCCGAAGCGGGTCTGCTTCGATCCCGACTCCCCTCGCCCGATACCTCCTCGCCGCTTCGATCACCATCCTCCCGTCCCCGGAGCCAAGGTCGTAGAGCGTGTCACTCTCCTTCACCTCGGCGAGTTCGAGCATCCTCCTGACGGCCTTCATCGGAGTCGGCGCCCACCCCGCACCTATCGCCTGCGTCCACAGGGCCCAGCACGCGAATGTCAGGATGACGACGCTTATGAGCAGCGCAGCCAGCATCAACATAGCGCGCTCTCTCCCATTTCTACAAAAGGTTTGGACTGAGGCAGTTGTGGGCTCTGCGACTAGCCTAACAAGAAGCGAGAATCTAGCTAGTCTAGACGAACAGAGGACATTCTGGGCTTAACGTTGGTGGGCCGGCCCGGACTTGCTTGGTGCAGCCCGGCAAGGATTCAGACCGGAGTAGCTTCTCAGCGTCCAGACTGGTTCTTTTCGATAGGGGCCGACAGCTACTGCGCTCTGCTACATTCTAGTCCCTTTCGCCGCCTCGATGCTGCCCCAACCTTTCGTACGATGCCAGGTCATTCAGCATAGCCTCGCACGTCGCTATGGGGAGTGCATCCGGAGAAGTACGACATTGGCTGTGCTAGGTTACTGGTAGAAGAGTAGGTAGCGGAGTAGTTGTCACCCGAGAAGCCCACTCCGAAGAGCAAGCAACTTGGGGACTCGTAGACCACGACGAGGATGCCGACCTCACATTGAGGTCTGGGGAGACCCAGGGGTTTGGAGGACCACCGCAAATGTGGATGTGGCAGGGCAGGTAGACCACGGGAGCGAGAAGAATGGCCGCCAATGCGATGGCCAACAGTCTCCGAAGGGCTTTCAAGAGCCAGAATGGATTCTGAACAAGCACGAGTTCTCCGCGATACTCGTGGTGCTACTCGCCCTGTTGATTGTCTTCAGCGTCTTTACCGCTGTCGAAGAGGTAGACATCGCTTCAGGGTCGCGTTCTGACGACAGCCCATCCGCAAGGTTCGGAAATCCAACCTTGTACGGGGCATGGGCTACACTGATGGTCGTGCTGCCTCTGCTGCTTATCCCATTTGCTCCACTAGGGGCGACGGGGATCGCCATCGTTGAGCTCATCATGCTTCTCCTCGCCCCTTGTGCCCGCGCGAAATCCGAAGCTCGTCAAGTCGACTGACGGCGATGGAGGTCAGGTTATCTGTTGATAGCCGAAATACTGTTCTGATAGTGCGTTAAGTCACAACTTGGTGGCGTGTCTAGAAAATGCGCGCGCGCAGCGTACTAGAACAGGGCCTGTTTGCCGACTCGAAGGCCACGCCTGGAAAACATGTACGCCATCACAACGACGACTGTGGCTAGAAGAACCACGCTGAGCTGGGCTGGGAATTCGGGAATCCCTCCCCCTCCACTTGATGAACTAGACGAGGTGGTCTGAGCCGTTGTCGAGCTTCGGCTCGTGCTGCTGGTAGACGAGGTGGTGCTGGTGTGTGACGTCGTGGATGTGCTCGATGTTGAGCTCGAAGAAGTACTGCTACTCGAAGTAGTACTGCTGCTTGACGTGCTACTGCTACTGGACGTAGTAGTGGTCGCGGGCGCGAACTCGAGGATGTGAGAACCCTGAGAATAGGAGACCGTAATTGTAGCGTAGGTCGAGTTCGTGCTGATCGTGGGAGAAGCTGATTCGCCGTCGATTGCAGCACCCCAAGTACTTGGATTGATGAGAGACTTCGGGATTGAGATGGTGAAAGTGCCGCTGGTGCCGGCTGGGCCCTCTACATATGTCGATATTGTACTCCCACTAAGCAAAAGGCCACCAATGAGGCCTACGGAGAGCTCAGAGTCCGTCTTGGTCGTAACGATGGCCCCCGTCGCTGTGCTCCACTTCTGAATCCTTTGGGGTTGAACCAGCGATGCAATCATCTGTCCTTGGACACTGCCTGAAACCGAGCCGGGACTAATCACGTTGAGGGTTAACGTGACTCCACTGACGGTTCCCCCTGGGGCGACGCTAGAGGTTTCATATATCGCTGGCGTGTACCCGGTTGCCGAAGCAGTCAAGTTGACGGAGTCCGTAGACGTAAGTGGCATCTCCAGATTGAACTGCCCTTGGGCGTTCGTCTCCGTTTCGTTGGAGACATGTGACGAAATCCCCTCGCCTGATACCAGTGCGGACTTCACTGGATTGTTGTGATTGTCCTTCACCGTTCCTATTATGTGGGCAGGAACGACGGATGCAGGGATTGTGAGTGTGAGTGTAGGGAGAGGGTACGAGTTCCCGGCCGTCACCGAGAGAAGAGTCGAGAGACCGGCCTTCGCGCTTCCCTTCGACGCCGTGACGTTGTACGATCCCGTTGCTATGCCACTCTCGAGCAGGTAGCGTCCTGATGCATCGGTCGAGTTCGTAGCGCAAGGGAGGAATGAACCATTGCACATAATGAAGCAACTACCAAAGTAGCATGTCTGCGCACCGATCTCTACGGTGGCACCAGCGACCGCGTTGCCGTGAGTGTCTTTGACGTATCCAGAGACGACCGCCGAAGCTGAGAGCGTGAAGTCATGCCGGGCTATCCCACCAATCGTGGCAGTGACAATAGCCGAGCCGGTTGCAATCACATGAGCAGAGAGAGAAGAGAAGGACGTGGACAAGGATACATTGTATGTTCCGGCGGGAAGATCGTTCGCTACCGTGTATCCCCCAGTCGAGTTCGTGGTAGAGTAGCATGAAGAGCAGGTACCGTTGACCGTCACGAATACGCCAGCCACACCCTTGCCATTGAACGTGACCTTTCCAACTATCGCAGCCGAGGCTGACAGTTGCACATTCTGTGTCACTGTTGTCTGAGCTGGGACGTTAACATTGGACACAGTTCTGCTCATGAATCCGGGGAGGTATCCCGGATTGTCGGGGCATATCGAAGCATATGTGAAGCAATTCAGACTCAAACCGAAGAAGCTCGATCCTGAGGGAGGTTCGACTTCGACCTGATATAGCCCGGCCGGCACGTCTGTTTCGATCGCGTACAGACCATCTGACGTCGTCGTGTCCGAGCCGACTTCTGCGCTCGTGTTGTTGACAACCAGCTTAACCGTCGCTCCTGCAACAGGAGTCCCGTCTGGGCCAGTAACCTGCCCCGTTACTATGGATGACCGGGCTAGATTCAGATTCACGCCAGTGGTCTCGTGGCCCAGAGTAACAGTAGCCAATGTCGAATAGTATACCTTAAGAAAACCGTCAGCGCTCGCGCTTACGTTATAGCCCCCCGCCTTGAAGATGTCAGCTATATTGTAGTTGCCTGAGGAGGTCGTCGAGTTAGAAGCACTACTGGGACCTTGTGCATCCACGCTGGCTCCAGGAATAGCAACGGTTGTCGCCGCGACGGTAGCCATCGGCAGGGCAAGAGCATAACTTCCCAGAATGGCCAAGGCAACTATTGCAAGGAGTCTGTTGCTCAATTGCAAACAGTCGTGCTTATGTTGCATATTTAACATTACTCGTCCACCCGCAGCATGCCGCGTCAACGAGCCTGAGATCCATCGGAAGAGGTGAAGCGATTCTGTGCCAGTCCTAATCGCGTCTGGTCGACAGGTACAGGAAGGCAGCCAGAGGGATCGCGATCCAGAGGGCGCCAGTGGCCGCAATGGACCACACGGTGACGCCGTAGTCTGAAGGGATGATTAGCGATCCCCCGAACGAAAAGACGACTGAGCTGACGCTGTGTGTCAGGTACGTGTCGACGAGCGCGATGAACTGGGCGGGGTTCAGGAACTCCGCGCCGATGAAAAGGCGGATGAATGGGACCGACCCCATGCCAATCTTTGTGACGTAGGCGAGCAGGACCAGGAGGAATCCCCAGAAGAAGTCGAAGATGATGAAGAGCCCGATTCCGAGGCCGACGAGGGAGCCTGACGACCTCAGAAGACGGGAAAGGGCCATCATTATGCCGATGAATGCGGCCAGCTCGACCATGAACGCGGCAGTGGAGGGGAGTATCACGTTGCTCGCGACGAAGAGCCCGCTGTAGTGGAACGTGATCAGGTCGACGACGCCAACCGCGACGACTACGGCGACGGCCATTGCCGCGAAGCTGGAAAGGTACCTAGAGAGGGAGAGGCTCCGACGCGAAATCGGCTGGGCAAGAACGGACTCCAGGACCCCGGAGACTCTGTCCTTTCCGTACGAATCGTAGGAGCCGGCGATCGCCACGAGAGGAATGAAGAGCCCGAACAGGTTCTCGAAGAACCCGATTGCGTTGGAGTTCGCTTGGCTCTGTGACACAGGAGGAGGGGGCTGAGGGTAGAGAGAAGCCACGAGAAAGGTCGCATACGCATCAGTTCCCGTGCCGTTGGGAAGGAAGACCTGAACGAAGACCGTGGAACCATCTGCCAGATGAGGCTCGAGAGGTGGCGCACCGAAGGTCTGTCTGAACGAGTCCAGGGTTCCAAGAGGCAGCATCCCGCTCCCGGTCAGATTCTTCAGTGGGTAGGTGAAGCAGTCGATGCAAAACCCGCCATCCGAGCTCGCATTGACGAACTTGTAGTATGCTTGGGAGCCCGAGGGCTCCTTCCCGAAGTCCGCGACCCAGTTGACCAGGATGTCCTGTCGGGATGAGTCCTGTCCGTCTGTCACTTGGGTGACCGTGCCGCTCCCCAACAACAAGACTGTCTGACCAGGCAGGGCGAGTTGGCTCCCGTTTTGCGTGTAGACCCAAAAGGCCTGCTGGCCGGAAGATATGGACTCGTAACCGCCTGGTTGCTGGACCGCCAACGCGTAGGCGGCGTTCACGTTTGCGGTCGCGGGTATCGAGGCCTGGCCAGCACCGCTGGAGTTCGTCACAGCCGAACCGGAGTGGGTCCCGGTCGGGTCAGTGAAGTTGAGTTGGACATCGACGCCGCTGACCGGCTGTCCGAACTGGTTCCAAGTGAAGGCGAGGAAGTGGTATCCAGCGCTGTCGTAGTAGGCGAAGACGTTGTCGTTCAGGCCAGGTTGAGAGCTCCCGGCCGGGGTGTACGCTGGTATTATCGCGAAGCCGATCAGAACGATCACCGCGATGAGCAGGAGGACCGACTTGCTCGTAATCGTCTTCTTGACATCGTAGACAAAGGGGTTGGTCACTGCTGGAGGTCGCCCCCGGCGCCCGTAACCCCCACCAGCTTCAGGAAGTACTCCTCGAGGCTTGACCTCTGGTACGTGAGTTCCCTCACCGCATAGCCCCTACGGACGAGCTCGGCATTGACGGACGCGGGATCCCCTGCGAATCGGACTATCGTGACAAGGTTTCCCCCTTCGACCCGAGTTTCGCCAAAGGACCGGAGGTAGGAGACGGCCTTTTCGTCAAGATTCGAGATCCCGACGCGAAGCATGCCCTCGGGCGAGCCTCGGGTCCTGAGCTCCTCCGTCGTCAGCGATTCCAGTATCCTGCCCTTGTGGATGAAGACGACCCTGTCAGAAAGGTGCTCGACCTCTGCCAGTATGTGTGAAGAAAGCAGCACCGCCCTTCCGCCCTTCCTCAGGTCTGCCGTCAATTCTCTCATGTAGTGGATCCCCTCGGGATCGAGACCATTCAGTATCTCGTCTAAGACGAGGTTCTTGGGATCGGAGAGGAGGGCGAGCGCCAGGGAGAATCGTTTCTTCATGCCTTGCGAGAATGTGCGGATCCTCTTCCTCTCGAATTCCCCGAGCCTGACTGTGGACAGAAGCTCCTCGCTTCTCCGGCGGGCCTCGCTCCCGGTCATTCCGTGGAACCCCGCAAAGTACAGCATGAGGTCCAGGGCCTTGGCGTTCGGTTCTACGATGGGGAACTCGGGGACCCACCCGATCGACCTCGATGCGGCGGCCTTTTCTTTCACGATGTCCCTCCCGTCGACCCGGACCGTTCCCTCGGTCGGGAGGCTGACCCCTGCTGCTATGCGGATGGTCGTCGTCTTACCGGCGCCGTTGAGGCCCACGAACCCGACGACCTCCCCGTCATTGACATCGAAGTTGAGGGCGTCTATGGCGGGGGCGTCCCAGGAGAAGTACTTCGTCAACTGCCTGAACTCAAGCATCTGCCCCAGATATCACAGGACGCCAACTTCTAAGCCTATCCGGCTGTGCGCAGCTAACCACAATCCCGAGTAGCTTTACCAAACCATGCGAGAAAGCCCACAGGCTTCAGTCGTGGGATGAATCGCATTGGTGCTTAAATAGAAAATCAACCCATGAGGGATGTGGACCTACACGTAGGGCAGGACATGCC
>JBEKJM010000007.1:0-47935 GCA_050011215.1 Nitrososphaerales archaeon
GGGCATGTCCTGCCCTACGTGTAGGTCCACATCCCTCATGGGTTGATTTTCTATTTAAGCACCAATGCGATTCATCCCACGACTGAAGCCTGTGGGCTTTCTCGCATGGTTTGGTAAGGCGGTAACATGCCAGGATGGCCCAGCCTCTCGCATCGAAGCTTCCGGGCTGAGAGCCGAGTTGATTGTGAGAGAAATGATGAAGTGTGGCCTCAGCGCCAGGAAAACTGAGCAATGGCGCAAAGTCTTAAGTCGTTGTGCCAAGGCGCCAGAGGCAGTGCCGCGGTAGCTCAGCCTGGTGATCGCTTAGGCTAAGGAGACATCGAAGCTCATCAGCACTCGGCTGAAGACCGAGTTGTCGTCGGCTCAAATCCGACCCGCGGCATCGCTTCAAAACAAGGCAGGATCACCTGCGCGCGCCGCGCTAACGGCCAGGTGCTTCAGATGTCTTTCATGTAGAAGTACGCCGAAGACAGCGCCGTGGACGCTCCTGAAATTGCGACGAAGCCTGCAACGGTCTCCCAGTTCCCCCAGTTCCACGCGCCCTTGACGATATCTGGCAGGTTGCTCACGAGGCTCCCCGGGGACAGCAAGCCAAGGCCGATGACGGGGAAGAAGATTGTCATGGAGTACCACAGGAGCAAAAGGGTGACAATTGCCGTGACCGAGTTCGGCAGCACGATGCTAAGTCCAACCCCCAGCGTCGTCAGCATGACCAGCGTCAGGGCGATGAGGAGTATCGCGGACGCCAGCCCAAGGACAGTGTAGTCATCGGCTTCTAGCCTCAACGTGAGCCCAACTAGCAGGGCTGTGAGCACGGAAAAGCCGATGAGTGTGTAGGCGACCCGTGAGGCGAACTTGGCTAGGACGTAGTCGAAACGCGTGACCGACTTGCTCAGGATGGAATCGGCAAGCTCCCCCACCTCCGACGAGACCGAGCTCGCGGCCAACCCTATAATGACAAGACTCCAGACGTAGATGTAGTCCGAGAGCCCGGAGGTGACTACGCTCGAAGTCGTCCCGTTCGAGCGCGAACCGAGCGTCGTCACCACCTCGATGAAGACCGCGGCCAGCAGCCATCCGTAGGTTATCCTGCTCCTGAAGAGACCTTTCAGGTCTGCTCGCGCAATCGCCCAGAAGGGCCCGAGCGCTTCCCTTCGACTAGCCTGCTCTGAGGAACCCACGCGACTCTTCATCTCGAAGTAACTCCATGAATGCGTCCTCGATGCTTGATGTCGAAGAGCTAATGGAAATCAGGTCCAATCCATGCGCCGAAACGAGGTTCGTCACCTCTCTGATCGCGTCCGCCATGGGCATCACAGGGTCGAAGGTGATGTCCACCCCAAAGCCACCCCGCGTCTCGAAGCCCGCAACCCACTTCGTAGCCCTCAGCGATTCGCAGAACTTCCCCGCGTCCCCTTCCAGCTCCAGCCTGACGACGTGGCTGCGGGTCCTTTTTTTCATGTCCTTTATCGAGCCTGAGAAGATGCCCTTCCCTTCGCTTATCACACCGACGTCCGTGCATATCCTGTCGATGTCGCTCAGAATGTGAGACGACACGAAGATTGTCTTCTCCTTGCCGAGCTCCGCGATAAGATCCAAGGTCGACTTCCTTCCGGCAGGGTCCAGCCCTGACGTAGGCTCGTCGAAGATCAACAGTTCGGGGTCGTTCATCAGAGCCGCTGCTAGTCCTAGGCGGGTGACCATCCCCGTTGAGAACCCAGCGATTTCCCTGGACGAGTCGCCCAGCAGTCCGACTGAGCGTATCAGGCTGGAAAGCCGCTCCATCCTCACCTCCCTCCCGAGGCGGAAGAGTTTCCCCACAAAGTCCAGGTAAGTGATTGGGGTCATTTTCGAAGGAAACCTGGGGTTCGTGGGAAGATAGCCCATCCGCCTGCGCAGGCTGGAGGATTCGGGAGTCATCCTCTCCCCGAAGACCCTGACCTCCCCAGCCGTCGGCCGTATCAGCCCGAGCAGCAGCCTGATGGTCGTGGTCTTGCCTGCGCCATTCGGGCCCAAGAAGCCGAAAATGGCGCCCTTCTCGACTGCAAGGTTCACATTGTTCACCGCGATGAGCTTTTCGCCGAAGATCTTCGTCAGGTTATCCATCTCGATAACTCTCTGGCCCATTAGTGTAGCAAGAATCACAAGCGGACTGATGCATATAAGTCCGGTTGATGCGCGTGCGCTATCGGCCGGGGCGTCTGAGGGTGCGCCTCGCCTCGAAGAGGTAGCTGAACGGTCCCTTAACTCAGTCCTTTGTAGCGCGCGCTCAGAACCTGTTTGGATGCGAGTCCCACCGGATTCGAACCCACGACCAAGATTCGCTCTCAAGGACAGAAACCAGAAGACAGCAGAACAGATGCTAATCTTCGGGGTCGTATGGACATTCATTGGACTCATTGTTGGGGTTGCGCTGGCTGGATTTCTGTTCGGATTGTTCGGCACTTTCACGACTACAGTGCACTACACTACAAGCACATTTCCATGAACAGTCACGGCGTAGGAACTAAATCTCGTGCTTGCACAGTCAGCCCAACACCATCAAAATCGCTGGTTCAGGACTTTTCGACTAGAACAATAGAACGGCCTACAATCAGCACGAGAACAAGGGCAACAACAACCGCACTTACCGCATCTACGGCCATTAGAGTTCCTGAACGTTATCTTCACAACGCCAGTTGGCGTTTGAACAAGTTCGTAAGCCTCTTGTTGACGAATCTGTGGTGGAATCATCATTTGCTATCGACTCCGTGAGTGCCATATGACTGCGTTCATGCTTGGATGGCTCGCCTTAGCGAGCAGCTCTCGCAGTCACGGCACCTGCAGCTGTAGATGCAGCAATCACCCAGAACTCCGCTTTGCGACATCGCCCTCCACACGCTGAGCAAACATGAGTTCTCTGTCGAAACTCCTCAACGCAGGCTCGGAGCCAAGCCTCTTCAGAAACTCTGCTCTTGAGTCCTGTAGGTCTGAGACATATACCTTGAGGGCGTCCGTCAGCAGTTTCTCATGGACTTGGACGAATTCTTCGAAATGATAATCGCTGTCACCGCTTGCCAATTCCTTTAGCGCCCCCTCCGTCTCCCTCTCGATTGAACTGATGTCTATGTCAAGGAGCTCCTTGCCCAGCAGGGCGTCCCCTTCCTCAGTCTTGGTCGCTCCCTTCGCCTTCTCGCCATAGTGCGCCAGCACTCGTTTGAACAGATTCAGGACTTGATCTTTTTCCAACTTCGTCAGGGTAAACATGAGACTGCGATAAGGCTTACCGCCCGCTGCGCGCGCGCATCAAGGAAGTTGTGGAAATTAGACACATTAATGAGAGCCTGAATTGAGACGAATTCTTCAAGTAGAATGACCCCTTCCGAGGCTCGATTCCGTTCGCACTTTCTCACTTCAAGAACCGTGATTGAATCGAAGACAACGCGATCAAGCAGGGTTCCAATCTTCATGTTTGACGTTGGCGGGGTAATCATCAAGTGGCGGAACAATGACCCGATTTGCAAGTATATCTCCGGGAGGTACAATCGATCCTACGCCGAAGTCAAACGCGTCTGTGCCTGCAGGCTTCCTTTGCTCGAGTCCGGAGGAATCTCCATAACGGCGTTCATGAATGACACCCTGCACGATTTGGGTCGGAGTCTAAGGAGACGCGACTCTGCTGCGCGATTGTGGGTTCTACCACTCGAACGACTCTTCAAACCCAAATTGGGGATGATCAATTATGTAAGGATGTTGAGAAGGGATGGTTACTCGGTATACGCTTTGACGAACGTATCTTCCCCGCATCTGGAATTCTTCAGACGGACAGGACTGGCTAACGAGTTTGACCATCTCTTTGCCTCGTCTGAGCTTGGAAGCGTCAAGCCCAATCGAGAGATATTCCAGAAGGTTTTCCGTCACCTAGACGCATCACCCGCCGAAGTTGTATTCGTAGATGACCGGGTCGAGAATGTCAAAGCGGCAAGGGACTACGGTATTCGTTGGGCATTTCGATTCAAATCGATTAGTCAACTTAAACGAGACATTGATTCCGCGATGCGAGAATCCGAACCGCCTGGGCGCGCGCGCAGGCAGCGCTATGCCGAGGCTGTGGAACGGTCCGGCAAGCCGCTGACGACTGATGCCTTCTCTATGGCCCTGGTCCTAGATTGATGAGTCCGGCTAACCCGCGTTAACGCAAGCGCCTTAATACAGTTCGAGACGTTCGATAGGGGCAACCGGCCATGCCTCGTCAGCGTGTGCACATCCGCGCGGTCCTCTTCGACCTGCACCTCACCTTGGCCAGCTACAAGCCGCACTTCGGCCCCCCAGTCCCGGAACAAGTCTCGAGGTTCCTCCGCGGCCGAGGCGTGTCGGTCCCGACTAAGGCTTGGGAGGCAGCCCTGATCCAGGTCCACCGCGTCGACTATCCGAGGTACGGCTACCCAGACTGGGAGCGTTACCTCGGCCGCGTCTTCGAGATTGTGCTCGCGAGGCCCAAGGAGCCTACCTTCATGGCGGTGGTCCGCGAGTACCAGAGGACGAGGTGGAGCCCGCTCCCGTTCGCGAAGGAAGCCGTCCGGCGGGCGAAGAGGCTCGGCCTGAAGACGGCGCTGGTGACGTCCGTCGCCCGCTTCCGCTTCGAACGGGACATACGGAACGTCCTCGCCGGGATCGACTTCGTCGTGGATGGGAACACGTTCCACTGCGAGAAGTCGGGCCCGGAGATCTACGTCAGGACCCTGCAAGCCCTCAAGGTCAGGCCGGAAGAAGCGGTCATGATAGGGGACGAGCTGGAGGGGGACGTGCTCATCCCGACCAGAATCGGCATGAGGGCCATCCTCATCCACAAGGAGAAGCCGACCTGGGAGGAATCCCAGGCCATCGGCGGGAATGTCGTTGCGAGAGACCTCAGGCACGCCATGGACTTCGTCACTTCTTGGGCGAGCACCGCCCCTCATGGATGAACCGGGAATGAGCTCCTCAGAACGGATACTGAAGACTGACAAGGCCCGGCCAGGGCAGCACGCTGGGGAGGTAGTTTGGGCCCGGATTTGACGGTAAACCATGTGGGCCCCTCCGGATTCGAACTCACAGCCCGGATTCGTTCTCAATTTACGGTAAGTTGCGGCTCAAATCCGACCTACGCGAGTCGGGGAGTCTCCGACCCGCGGCACCTGATGATTGCAGAACCTTTCCTGTTGGCGACCGAACGGGAAGACTGGAAGAGGTTTACCCCAGGGTTGAGAAAGGAGCGATGAGAACGCACGCGGAAGAGAGCAAGAGAAAGTTGACGGAAATCGCCTCAGATTCATAAGGAGCCGTTTAGTATGTTGGTTCATATCATGGAATTGAATGGGAAGGTAGCTCTCGTCACTGGTGCGAGCTCAGGGATAGGAGAGGCGACAGCGATAGGGCTTGGTGGTCTGGGCGCTTCCGTTATCGCGGTCATGCACGACCAATCCCCTCGAGCGGAGTCCGCGGCTAAGAAGATAGAGGAAAGCACCAAGAGAGGCGGGGGTTCCGTCCATGAACTGTACGCGGACCTCTCGTCAATATCCTCGGTGCGCCAACTAGCTCAGGACTTCGACACGAAGTTCGAGAGGCTCGACGTTATTGTCAACAACGCCGGCGTAAACCACTGGAAGAGAGTCGTGACGGTGGATGGTCTGGAGTCGACCTTCGCCGTCAACATCCTCGCGCCCTTCCTCCTGACGAACTTGCTGCTGGGGAAGCTGAAGGCCAGCGCGCCATCTAGGATAGTGAGCGTCAGCTCAAACTCGGCGAGAGGAAGGAGCATGGATTTTGACAATCTCCAGGGAGAGAGGAAGTACAGCATGCTCGGCGCCTACGGCCAATCCAAACTCGGCCTCAACCTGCTGACCCTTGAGTTCGCAAGACGACTACGGGGCACGGGCGTGACAGCCAACTTCCTTCATCCGGGAGTGGTGAGAACCAACCTTGTGCGCGATTTGAACCCGGTTGCTCAGGCCTTTGCTTCGCTCTCGACGCTGTTCTTCGCCAGCCCTGAGAAAGGGGCAAGGACGTCGATCTACGTCGCCACTGCCCCCGAGCTAGAAGGAGTCAGCGGGAAGTTCTTTTCAAACAGGAAAGAAGCGACCGCTCCGGAGGAGTCCTACAATGAAGCCGCGGCGAGTCGGCTGTGGCAGATCTGTGAGCAAATCGCTGGAATCTGAGACTCAGGACAGCGCGCGTAGAGCTAGTTCACGGAACTCACGGCCCGGATTCGTTCTCAATTTACCGTAAGTTACGGCTCAAATCCGACCCGCGGCACGTTTCAAAATCAGTCAGAATCAGTTCTCAATTGCTGAGATAACAGTTCCTGACCGCTCGGTGTATCGTGGACAGTGCAATCACTTCTTCTGAGCAGATGTTTGCGCGTCGAGCGAGCGCGAATCGTTCTTGTCCGCTCGTCGGTAGTACCTGACTTTGATTACATCAAGGACGCCCAGGTAGACCAGGGCCAGCCCTACGACGATCGCCAGGTCTTGCAAGGGCAGAGGCGTAAACGAGAACATACGAGCCGTGAAGGGGATATAGGGCAGCGCAAACGAACCGACAAACGCAAGCGCGACAGCTGTGGCCAAGAGCAAAGATGGCCTCACGCCTCTCCAGAAGTAGGAATGATTCCGTATGGAAACGATGACGATGAACTGAAGCAGGGTGAGGAAGAGGAACATGCTGGTCTGGACAGAAGGCAGTGATCGGGAGCTGACGAGCTCGAAGTACAGCAGTTCAAAAAGCGCCGTGCACGAGCCAAGCACCAGCGAGATCGACATCAGCGACCGTGTGTTGTACTTCTCCGGCCTCATGGCCTCTTTGCTGTCGACCCTGTCGGAAGCGATGGTGATCAGTGGGATGTCGGTGATGAGGCTGGTCAACAGCAACTGCACGGGGAGCATCGGCAGATTGAGCGATAAGAGGTAGAGGACTACGAGCGCGAACAGATTGCCGAAGTTGCCCACCATGGTGTACTTCAGGTACTTGTCGATGTTGAGGAAGATGGTTCGCCCTTCTTGAATGCCGTTGACGATCACGCCCAAGTCTTGCTTCAGGAGCACGATGTCGGCACTTTCCTTCGCCACGTCCGTCGCCGTATCAACCGCCAGAGCTACGTCCGCCAACTTGAGAGCCGGCGCATCGTTAATCCCGTCGCCCTGATAGCCGACGACGTGGTCGCGCCTGAGGGCCCCGATGATGTCAAATTTCTGGGCGGGGGAAACGCGTGCGAAGACGTCGCAGTTGTTCACAACCTGCTGCAGTTCGTCGGGTGACATGTTCTCCAGTTCACCCCCGGTGTGTACCTCCCCTCCCAATCCGACCTGCCTCCCGACGTATGCCGCGACCTCCTTGCTATCCCCGCTCAAGATTTTGACGTCCACCCCCAAGGTCTTCGCCCGCTCGATGGTCTGTTTCGCAGTTGGCCTCAGCGGATCGGCGAGCGTCACGAATCCCAAGAAGGTCAGATGCTGTTCGTACTCCGGGATATCGACGGGCCCGGAGGTCGGCAGTTCGCGATAGGCCAGCGCGAAGTCGCGTAGCCCTTGCTCGCCGTCGCTGGTCGCTTCCGCCAGATAGCGCGCCCTTTGCGGGTCCTGGCAATCGCTGAGCGATAGCAGCGTTTCGACCGCGCCAAGTGTGACCAGATAGCGGGTATGCGCGCTGGTATCTTCGATAACCATGCCGCTCCTACGCGTCTCTGGATCGAAGGGGAGGGCCTGCACTTGCCGGTACGCCCTGGCCTGCTCCTGTATTTCGGGTGGGATGTAGGCGAGAAAAGCCGCGTCGAAAGAGTCCTGCCGCGCTGCGCCCGCTTCACTCGTGGACTTCACCGTGGCAGCGGCGAATTGCTGCAAGCGCAGAGGATCGTCTGCCACGATTCTCTGGATACTCATCTTCCCCTCGGTCAGCGTTCCTGTCTTGTCGGTGCACAGCAGTGTGATGTTGCCGAAGTCTTCCAGGGAGGAGAGACGTTTGACGACCACCTGTTTCTTGGCCAGGTGGAAGGCCCCGGTGGAGAGGACCGTCGTGGCAATCACCGGCAGCGCTTCCGGCACGGCGACGATGGCCAGGGCAACGATGAACAGCAGGAACGCCGGCAGATGGGTGAGATCGCGCGTCAGCAGCAGCTTGGCCAGAAATGTGACCGCGAGGGTCACGAGCACTACCCGAATCAACAGGGAGCTGAAGGACTTCAGCGATTTTTCATACTGGGTCACTTTGTGCGTGCGCGTCGAGAGCGAGGCGATCTTCCCGAGCTCGGTCGCATCGCCGATGGCGTAGACGACGGCGGTGGCCTTCCCCTTTTCGATCACGCTGCCGGTGAACAGCAGAGACGCGTCCCCGCTGGCTGTGTGCTGGGCTGCTCCGACCTGAATCGTTTTAGTGACGGGCACGGACTCCCCAGTCAACTGTGATTCATTGGCCTGCAAATCCTCAGCGACGAGCAGTTTGCAATCCGCAGAGACGACATCCCCTTCTTCCAAGAGGATGATATCTCCCGGCACGAGCTGTGCCTGGTCCAGCTCCACGGTCCTGCCGTCGCGCTTGGCGGACACTTGCTTGCTGATGAAGGTGGAGAGTTTTTCGACAGCCTGCTCGGATCGGTATTCCAGCACAAAGCCGAGGATGGCGTTGATCACTAGGATGATGGCGATGATGATACCATCTGAGAGATCGCCGAGGGCGAAGCTGACGATGCTGGCGAGGGCCAACAGGTAGATCAGTGAGCTCTTCAGCTGTCTTCCGAGGACGTCCAGCGCAGTATGCTTACTCTTCGTGAGGACATTAAGGCCCGAGGTCTCGCGATGGCTCGCCGCTTCGCTCTGAGTCAGGCCCTCGAGTGAAGTATGGAGTTGCTCGAGCACCTGCTGCGCTGGTAATGCGGCGATTGCCTCTTTGTCCACACTGCCACTTCTACCACAGGTTCCGAATATGAACCCACCGTCTTTGAGAATCGACTATTCCATCGCGCCCAGCAGCTCGTCCAAGGACACGGTGGCGAACCTTGTGGCGGAATCGCTCATCGTGTAGGAGATGACGACTTCGCGCCCATGCAGTAGCGCGCCACAGGTGTAGACGACGTTCGGAACGTAGCATTCCCGCTTCTTGATTTACCGTAAGTTACTGCTCTAATCCGACATGAGTCGTATGAGAGTCCGACCCGCGGCACTTCGTGTTGCATCAAGGTTCATTGCGACGCCCACCGGACCTTTGCCAGCGCGAGACCTTATTACCCCCACGCAGTTGAAATGGATGATGAAGCTTCTGGAAGGGGAGAGCCTCAGGAGACACCTACTCGAGAGCTACGCCAAGAACCCGAAGGGATGGAGTTTCATTATATCGCCTTCCGGGAAGCACGGATTCTGCGACGCCATTGTCTCAGGCTCCGATGGAACCTGGATGCTCAAGATGGACTCGATATTCAAACCCACGCCGATTGTGCTTGGTTCTCTGACCGAGGACAGCCCGGAGTTGAAGCCAGCCGGCCCCTTTCCGTACGGCTACCGGAACCTGCCTCCTGAGCTGGTTCTCCAGATGCTCAGAAGCGAAGAACGTCCGCCGAGGGACAAGGCAGCGGCCGACTTTTTGTCTTTGCTCAAATCAGAAACGGTCGTGCCAGAGGAGGGGAGATCCTACGCAGAAGGACCGTTCGTCTTCACTAGTAAGGGGAACGTTGTCTTGTCAGAGCGTCAGAGGGATGTTGACATGAAGCTCGCTTCAGAGATGCAGCGGCTTCTCAGGACCAGATATCCTGCCTACGGCTGAATGTCAGGAACCGCTTCCGTGGTCAAGACCGACCAGCGGCATTCGAAGGGCCGCCGTGCTTCCCCCATAGCTTCCTGAAGAACAGGACCATGGCCAGGTCGGCCAGGAGCGTCAGCGGCAATGCCAGCTCAGCCAGGAGCGTCAGCGGCAATGCCAGCTCAGCCGCCACCCCGATCGTCGCGATGGGCAGCATCAGACCTAGCGACAGCGACAGCAGCCTCCTCTCGTTGCCCTGCGCACCCACCTTCCGAATCACATAGACCAAGAAGAGGGCCTGAACGATTATCACAAGGACGAAGTCGAAGGGAGCCGGCAGGCCCGCCCCTCTCCCGAGCGGTAAGGTGTGCCGATTCCGACTGGCGTGATGAGACAAATCGAACCATTCTTACCACGACTCGTAGTCGCCGATCTCTCCAGACAGCCCAGCCTTGCAACAGCTGCAACCTTCGCTCTTCCAATACCAGAGGTTGTGTCTAGAACAGAACTCGGAGTTTCCCATTTCAGTCGTCACAGTTCCTGCACCTCTTCGGAGGAAGGAAGTGGGTGACGCCCATGCTGTCGTGGACAACCTCGCAATCTACGAACATCTCCTCGTCCTCAGATTCTTCTTGGCTCATGGGCGACAGGACTGGCTTCCAGCATATTATCACCCGACTGCCAAACGCAAGGTTGTCTGACAGAGGGGGTTAGATGAACCTGGACGTAGCCTCAGGGACTTGGGGCTCGCGTGAATTGCCACGAAATCGTTCAACATAAGTAGAGGGGATAGTTCGGCCTACCAGAAGCCATTCTCTTGTCAAAACCTTCCATGGATGAGCGCAAGTCCGTTCTCAGGACGATCAGACTCCCAGAGTCGTTGGCGCGTTCTCTTCAGGAGGAAGCCGCCAGTGAAGGCATGACGGTCAACGCATATGTCAACTCGATTGTCAGTCAGCACCTCGATTGGGAAAAGAAGGTTCGGGAGTTTGGAGTCGCTCGGCTTCCGAGGTCGATGCTCATGAGCCTACTTGAAGGGTGCGATGACGAGACGCTCGCTCGAATAGGGCGAGAGACGGTCCCCATACAGAAAGAGATCGCGGAGTTCTTCGTTCAAGACTCCTCTCCAAAGGGGATACTGAACTTCCTGGCGTTGAGGTCTAGGTTCAATTCCAAGAACACGATAAAAGTAGCGCAAGAAGAGGACGAGTATACAATCGTCATGCGCCATGATTTTGGCCCGAAGTGGAGCATCATTGACAAGAATTATCTCGAAGAGTTCGTGAAGCAGACGTTTCATGTCGAGCCGCGAATCAATGTGGGGGAATCGGTGGTCACAGCCCGTTTCAGGGTAAATCCGCGAAACTTGCTCGCTACTCACCCGCCACAGCCCTAAGCCAATCACCACAGAGTTGCTGTCCAACACCATCAGAATCGCTGGTCAGGACTCATCGGCTCTTGGCCTCTTCCTTCCCCTGTTCGATGTCGGAATCGGGCGGTGAAAACATGAAAGCCCATCCGATTCCTTGTGGGTGAAGTCTTGTCTCACCAGCAGCTAATTGACCATTAGTGTATTTACCTAGTTTCCCAGATTACCCCAGGATTCTTAGAGAATCTCCGCCTAGTGCTTCCTGATTCGGACTGACGACTCGACACACAACCCTACACACACCCCAGAGAATGGCAGTCTGGTTGGTCTCAAGCCAAGAACAGAACCCAGTTGGAGGGAGGCTTCAAAGGACGGGCACGATGGCCCTTTCTTCAGAGTCAGCCCAATTGGGGACCAGGCGAGACCGCTAATTACAGGTGATTAAGCCTTAATTACCTGTAATTGGATACAGCTGCCGTGAAGAGCGTAGCGATGGCCAAGATTGCCACAGAACGGAGACAGGGAAGGTCATCACAATACTCCTTGGCAGTAACTCTTAGCTAAAGGAGACCGAGGAGGTTTTTCACCCCAAGGGATGAACGGGGGCTTTTCCTCCTCGGCTCCGACAACAAGAAACGAAAAAGACATGAAGGGCCGCTTCGATGGCGAGATAACAGTCGTGTCCTGATAGATACTCGAACCCATTTGCTGGCTCGTCCAACACCATCAGAATCGCTGGTCCTACGAGGTTACGCAGGCCCAGCACTTGCGGGAGGAGGAGCGATTCTGTCACGGCTTAATTAAGCCGGTCTCGAGTTCATTGTTGATTGGAAGAGCTGTCTTCCCCACAGCAGCGAAGATTGGCGCTGATGTTCCTCATCTTTTCACTCTCAGGCTCCTTCATCTCCGTCTTCCTACCTGCATACTACGTGATCATAGGTTCGGGCAGCCTCAACTGGGCTCTCCAGTTCCTCGCCGTACAGTTTGCCGTCCTCACGATCACTCCCAGCGTTCTCCTGCGGGGCCTCCACGCGCGCTTTGAAGCGCTTCTCCTCGCGAGCTTCCCCTGCTACGTCCTGTACTACGTGCTCCTGTTGGTCAGAGCCAACCCGGTTCTCACTGGCGCGGTCGCGGGAGTCGCGCTTTCGCTCTTCTGGCCAGCGTTCCAGACCGTGACGATCAGGGTCGCGCAAAAGAAAAGAATTGCATCCACCTTCACCGTCTTCTGGCTCTTCGTATCCTCGACCGCCTCCGTAATCGGTCCGGTGGCAGGAGGGCTGGTGATCTCGTTCGGTGGCGGTTTCGTGGCCGCCCTGAGCGTTTCTGCCGGGCTCTACCTCCTCGCCTTCCTCTCGATGTGGAGGTTCCGCTTCGAAACGGCAGAGTTCACGGGAAGGCCGAAGGAGCTGCAGGGGCCTCCCAGGCTGAATTACTTCTTGGTTGCTGTGCTGGCGTGGGGTATGACGGATGTGGGCTGGCTTGCGTACCCGCTCTTCGCGCTTTCGGTCGCAGGCAGCTTCGTCAACCTAGGAATCGTGATTTCCGCGATCGGGGTAGTAACGGCGGCTGTCGGCATCTGGATCGGGAGGATCTCTGACAGGTTGAACAACCGATTTGGCGTTTACCTGAGTGGCACCGCAGCGATGACCTTCGCTCTCTTTGTTCTCGGCTTCGTCAGAACGATACCTGGGCTTCTAGCCGTTTCGGTGGTTAGTGGAATAGCGTCTGCGGCCACAGGACCGGTGTTGATAGGGTGGTTCGCGGAGAACTACACGAAGGAGAGCGCTGCCCCTTTCTGGACGAGGTTCGAACTCTTCCTAAACCCAGGGCGGCTCGTGAACCTTGGTCTGGCCGCTCTGTTCCTGCCCGTCGGCAACTATGTAGGGTATTTTGTGACGTCGGGAGTCCTGGGTCTCCTGACAATCCCGCCACTTTACGCCTTCAAGCTGAGGAGCGCGACCTAGCTCACTAAAGGTTGACGATGTGCTCTCTCCGCGACACAGTCTCGCAGCATAAGAAGAGGCCGAAGCGACCTCGCGGGACCCACCGCTCGCCTGGAGGCCGAAAAACAGAAGGACAGGGTCCAGATAATGATGGCCTTCTCCTTCCTCCGTGACTACATGACCAAGGGGGGACTCTCGCTGCAGGTGGTCAAGTGCCCGGCGTGTGGGGCCCCGGTTTCTATTCCGGCTCAGGGGAGTCAGGTCAAGTGTGAGCACTGCAACAGCACGGTCTTCGCTCAGGACATAATGGAGAAAGTCAAACAGCTGATTGGGTAGTAGCTGATGACTCTCTGGGAGAGGCGCTGCCACAATCTCAATCTTCGATTCAATCGATCGCTCACAATTCGAAGACGGAACGTTGGCTCTTTGCGACGAAGGCAGGAATTACGACTCCGATTCTTGATGCCGACTCGGTATGCGACAGAAGGAATGCAATCATTATCCGAGGGCGCCCAGTTGCTCCGGCCGTGAAGAGGTACAGAATCCCACTAGTCGATGAAATCGGGAAGACGACAGGCTATGGAGACAGATGGTGGACCCATAGGGTACGGAACGGCCGTGAGGACCCCACTCTCGGACAGAAGCACATCGGGATAACCATCGCGTGTCTGGACGAAGACGAGAGAATCCTCGTTCAGCACAGAAGGCACAGGATATTCGATAAGGTATGGAGCCTATCGGGCGACACCCATCCCAGGAAGTACCTCGGTCGGAAAGTGGAGAACCTCTCCGAAGCGGCGAGAAGGTGTGCCCAGGAGGACCTTGGCGTCACGATTAGAAGCTGGGCCCAGACCCTCACCGTGTCGTACTCTGCCAGGGACCCGCGTGACCCAAGGTACTGCGAGAATGAGCTCCTGCACCTTCTGGTCGCGAAACAAGTCGGTCCTGCGCACATGAACGAGAAGAACGCCTACGAGCTTCGGTGGGTCAAGTTCACGGAGATCTCCAAGGACTCACAAGCGGACCTGAAGAAGGAACCGATCCATCGCAGGTACGGACCTTGGGTCCATGCAGTGTTCTCTCTTCCAGCTCGAAGGGTTGAAGAAGTATTCCTGCTCCCGGCAAAGTAAGGTCTCAATCCGGCAGCGGAATAGAACGCCTCGTTCAAGGGCCCTTGAACAGGCTCTTCGGGCAGACCGAGCTGTACTCGCAGGCCCTGCACTTGCCCACGCTAGTGCTGGAAGTGGGCTCCCTCTCTCCGAGCCAGTATCCTCGCTTCTCCATCACGCTCGCCTCCGCCGCGGACCTGTCATGCGAGAGGACGTGCACCTTCATCATGTTCTTGTACTTCATCTCGAGCTCTCCTACTTCGCCCGACTGCAGGTGGTCCGATACTCTCTCGACCCAGAGCCTCCTTTCTTCTTCGGAGAGTCCTTCCTTTCTTAGTCTGACCAGCGCCAGCCCGAGACGAGAACAGTCGAAACCCATCAGATCCAGCAGAAGTGCGTAGATCCGAATCTGGGTCATCTGGTCCGGCCAGAGCGAACCCGGATCGCCCCTGGTGGTCTTGAGCTCGACGAGCCAGAGGGGCCTACCTTCGGACCAGACTATGTGATCGGGCATTCCGATGATCCGGAGGCCTCCGATGCTGCCCCAGACCCCGAGGACTGCGAAGCTCGGCTCCTTCCTCTCCACCAGCTTCACGAACTGCTCCTTGGTGATCGCCACCTGAGGGATCAGCTCGTCGTGGAGCTTCGTGCCCGTGTCCTTGGTTTCCGTGGGTATCTCTCCGAAGGCGAACTCGTTCTCAGTCTTGTACTCGCAGTAGAACTGCCCCGAGATGGCGGACACCGCGACGAAGGAGGTGTCGTGGCGGAACTCCGGTTTCCCCGAGAGGCGAAACCCCTCCTCGCGCTTCCAGAGGTCTTCCCAGAACGACCCATCAGCACGCCGGTTGCTGCTCATGTCAATAGCTCCGCGCAGAGTGCCGAGGACGCGGTCGGCTAATAGAGATGACGGACTAGCATGGCCGTCCGAACTGGCGAGTCGATGGTGAAAGTGAGTGTGAGTCTTCTCCGCCAAGTCGGCATTTCCTCCGTGGAAGCCTTAATGCCCAAGCGAAATCCGATCACGCGTCTTGCACGTCGAGGTCTCCTACGTCGCGAAGGCGCAGCGGGAGAAGGTCTATGCCGCGTACACCGACTTCGAAGCGTGGCCCAAATGGTCGAGACAGGCGACCACCGTCAGAGTGGTCAGAAGGGAAGGAGGCACGGTCAGCATTGAGAGCGAGACTGTATCTGGTGGGAGGCCACGCATCACCGTGGCGAAGCTGACGCTCTCGCCCCCTGAAGGGGTCGAGACAGAGGGCGAGACGAGGCTCACAAGGACGAGAAGGACTGTTAGGTTCGAGGATGTCCCCGAGGGGACAAAGGTTACGGCCGCGCTGGACGTCCGGGTCAAGGGGCCCTGGGCCTGGATCTTCACACCGCGAGGGAAGGATGAAGCGGAGTCGTTCGCCCGGGAGGGGCTGAGGTCCTTCGCCGAATATGTGGAGAGCTTGCCGTAGCCAATCACGGAGCGTAAGCCTTGAGAGTATTCTGTGATGCTTTCACTCAGGTGAAGTTAGTGTCCGGCAAGAAGCTCGTGAACCAATAACCCGCCAAGAGAAGAAGAACGGACTGGGAGGGGTCCAGACCTACTGCGGGTTCGAATCCGCCCTTCGGCTCAGCCCTAGGCGCCATCGGTACGGATGCGCGGATCAGGATCCACGAATACTAGTTGCTGATTACGGGTGCCTGACAGAGATACCTGACGTCGTCAATTTGCTTGAGCATGAAGTCGGCAATGTCTGCACGAGAAATCCTCGTCCCGACCTCTCCTCTTCCTACATAGCCGGTCCTAATCTTTCCAGTAATCGGTCCATTGTTGAGCAGTGCTAAACGCACGATCGTCCAGTCGAGGTCAGATGCGCGCACCGCTTGGGCTGCACTGACTATGTCTTCGTAAGCCGCATGCATCGTGATTCTGACGAGGTTGACCATGGCGTTGGTTCGTAGGTCAGGCTTGTCGCCTGGGTCCTTGACGCTCAGGGTTGAGGTCATGATCAGTCTGTGCACACCCTGTCTCTTCATGACAACAATGATGTTTTGCATCCCTTGGGTTATTGGCTTGTCCCTTGATCGTCCATGCGGACCCAGGGCGCTGAGCACTGCGCCGGCGCCTCGTACTGCATTCTCAATCAACGCCTGATCAGACAATTCACCCGGGACAACCGTGAGGCGCTCATGGTTGATTTTGAGCTTCGATGGATCACGTGCATAGGCGACGACCTCGTAACCTGCTGCGAGCGCCTGCTTCACGAGTTGCTTTCCCGTGCCACCCGTCGCTCCGAAGATAGCGATTCTCGTCAAACTCTCATTCTAGACTGTGAATTGTTGACCCGTCGCAACCTCACTTTCCGGATGACTACCTAGTCATCATTCGCCTGAATACAGGGACGGCTATCGCAGTCATTACGACCCCGAATGCTATCAGGATGGTCAATTCCGTGGTAATGTCGGGAATCCCAGCGCCGAGCACCATGACCTTCCTCAGGGCGCTCGATGCATAGGTGAGCGGGAGCACCTTCGATATGTCCTGCATGTACCAGGGCATCTGCTGTATCGGGAAGAAGATTCCGCTCAGGAACATCATGGGGAACATCAGCGTCATCATCAGCATCGTCGCCGTCTGCTGGTCCTTCGCGAACGAGGTTATCACGATGCCCAGGCCCACAAAGCTGAACACGCCGAGCAGAAGCAGCCCGAAGACGAGAGGAATACTCCCTTGTATCGTTACACCGAACAGCCCGACAGCCAGGACCAGTACTATGAGACCTTGGAACAAACCTCTCACCGTCTGGCCCAGGGTCTTGCCGAGGATGATGGACAGCCTGTTGATGGGCGCCACCATCATTCCGTCCATGGTGCCGACCTCCTTCTCCTGCGATATCGCCGCGGGCAGCCCCGTCATGACGCTCATCATGACAACCATAGCCATTATGCCAGGTGCAACGAAGTCAAAGTAGTTGGGGGCGCCGGGAACGACGCCCTGCGTCTGGACCTTGTATGGCTGCACTATCGCCAGGGAATCGTTCGCCGTAATCGTTGGATTGAGCGCCAGAACGTTCTGCTGGGCTTTCATGGTGCCCATCTTGCTGAATACACTGGACAGCAGCGTCTGGATGGTCGCCGATACTTGGGGGTTGGACTGGTCGGTTATGATCACTACCGTCCCCTGCTTTCCGCTGGCGAGGCTTGCCGAGAAATTGCTCGGGATCAGTATCCCGCCTTCGATGTCGCCCCTTTGAATCAGGTTCTTGATGTCAGCGGCGCTCGTCGCCGTCGTGAGTTTCATCATGTCGGTCTTGCTGTTAATCTGTTGCAGGACTGAAGTGAATGTCTGGCTTGCGAATACTGAGTTGTTGTACCCTGCGTCCGAATTGACGATCGCGACAGGCAGGTTGCTGGCCGAACTGCCACCCGTCGGATAGATGAAGCCGACCATCGCCATCATGAACAGGGGCATCACGATGAGCAGGACCAGGCCGAGTTTGTTCCTGTAGAGCTCGAGTACGTCCTTCCAGGCGATTCTGAAACTGTGCGAAAGCAGTGCCTTGGCCCCCATCCAGTCTCACCTTACCCTCCGCTGCGGGGTCCCGAATCGTCTGTGCCTCTCCAGCGGAATCTTCTGGTCCGCGCTGTCTCTGACTTCGTGGCCCGTCAGGTGCAGGAACACGTCTTCGAGCGTCGGCTGCAGGTTCTCTATCGATGCTATCTTCCCCCCCTTGCTCCTTACGGCGTCGATTACGCTGTCAAACGCGTCGTCGCCGCGCGCAATCAGCCGGACGTGGGTCGAGTTCTCCTGGGAAACGGACTGGACGCAATCCAGCGTTCTGAGGGTCTCGAGGAGGTCGGCCGTGAGATTGGCGACACCCAGCTTCAGAATCGTGTTGTCTCCCCCGGTAATCAGCTTCTTCAAGTTGGTCGAGGTGTCCAGAGCGACCACCTTCCCATGGTCGATGATTGCGATGCGGTCGCACAGCATGTCGGCATCGACCATCGTGTGCGTCGTCACGATTATGGTGGTGCCGTCCTCTCTGTTGAGCTTCTTCACGAACTCTCGGATTTCGACGGAGGATTGGGGGTCCAGACCCAGCGTCGGCTCGTCTAAGAACAGGACGCGAGGCATGTTCAGCAGGGCCCGTACCACGTTCATCCTCTGCCGCATCCCCGTCGAAAACGTCCCCACCAGGGCGTTCTTCCACTTGGTCAACTGGACCAGCTCCAGCAGCTCGTCAATCCTCTGGGTCAGCATATCGCTTGGAATCTCATTGAGACTGCCGAAGAACCAGAGGTTCTCTCTTGCTGTCAGGCGGTCGTACATTATCATCTTCTCAGAAACGATACCGATCAGCTTTCGAACTTCGGTGTCATTCTTCACGATGTCATAGCCCCCGATCGAAGCGGTCCCTTTGGTGGGCCTGGCCAAGGTGGAGAGAATCCGCAGGGTCGTGCTCTTGCCGGCACCGTTGGGTCCAAGCAGGCCGAATATCTCCCCCTTCTTGACGTCAAATGTAACGCCATCGACGGCAGTGAAGTCGCCGAATTTCTTCGTCAGGCTCTCGACCCTGATCATGGAGTCGCCTTCGGAAACGTGGTCGGCTGTAACTAGTGCAGTTCTGCTCAAGCCTTTCTCACCTTCGAAGCTGCTCCCCCGGTGGCGGCGCTCTCTGGGGGGGTTCGACCTTCTATCTCCTTGATTGAGGCCGTGGCCCGGGTCAACTCCCTCTCCAGATTGAGCCTGTACTGGCGAAGAATGAATAGCCTATCCTGATCGCTAAGGCCGCTCTTATCGGATTCGACAAGCATGTGGATGAGCTCGATTTGCAGTTCCAAGGAGTTGAGTACGAATCTTACCAGGTCGTCTGGTTCCATTAGATCGATGAATAGCTGTCTCATGAGCGTCCAGCGTTCCGTCGAAGACCTCATCATCTTCTTGGCGTTGGCTATGTTCTCGAGCCCCGCAGGCGTTATCTGGTATACAACCTGAGGCGGGCCGCCCTTCGTCTTCTTCTGAGCCGCAATGTATTCCTGATTCACGAGCTTTCGGAGCACAGGGTACACTGCGCCAGGACCAGGGCGCCAAGCTCCCTCAGTCTTGGTCTCGATTTCCTTGATGAGATCATAGCCGCGCATCGGCTTGCGAGCGATACTCAGAAGCGCGTAGAAGTGCAACAGCCCCCTCGGAGCACCTTGAGGATGCGGGCTTCCGTCTTCCAGAAGGCCCAAATCCCGCTGACGGGGCGCCAATCGTACAGCCTTTCCCATGACTATGGGCGGAAATGATAGACTATATAATAATATCTCAAACACTATCTAACGCGACAGTCCATTGGTTGCTTCTTCCGCCGAGATCAAACCGCTTGGTTCGCGCGTGCGAAGGATTTGGGTCTTGTAGCCACTGGCCTAAACAGCTCGAATCTAGCTATTCTAGACAGACAAAACCTATTCTGGGCTTATCTTGAGTGGGCCCGGTGGGATTCGGACCCTGCAGCCGGTCGCACAAACAGCGAGAGTCCAGCTGGTCTAGGCAAACAGAGGCCATTGCGGCCGTCCTATCTGCGACCAGATGACATCAAGGAATGCATGTAGGCGCATAAGACGCCGTCTCTCCGCAATAGGTCCAGGCGAACACCGATCCGTTGTAGACCGGAAGGTCGTCCGCACCGACCTGGGCTGTTTGCCAAGAAGCCGTCTCTTTGTAGGTCCAGAGGAACCAGAACATGGTCTTTGAGTTCGAGAGGCCATCGATTCCCGACACGTAATGCTCGCTCCCCGATGGGAAGTAATACAACTGGGCCTGCAGGTCTCCGTGGCTGAGCACGACAGTCGCTGTGTACATGTTCCATCCCGGTTGTACCTCGGTGTTGTTGTACCAGTGCAGGGTGCCGTTCCCAAAGTCGACCAAGATGTCCGTAGCGTAGAGCGAATTCGACGCAGGCTTGAGGCTAAGATATCGGCTCCACAGCTGTGAGAGTTCGGCACTCGCCTGCTGGTATATCGGCAGCGACGTATTCACTACTGCGATCGTCCCTACGAGGAGCGAGAACGTCTGGTTGTACAGGGAGAGGGACGCGTCGTAATTCGACACCAGTCGGTCGTACTGACTGGTCGCTGCGGTCAACTCGCTCACGTACTGGTCCTTCGATTGGGTCGCCTGCCCATACTCGTAGTAGTAGTAGACCCCGGCCGTTGTGCTGATTATCAGGAGCGCGACCAGGACGAGGGCAAAGACGTAGATTGTTCTTGTTGCCAAGCGCTTCCTAGGCATGGATGGTTCATCCAGCCAATATTAAGCGTTCTTCGCAAGCAGCGGCAACTGGCGACTTGGCGCCCTCGCATGAAATAGGATAAAATATGGCGAATCTTGTGGAGTGACGGTTGTCGGCTCTCACAGCGCTTCTCAAGATGGATAGCTCAAGAGCCCCGGGGCCTTCACCGACCTACAGCTCGTCGCACGTACTGCTGGTGCTGCTGACGATAGGAAGAGCGGACGCGATTGGGAGGCACGCGCTCGCAAAGGAGGTGGGCCTGGGAGAAGGGGCCGTGAGGACCGTGATCAAGTGGCTCAAGGAAGACGACTACATAGCGGTCGAGCCGAACGGATGCCGGCTTACAGCAAAGGGGAAGCGAGCTTACTCTGAGCTCAGGAGGGTGATGCCGGAGACGCTCGAGCTGCCGAGGACCGCGCTGACCGTCGGAAGAGAGCAGGTAGCTGTCCTGATCAAGAAGAGGTCGAATCGGGTAAGGAGTGGGATAGAGCAGCGCGACTCCTCGATTCGGGCAGGTGCGACAGGAGCGACGACCTATGTAATCAAAGACTCGAAGTTTCAGGTGCCGGGATCATCCGTGGACGGCGAAAAGGACTTCCCAAGCGGGGCCTGGGTGAAGCTCAGGAGCGGGCTGCAGCCGAAGAACGGGGACGTGGTGATAGTCTGCGGTTCCGACGACAGACGCACTTCGTTCATCGGCGCCATGAATGCGGCCCTCACGCTCCTAACTTGACCGAACCTCTCGAGCGATCAGGACGGATGCGGTCGCCAGTTTCAGCCCTGATCGTATTGCGTCTTCTTTTTGATTGCGCATTCTTATAAGAATGGCTGGATGAACCATCCATACCTTGGAGCCACTGCGCCTGACAGGAACCCAGAAGGTGGCGACAGTTTCATTGTTCACCGCTCTTGCGATCACAACGGACTACGCGATGCTGCCCTTCGCGAACATCAAGCTGATGGACACCATAGTCTTCGCCTCGGGGCTCGTCTTCGGACTTGGCGTCGGCGTCTCGGTCGGCGCGCTTGCGTGGCTGGTGTACGGCTCGGTAAACCCGCTGGGTCCGGACGGAGGACTGCTCCTGGTCCTCCTGATTGTGTCCGAGACCGTGTACGCCTTCCTGGGTTACCTGGCCCGGAAGGTCTTCGGCTTTGAGGAAGCAGGCATCCCTATCAGAAGCCTGCTCTGGGGTTCACTCGGACTGATTGGTGCGTTCGTCTACGACCTGAGCACGATAATAACGCCGACGATGCTGACGGGCATTTCATTTACCGTCGCTCTCAAGTCCCTGCCCCTCGCCGTACCTTTCATGCTGGCACACGAGGTCAGTGATTTCGCCTTCTTCGCAGCGGTCGGACCTGTTCTCGTCGGCGCCATACTCAAGATAACAAGATCAAGGGGCAGCGTGGTTGAGCTCCAGGGATGATAGAATCAGGTCCTGTGGATTCGAATTCTTCGCTGCAGCCTTACCTTGAGCCTCGGTGAGGGGCGGCCTCCGCTAGCTAGCTGCCGGAACCTCATTTCAGCTAGGCGCCCCAATCCTACCGAGTCGGCTCTTACGAGCGCGTCCGCAGTTTAAGACTCTCCAATGAGCTGGACCTAGGCGCGAGGGATGTCAGACATGTCGCGAAGGGTCCAGGTTGGAGAAGCATTCACCTTCCCTGAACCGCTGAAGGAGGGAGTGATTCTCTCCAGGCCGAACAGGTTCATCATGTTGGTTCGAGCCGACGGCCATACGATCAGGTGCCACTGTCCGACAACCGGCAGACTGGGCGACGTCTCTCTCTCCGGACTCGGATGCCTCTACTCTGACGCGCACACGGGTGGAAGGAAGACGGCCCATACGGTCGAGGCCATCTCCGTCAGACAGCCGGGGAGGACGGGGTCCTGGGTCGGCATCAATCAGACCGCTGTCAACAGGTACGTCGAGTTCTTCATCAGGAGTGGCCAGCTTCTCAGAATGGCGAGAGGCGCCCTGAAGAGAGAGGTTAGACTGGGAGGCTCGCGCATCGACTTCCTGGTCGGGAACACCTACGTGGAGGTGAAGACCCCGCTGATAGCCCTCCCCGCCTCCAGGAGCGTCGAGAGGGTCAGGCACGGGAGGTTTGATTCCTTCGACAGGCTGATTCTGCACATGACGGAGCTGCGAGAGTCACGGTCCCTTGGAAGGAGAGCGGTGTTGGCCATGTGCTATCTGTACGACGCGAAGCCCTTCAGACCCCCAGCGCCGGACAGGACCAACTCGAAGGTTCTCGGCGCCGCCCGTCTGGCGGAGGAGAGCGGGGTGGAGACCTGGCAGGTGAACATGAAGGTGGACAGGAAGGGCGTCAGTGTGATTCGCTATTTCAGGAACGAGATCTTCGCAGGCTCGACGTGAAGAGTCAGCCGGTTCGGCGAGACCCCGTCATTCTGCGCAGGATCCCCACGGAGGAGCGAATGAAGAGTCGTTACGGGCCCGCTGGGGTCCACCCCCGAACGGGTTCTGAAAGCGGATTCCGCTCAGAGTGCAAAACCTAAGTAGGCAAGACAGTCGTTCCTATCGAGGCACATCCTCATGTCAAACGCTGGCAAGGACGAGCGCAAGTCCCGTCTCAGGACGCTCAGATTCTCAGAATCGCTGGCGCGTTCTCTTGAGAAGGAAGCCGCTGACGAAGGCACGACCGTCAATGCTCTCGCCAACTCGATCATCAGTCGGTACTTTGACTGGGACAAGAGGGCGAGAGAGTTCGGATTCATCACGCTCCACAGGTCGGTCTTCGCGAGTATGATCGAAGAGTTGGATGACAAGACGCTCGCTCGAATAGGGCGAGAGGTCATGGCCCCCATGTGGAAGGAGATGGCGGAGTTCTTCCTTCAAGACTCCTCTCCGGAGAAGACTCTGGAGGTCTTGAACATGCGATCCAAGATAAATCCCGACAGGCTGCGAACGCGGATAACGAGGGAGGAGGACACCTACACGATCGTCTGCCGCCATGACTTCGGTCCCAAGCTGAGCGTCATCCTGGCGAGCTCTCTCCAAGAACTCGTGAGGAAGTCGTTTCTTGTCGAGCCGCGGATCAGCGTGGGGGAATCGGTCGTCACGGTCCGCTTCAAGGCCCACCCGCGGAACCCGCCCGCCTGAGGGAATTTACAGGATCTTCAAGCGGCTCTGCTCTGTCTGGTGTCCACAAGATTCTCGTAAAAATGGAGCAGGCTGCGCCCTCTCGGGTCGGCAGCCTATTGGTGATGCGGCCGAGTCCTCAGGATGACGACGGCAACTCCCAGCGTAGCCAGGATCACTGCTGCCGCCCCTATCGCGATGGTGGTCACGCCCCCTCCCAGAAGCGCGTTGGAGGACGTAGTTGTCGACCCGGTCGTGCCGAGGGCGGCCTCAATCGAAGGCACCGCCGACGGAAGGTAGTACTGAATTTGGGACCCCGTCTGGGACGGAGCGGATTGCACCGTCGATGGCACGCCTGTGGGCTGGTCGGCGATCGTCCCGGTGGACGCTCCCGAGGAGTTGGCTGTGGAAGTCTTGACTCCCATGGGCACTATCCAGTTCTCTGGCTGCTGATAGTGAAGGGTCAGGCTGACGCTGTTGTTGGGTGGGATGACTATTGCGGACGCGGACAGGCCGACGTAGGTCGTCTGCCAATAGAGTGTCACGTTGATCGGTTGACCCCCGATCTTGTCTGGGACTGTGCTGTTGTCCAAAGTCCGGTTGACCGGAACCCAGTCCCACGCAGTAATCACCGCCGGTGCCTGTGGAAGGACCAGATGGGCGATTCCAAGGTTGTTGGTCTGGTTTGACATTACGACACTCGAACTGGGGTTCCACCAGTAGTAGTTTTGGCCGATTATTGAAGCAGATACGTCGGCTCCGACTGCGGCGGTCCCGTTGGCAAATGTGACTTTGACGGTGACAGGACTCGTGGGCAGCAAGGTGACGTTCTGGGTCTGGATTGTGAAGGTGGCAGGGCCGCTCACGGTCTCAACGGCGTACCCGTACTCTGAGGCTGACTGGATGAGGAACGCTGGCATGGCCGTTGTGCTGCCGCTGTTGGAACTGCTCGAGGCGCCGCCGTTGGCTTGGCCTGCTTCCACGCCCGGCTCGGCGCACATCGGACAGGAAGGGTACCCTTCACGAAGTGCAGAGACCGTGAAGAGATAGCTTCCTGCTGGAAGCTCGAACGCCGCGGCTGGGAAGGAGGACTGGTACGTCGCGACTTGACTTCCCGTCAGGTTGTAGGCTGACAGGAAGTAGTTGTATTGCAGGTTCGCGCTTGTGTTCACGAAGATCTGTACATCGTTGAACGAAGCAGCGTGAACCGTAAGCGCTGGAAGGCCGGCGAGACCGAGAAGCATGATGGTCGCCAGCATGACCGACAGCGCCGAGGCCGTCGCTCTGTGTGAAGTGCGATTCGTTTTCATGGTTTGCAATTGCATTATTCTCAGACTTCTATTGGGGAGGGGGGGAGTTATACCTATGGTGCCGAACGACCGTTCTGGGCCCCAGAACACTCACGCGCTGATAGGGGCCACGGGCGGAGCGGCAGCCTTCCAGCGCGAGGCAAGGAGGGTCTGGTGGGGGAAGCCGTTCTGACGAATAGAACTAACTAGGTAGCGCGCTCTAGTGTGTATCCATGAGGTCCGCAAGGTCTGCTTTGGGAGTCGCGGCAGGGGTCCTGCTAGGGCTGAGTCTAGTCCTGGCTGGCTCGGGCCTCGGCACGTACGGCGGGCCGTACGCCTCGTTCGCTGGGAATCCTGTTGTGACGACAAGCACCAGTACTTCAGTGCTATCCACCAAGACGAACGCGACCGGCATCTGGCTTTTCACGACCGGGGCAAGCATTACTGGTTCGAGCTCGACCAACGAGCAGGGGAAGTGGATTCTCGCGCCTAGTCCAAGCGCCGTCCAGGCCGATGTCGCCTCGCGTCTGGACAACATAGCACGACAGCCGATCACTCTCACGGGGTTCGCCCTCCTTCCGGTCTTTGCCGCCCTCTTGGTCGGGTTCGCAATCTACAGGGTGTCTAGGGCGCGCAACGAGAGAGAAGAACCTCCAGAAGCTGCCTGATCGGCACCGACGCTCGACCGCAAGTTGGGGAGTGTCCAACCCTCGGCATCTCGCGCGACGCCTTCCATAGGTTCATATATTCTCGTGAGGAAATGACACCCCTTGCGGCTGCGTCCCGGAAGAATAGTCGGGGTTGTCATGGGTCTCGTCATTCTAGCAGCAATCCTCCTTCTTCCATTCGGCAGCAGCAGTTCTACCCTCTACGGCATCGTCTCGCCAATGATCAAGAACCTGAGCACAGTTCAGTCGAGTGGCGACACCGCGACGCTGGCCTACAACTATACTCGGATCATAGCCTTCGTCCTCCTCGTGATTGCAGGATTGGTAGGCTTCTTTCCACTGGGGGCGGGAGTCCTGGGAATGGTGGGCATGGCCATGATCACCATTCCTCCATTCCTCATTTACCCCAATGGCCCGTACACCCTCTCGACGGGCGCCGGATTCTATGTCGTGTGGGTGGCGTCTGTGGTGGCTCTCGTTGCGTCCCGCTGGCAAGGCGAGAAGGAGACTCCACCTCCTGTCTCCATCACGATCGTACAGGCTCCGAACATGGGAACACAGGCAGCCCAGCCCACCAAGAACGCGAAGTGCCCTATCTGCGGCGCTGATAATCCGGAAGGAGCCACCAAGTGTTCCAGCTGCGGAAAGGACCTGCCCGTTGCGACGTGATCGAAAGACCGCACCACTTCCCTTTTCCCGGTCTAGGGCTCTCCCGGTTGCCGAATTGAAGACGGGCGTCCACGTGGAATGACGAGACCACGATTCATTATTCAGGACTGGACCATTGAACCTGCATGTTCAAATACCGTTCAATCCTACTTGCCCTTCATGCAGACTTACTGTGAAGCATGGCCTGTCCTGCCGGGAAAGAGAGACGTGCTGATGCAATTCATCAAGGACATCTCAGGTCCAATGAGGAAGGATTTCGAAAGGTCGGAGAAGCACCTCGGGATAAAGAAGGAGGCATTGTACTTGCGGTCTTCGACTCAGGGCGACTGGCTTCTCGTCTACATGGAAACCAACGACGTGGCGAAGACGTTCGGCGACTTCTCTGTTTCGAAGGACCCATTCGAGGTGCTGACAAGGAACACGTTGAAGGAATTCACAGGCCTGGACTTCTCGATTCCACCTCAGGGGACTCCGCCCGCGCAACTGTTCAGCTACGGATACTGATCAGGCGCGCCATCGGTCAGGGAGTCTCCGCCTCCCCAACCCGCCTTCACCGTAGTTTGGAACCGGCCTCCCATGCCATTTCGACGGCGTCGTTTCCATTCGGATAGTATGCCTTGATTACGCGGCCTGTCTCGGAGAAGCTGAATCTGCGATACAGGCGGATTGCAGCCTGATTGCTCACATCGACAAGGAGGGAGATTCTCCGATGCTTCTTGGATAGGATCTCGATGACCGACTCCATCAGCCTCGCTCCGACTCCTCTCCTTCTGAAGGTTGGCGTCACGGCCACCGAATGAATCGTCCCCTCTCCCCCACTGCCTGTCCCGATTGCGTACCCCACGACCAAATCGCCCGAGCATGCGACGATGAAGTCTTCCCTCGCGAGCATCAGGAAGTTGATGAATACGGTTGTAGGATAGGGGTGATCCGGAAAGGATTCCAGTTCGATGACGCGCAATTGACCGAGGTCGGCATAGGTGCACGGTCTGAGCGAAGTGCGGTCGTCATCACCGGTCTTGTTCATCTAACGAATGCGCTTTCGACAAGAATGCCTTGAATGTCAGTTTCGGCGACAGACGACCTCACTTCAGAGCCCTCCTCGTCATGAACACGGGACCATACTTCTCAGCGATCAGCCCCAACAACTCGCCAGAGTGCTTCTGGACTACGTGGTTCAGGAACTCTGAGGCGATCTCTCCTCTCCGATTTGGGTTAGATTCGAAGACCCTGTCTGCAAGCTCCATGCAGGTCTCACATTCAGGAATCATCTCCACCTTGGCCAGCTCTCTCAGGGCAGTCAGCTGCATCTCGAAGTGCTTGCTGACCTTCTCGAGTCTTTCTTCCGCCCCCAGGGTCCTCAGCAGGTCGAGCCTCTCCTCTGAGGAGAAGCCCGGGGAGTAGGCGCACAAGTCCGCCAGCTTGCCGGGTGTCTCAGCGGTCCTCAAGGCTCCGGTAATCTCGGCCGGGATGCCGGGAATCAGCTTGACAAACTCGTCAATTTGACCGAGAACGACCTCCATGACTCTCGACCCGCCGGTGGGAGCATCGTCGATCTCGGCTGCCTTCGTGAAGCGGACCCTCGCATAGGCCATCTCCTCAAGGACATTCTCGACGCGAACCCTCCACAGTCCCTTCACAGACGCGCTCACACCTCCCTCGGCGACGGCCGCCTTTCGAACCAGCGCAAGTGTGCCTATCGAGCCAACGACATCCTTCGAATTGTGGCGAGGTATGAAAACGACCAGTTGACGCTCCTTGACCGCCTGGAGCAGGGCAGTCGTGTTCCTTGGGTCCTGGGCGGTTATCGCGATTTCCGAATGGGGAAAGATGACCACGTCTTCAGCCAGCAGGGCAGGAGCTTCGTATTCATGCGATGACTCTTCGGCTATGGGCCCTCACCATTCTTCTGCAAACTGTTCTAGTGAGCGCGAATCGGTGTTATTGATTCTTTCCCTTTACGCCGTCGTAGGATGCTGCTTGTCGGTCCCTCTTTCAGCCTCCTGGATCTTCTCTAGTGTCTCGAGCGCTTCGTCGATGTGCCTCTTGGGACTAAGTTGGGAAGAGAAGACGTGCCTGACTATTCCTCTCCTGTCTATGATGTACGTGACCCTGCCCGGAAGAAGCCCGAATGTCGATGAAGCACCGTAGAGTTTCCTGGCCTTTCCACCCTCGTCGCTGAGAAGGATGAAGGGCAGGCCATTCCTTGACGCAAAATCCTTGTGCGAGGCGGTGGAGTCCGAGCTCACCCCAACGACCTCAGCCCCGCGTTCCTTGAATCCTTCGTAGCTGTCCCGGAAGGCGCATGCCTCAGCGGTGCATCCCGAAGTGTTGTCTTTTGGATAGAAGTACAACACGATCTCCCTGTTTCCCAAGAGGTCTTTGAGGCTCACCAATTCACCCGATTGAGATCTGAGAGTGAATTCTGGGGCCTTATCACCGACCTTGACCTTGCCTCCTTTCTTGTCCGATGACGTCGTCATCCTTTCCATGACACCACGCCGACCTTCACGCCCTACGCATTAGACAACTGCACACAGAGCTTCATAAGACTTGCTGAGAAGAACTGGTCGAATGCATCCTTTGGCTGGAACCCCGGCCCAACGAGAGTTCTCAGTGTGACGCGCCTTTGCATGCCAAGAGAGTTCGAACCCCGCCGGGCCCGTTTCGTCACTTCGTCCACTCGTCTGCCGGGGCGCCTCCGTAGGATGACAATGCCAGGTCACGGGGCCACGCTGCGGAGGCAGGTGGGGGCGAAACACTTCTTTCTTGGCCACTAGCGATAAGTAGCGAGCCTTTCGATTTCCACCATCGTGTATCGATATCTCATATTCGACCTCGATGGCACGGTGACCGACTCGAAGGAGGGGATCGTCAGATGCGTAAACCACGCGCTCAAGTCGTGCGGTTTCCCCGAAGTCAAACAGGACCGAGACCTCTCGTGGTTCGTGGGTCCTCCGCTGCGTGTAGGCTTCAAAGAACTTGTAGGGACAAGCGACGACTCGCTCATAGAAAGACTGGTTGCGACATATCGCGAGAGGTATGCGACAATCGGGTTGTATGAGAACGTACTGTACCCAGGAATCGCCGAGCTGCTCAGCGACCTCTTCGACCGCGAGAAGGTGCTGATTCTGGCGACCTCCAAGCCCACGACCTATGCCAAGAAGATCCTGGAGTACTTCGAGCTGGCTCGCCTGTTCGACAGGATCATCGGCAGCGAGCTAGACGGGACCCGTTCGAGCAAGGAAGAGGTCATCAAGCTTTCAATCGGCGCCTACGGTGGCCCGACCGCCGGCTATGTCATGATTGGAGACCGCGGGGACGACATCATCGATGCCAGGAGGAACAACGTGGATTCGATTGGGGTGCTCTATGGATATGGCACGGCACTCGAAGTCACGGAATCGAATCCCACGTTTGTCGCGAAGACCGTAGAAGACATCCGAACGATACTGCTTCCGGAAGCATCCCTGCTCCACTAGGCGGGCGGTCTGGTCGTCGGATTCTCATTCCATGGGAGGTCGATCGAGAACACCTCAATTGGGAAGTCCACGTTCTTCACCTCTTTCTTTCCGACTTCGCTCAGGTGGTTTCCTAGCTTGTTCCAGACCTGGTCGAACACCTGACGAGTGATGCAGACCCCTCCGGGGTCGGCAATCGCGTAGACCCTGCTCCCGATGTTCACGGCGTCGCCGAGGATGTCGTTGCCCTTCCTTTCGATGTCTCCGATGTGGATTCCGATGCGCGCAAGCAGTCTGTCCGCCTCGCGCACGTTCCGATTCCTCTCGTGCATTCTCCGTTGAATCTCTATCGCGCACTGGGACGCCTCCAGGGCGCTCGAGAACTCCACCAGGAACGCGTCGCCCACCGTCTTGACCTCTCTGCCATGAAACCTGGGGAGCACCTCCCTGGTGACTTTCCGATAGTCTTCGAGGAGTTCGAGGGCGTGCCGTTCGTTCCTTTGCGTCAGCGAGGTGTAACCTGTGAGGTCGGCGAACATTATGGCCGCAAGGCTTCTTGTCGGAGTCTGGTCGAAGGCCTCTAGGTAGCCGTTCATCTTCCAGTAGGTATCGAGGTACTCCAGTCCCCGAGGCGTGGCCGAGTAGGTGGTTTCGTCCTCGCTCGTCGTTCTTCTGAGCAGCCCGAAGGCAATCAAGTCGTCGACCATCACCCGAAGCCGGTCCAGGGGAACTCCGACCCCATAGGACACCCTCGTGATCCTCCCACCTCCTGGGTTCCGGCGCACGACCTCCAGGATCGTCGCGTAGATGTCGGCCTTGGACCGCTTTGGCGTCCGAGCACTCAACCTTTCATCCTCCCACCGGATTCGCCTGATCATCCTCCCTACAGCGGGAAGGGCGGAAGGCTTCCGGACTTCTGGGGCGGGCTGAGGTGCACGACTCTTTCCCCCTCCCGGAGCTCCTTGGTGTAGACGAGCCCTCCGACAACGCACGTGTCCCCGATGTCGGCGCTCTCGGTGTAGACCTTGCCCAGCCTGGACCCTCCCTCTGCTTCGAGCCTCGAGCAGTACACGTCCTGGACCTGGGCCCGCTTCTCGATGTGCACCACGTCCCCGACGAGGTTGCCAATGCAACTGGCGCCCTTGCCTATCTCTATCCTGTTTGCCTTGAGCCCTTGGGATGTCTCCACTCGACCGCCGATTTCGACGGTGCCTGAAAGAAGGCCCTTCGCGGCCCGAAGAACCCCGCCGACTTCCACATCGGTCCCGGAAAGGACTCCTCCTATCTCTGCAAACCCGCCCACTTCAAGCCTGGAGGTGAGCGCAAGGTCTCCCGAGACTCTGATCTTCCCGCCGATTTCGGCTGTTCTCCCTGAGAGATTCCCCTCTACGACTGCCAGTCCGCCGACCTCCATCTCCTCGCAGTCCAAGTCTCCCTTCGACTGCAGCTTCGCGCCGACCTCTATCTTCTTGCCCTTCCCGCCGCTCAGTTCGACACTCCCGCCCGTTTCGAGTCTGTCAAACTTCAGTTCCTTCCGTGATGTGAATCGTCCCCCTACGTCGATCGTTCCAGTGACCTCGCCTCCCCCGACTTCTACGCTGCCGCCCACATCGAGATCCTTCAGCTTCAGCTCACCGAGCGCCTCGAATGAGCCCCCTACGTCCACAGACTCCGCGATGACGTTGCCCTGAACCTCGAGTGAACCGCCGACATCCACCTTTTGGGTCTCCAATGAAATCCCGACAGAGAGTCTCCCCCCGACGTCCACTCTCTTTGCCTTGACATTGCCCCTGGCGTAAAGGGCTTCTTCGACGATGATGTCTTCATGGACTGTCAGGCTCCCATTGACACGGACGAGCCCATCCTTGGATTCTAGCGAACTGCACTCGAAGTCACAGTCAACCTCAACGCTTCCTTCGAAGTATGCCGTTCCCGTAACGAGGACCAGAGACCCGTCAGATGCCTGGACAAGTGAGTGGTTCTCGGCCCTAATGTCTCCCTCCACTCTACCCAGCTTCACTGTCTCTCCCCCGCGGATTACTCTCTCGTCCATAGACTTGGGTTTGGGTGCCTCTGGTAATATAGTTGGCTCACGGAATGTAATCACTTTATGTTCTGCCGCACTCGTTGCACAGAGTGGGGATAAGCCGACGGAGGGAGGTTAGGGCAGGCGAAGGAAGGCGCCACATAAGGTGGTGGACAGAGATGCATCATAATCAATAAAGACAGTCTCGAACACCATCAATTATTAATAGAGAGCCTACAAGGCTTATTAATGTGCCGGCCCGAGAGCATGACTGTGAAAAGGAACACGATTCTGGTTGCTGCGATTCTAGTCGTCATAGTCATGACGGCAACCTCCGCGGGACTCTACGCCTTTCGCGGTCAGGGTTCGACGACCATTCCGTGTTCGACGACCGGTCAGAGCCTGTCAGGGAAGGTACAGGTGGTCGCCGCCGAAAACTTCTGGGGGAGCCTTGTGTCTCAGCTCGGCGGAACGCATGTCAACGTGCTTAGTATCGTTTCAGACCCCAACGCCGACCCTCATGAATACGGAAGTGATTCCGCCGATGCCATAGCGATCGCAAACGCAAACTTCGTGATCGTCAACGGCGCAGGGTACGATGATTGGGCTCTGCAGCTGATCGCAGCGAGCAACACTCCGAACCAGGCGGTCCTGAACGTGCAGGAGCTCATCAACCAGTCAGTCACGGCGAATCCTCACTTCTGGTACAGCCCCTACTACGTGAACGACACGGTGAAGACGATGTACAAGGACCTCGTGTGCATCGACCCGACCGACACGGCATACTACAAGCAGCAGTACGTCACTTTGAATGCGTCGCTTGGAGTGTACAACGCACGGATTGGCGAGATAAAGCAACAGTTTGGGGGCACGCATGTGGCATCCACCGAGAGCATATTCGTGTATCTGGCAAACGCCACGGGCCTCGACCTCGTTTCTCCACCCCTATTCATGGAGGCCGTCTCAGAGGGAAACGACCCGCCAGTGCAGAGCGTCGTGCAATTCCAGCAGGAACTCCAGAACGGAAGCGTGAAGATGCTGGTCTACAACGAGCAGACGGTGACGCAGCTCACCCAAAGCATCAAGACTCTGGCCGCCCAAAACAACGTCCCTAGTGTCGGCGTGACAGAGACCATCCAGCCCCCGGACGTCACCTTCCAGGTCTGGATGAACGCAGAGCTGATCACAATCCAGAACACGCTTAACGCCCAGGCCCTCGGGCAATGATGGGCGTAAGAGGTTGCAGTCCGAGATCATCACGGCAGAAGGTCTGGCAGCCGGTTACCCGGACAACACTGTCTGGCGAGACGCCAACTTCGCGTTTGGCCGCGGAGAGTTCATCGCTGTCATAGGCCCCAACGGGTCTGGTAAGACCACTCTCTTTCGCCTGCTGCTCGGCCTGCAGCAGCCCGTCAGCGGGTCGATGAAGATATTCGACGCCCCGCCCAGACGTGGGAACCCTCAGATCGGCTACGTTCCTCAGCGCCACGTCATAGACAGCGATACGAACGTCGAATGCCTTGAGTTGGTGCGGCTCGGGCTTTCAGGAAAGCAATGGGGGTTCAACCCGTTCTCCCACAAAGAGCGCGACGCGGCCCTCGCCGTGCTGGAAGGAGTCGGCGCGACTGGACTGGCGCACCGCCCCCTCGGCGCGTTGTCCGGCGGAGAGCTGCAAAGGATATTCCTGGCCGAGGCGCTGGTGAGCAACCCGGACATTCTGCTGCTCGACGAGCCACTGTCGAACCTTGACCTGAGGCGCGAGACTGACCTGCTGCACCTAGTCAACGACGTGGTCCGGTCGCGCGGCGTGACGGCGCTGCTGATAGCTCACAACATCAATCCGCTCCTGCCGCACCTCGACAAGGTGATGTACATCGCGAATGGCAAGGTGGCGACGGGGAAGCCCAGCGAAGTCCTGACGTCGGAGAGCCTCACTGCACTGTACGGGGTCCAGGTCGAGGTCCTGCGCGACCCCCACGGCAACGTCGCGATCATAGGCGTCGAAGAGCACCACGGTGACATGGTATGACCTTCAGCGCCAATCTGCTCACCGACATCCAGCAGATTTGGCACCTCGAGTTCATGCAGCACGCGTTCGAAGCAGGGACGGTCATAGCGATCGTAGCCGGCATCATGGGCTATTTCGTGGTGTTGCGGCGCTCGGCGTTCGTGGCCCACGCCTTCTCAGAGATTGGATTCGCCGGAGCGGCGGGAGCCGTCCTGGTGGATGTCGCCCCCATCTGGGGTCTCCTCCTGGGCTCGATTTCAGGCGGGTTTGCCATAGCCGCTCTCGGTCGCCGAGTCACGAACCGCGACACCCAGATCGGCATCGTGCTCGCGTTCGCGCTCGGCCTGGGCCTCCTGTTCATCAGGCTCTACCCCGGCTATGCTAACGAGAGCTACTCCATCCTGTTCGGAGAGATAGTAGGCATCAGCTGGGGCGGCGTCCTCCAGACGCTCTTCTTCGGCCTGGTGATCCTAGCCGGGATCTCTCTCATCTACAGACCGCTCCTCTTCGCGTCGCTGGATGAAGACGTCGCAGAAGCCAAGGGAATGCCCATGGTCTTCCTGGGCATGGTCTTCATGCTTCTTGTCGCCGTTGCGGTCTCCATCGCCGTTCAGATGGTCGGAGTCCTCCTCATCTTCTCCCTGATGGTGACGCCGGCGGCGACCGCCCAGTACCTAGCGAAGCGGCCGCAGCGAGCCATCATGATTTCGGTGCTCATCGCCTTGGCCGCGACCTGGTCCGGCCTGTTCATCGGATTCTATGAGCCGTACCCGGTGAGCTTCTTCATAACGAGCATCGCGTTCGTCGCCTACCTGGCTGTGAGGGCCTGGGACTGGAAATCCCCGAAACGAATCAAGCCCGGTGGAGTTCCTAAGACTGGTTTCCAGAAATCCCGATCGAGCAAGGCAGACAGGCAGACGACTTCCCTCGGCTCCGGGTCCTCCTGACCGGCATCGCTAATATCGATGCCCGGCGGTCCGGCTTATTACTCCGGAGACCACAGTTTATATGTCCATTAATAAGAAACCTGGCTATGCCAATAGTCAGCCTCTCAATTCCAGAGACAATGCTGAAGGAAATGGACGGGCTAGAAGAATCATACGGCTTCACTGGCAGGTCAGAACTCGTTCGGGCGGCGATTCGACTGATGATGAACGAAAACAAGGAACGGTCTGGCCTTTCAGGAGAAGTGAGTGGATTGGTCGTGGTCACTCACAACACCGAGGAAGAAGAACCAGTCACGCGGCTCAAACATGAGTTTGACCAGATAATCAAGACGCATATCCACAGCAAGCTCACTCCGTCAACCTGCGTAGAACTGTTTCTTGTCCACGGCGACGCGAAGAAGGTCTCAGCGATGAGCAAGGCCTTCCAGGCTCAGGACGAGATGAAGAGCTCCAAGTTCCTTCAGGTCTAAGGAATCGTCACGGCCCTTTGCCTTTCGTGCAAGTGATGGTTCGTGCGGAGCCTAGTAGTTCCTGAGGTTGTCATGGAACATGTTGCGACTTGGTCAGTTTGTGACAGGTCTGGGTGCAACAGAGCAGGCGGACCTAGAAATCAGTGTCCCTCCTCATCGTATGGCGAAACAGAGGGTTCCGTCTCGCTTCAAGAGATAAATCGAGTCGCGTGCGTGGCCAACTGAATGCAGCCGACCTACCTTTCGTACGACAAGGGAAGCATCCTCGTAAGAAGCGAAGCAAAGGTCCCCTATTCGGTGTGGGACGAAAGGATCGGGGCATTCAGGGCGCCCGCCCTCTACTACCGTGAGATAGTGGAGTTCCTGAAGAAGAGCGAGCTCTCGGCGATTAAGGACGGCGTCGAGGAGCTGCCCCCCTGCCCCGAGCTGAAGTGCAAGAGCGTGGAGATGAGGGCGTACCAGAAGAGGGCCCTCGAATCCTGGGACAGAGCAGGGAGGAGGGGGGTAATCGTGCTTCCCACGGGCGCTGGGAAGACGATCATTGGAATGAAGGCGATCGAGCTCGTCGATCAGCCCGTCATCGTGATCGTCCCGACGCTCGACCTGCTCGATCAATGGAGGAGGAGGCTACAGGAGGAGTTGGGAGTGGAGGTCGGCGCCTACGGAGGGGGAGAGAGTGCCATCAGGGCGGTTACGGTCTGCACCTACGATTCCGCCTATCTGAGGGCCGGAGAGCTCGGCAACAGGTTTGGGCTCCTCATCTTCGACGAGGTTCACCACCTCCCCGCCGAGAGCTTCAGGCAGATCGCGGAGATGTTCACCGCCCCGTGCAGGATGGGCCTCACCGCTACCTACGAGAGGGACGACATGCTGCACCTCGAACTCCCGAGGCTGATAGGAGGCGTCGTCTACAGGCTACAGCCCGAGGACCTTGCGGGAAGGTACCTCTCCGAATACGCGATCGAGAGGGTCAACGTCGAGCTGACCAAGGAGGAAGAGGAGGAGTACAGGAGGAACTACAGCGCGTTCACGGGCTATTTGCAAAGGAACGGCGTGTGGCTGAGGTCGCCTCTGGACTTCCAGAGGTTCATCATGAGGACATCGAGAGACCCTGAAGCGAGGCGAGCTCTGCTCGCAAGGAACAGGGCGATAACGATCGCGTTCAACTCCCAAGCAAAGGTCGATAAGCTCGAGGAGATACTTCGCTCGAACCCCGACGACAGGATACTGATCTTCACGCAGCACAACGATCTGGTTTACAGGATATCGAAGAGGTTCCTCCTGCCGTTCATAACCCACACAACGAACAAGGAGGAGAGGTACGAGGTGCTCAAGGGATTCAGGGAAGGAAGGTTCAGGGCCATCGTTACTTCAAAGGTTCTGGACGAGGGGATCGATGTGCCCGAGGCGTCCATCGGCGTCATAGTGAGCGGGACGGGAAGCTCACGGGAGTTCGTACAGCGGCTCGGGAGGCTCCTCAGGAAGAGCGAAGGGAAGGGGCGGGCCAGGCTGATAGAGCTCGTGTCGAGCGAGACTTCGGAGACGAGGACGAGCAGTAGAAGGAGGAAGAGGAGTGAGGGAAGGTCCGGGGCGACGAAGCAGACCGCAGGAGCTCTCCCAGGGGAGGAGAGCGACACAGCGGAAGGAGACTACGGCCTCGCGGATGAGGTGGTCGAGCAGCAGTAATGCTCCCCTCGAACCTCCTCAGGGCAAGGATCTCCAAGGGCAAGATACGACCGGCCTACGTGAGCGTCGATCCAGAAGCAGTGGATTTAGCTGCGAGGATCATCGGTGATTTCAAGGCCGGGCTGGGCAAGAAGAAGGGAGACCTCCTCGAGAGGCTGAAGGAGATCGAGGACGAGGGCCACGACTTCAAGCTCGTAAGAGGGTTGTCGACCCTGCTTGAGAGGAGGTGCAGGTTCGAAGTCGAGAGCGAGACGAACCCGATGGCAGCGAGGATGGCCGTCTTCGAGGCGGCGAGCAGGGCGAAGGCAGCGAGCTCTGACGAGACGAAGGCTGTGATTCGAAGCGCATCGGCGAGGCTCGGAGTCTCCTCCGAGGCTCTTGAACGAGCGCTCTTCAGTGACCTTGATGACGAGCTGATGATGAGAGGCTTCGTGCCTCTCAGCGCCGAACTGCTGATCAAGCGATACAACCTCTCCCTCATGCAGACCCTGCTGTTCAAGTCGCTGAGAGTCGAGTTCACGGCCTCAGGAAATTGGAAGAACATCTTCAGGGAAGTTAAGAGGCAGGGGCTGATGTACTCCGTGGAGGAGCAGCGCCCGGGCTACAGGGTCTCCCTCGACGGCCCCCTCTCCCTCTTCAAGTTCACGGAGCGGTACGGCACCTCCATCGCAAAGGTCCTGCCGCGGATAGTCGCGTCGGAGAAATGGAGCGTCAAGGCCGAGATACTCGCCCGGAACAGGGGAGGGAGGGTGTACGCCTTCGAGACGGACAGCGAGGAAGTCGACGGCCTCATCGTCACGGACGGGGAAGAGGAGAGGGCCGACGCCGGGGGAAGACAGGCGAGCGGGTTCGACAGCACGGTGGAAGAGAGGTTCGCCAAGGCGTTCCTCACCTCCTACGGCTCCCTGGGGTGGGTCCTGAGAAGGGAGCCCGAACCGCTGGTGGCCGGCGCCCACGTTCTCATCCCCGACTTCAGCCTGGAGAAACACGCGGAGAAGGTCTACCTGGAGATCGTCGGGTTCTGGACCCCAGAGTACCTGGAGAGGAAGTTGAGCAAGCTGAAGTCGATAGAAGGAGTGGATATGATCATCGCCGCTGACGAAAGCCTCGCCTGCTCCAGGCTCGAAAGGCTGAGGGGCAAGGCTGAGGTGATATACTACAAGAAGGACGTGCCCCTGAAGCCGATCGTCGAGCACCTGAAGGAAAGGGAGGGCTTGATCCTGAGGGCGCAGGCCGGCGGAATCGAGAAGGAATCCATCATCCTGAATGAAGACTTCGTTACTCTCGAGGATATCGCGGAAGAGAAGGGCGTTTCTTTGGAAGCGATCAGTCTGGCCCTCCAGGACTTCAGACCCGCCGGACACGCGAGGGTGGGCAACCTCTTCATCTCGAAGGGAAAGCTCAGGGAGCTAGACGAGAGGCTGGGCAAGATCGAGAAGCTCACCGAAGCACTCGCGATAATCGAGTCCTCTGGTGTCAGGGAAAGAGAGGCGAGCAAGGTCCTGGACGCTCTTGGATACACCTCGGTCTGGGAGGGGATGGCTATGGACGAAGTCAGAATATCAAAACCGTCCGCAACGGCAGCAGCGACTTCCAAAGAAAGAACGTGAAGATACCCGCCTTCCCGACCTGACCCAAGTTCCTTAGATGGTGTTCAACCAGGGACCAGTGGCGACAAACTCCCTCGGCGGCGAGACGCTGATCATGTTGACAGTAGAGGGGACGATGGAGATGGCCCTCTTCCATCCGAGAAGACACATTGCCGTGTAGTCAGTCAGTTAGGACAAGGTTGCCGACGGTTTCAACCGGTTGTCGTCACGCCCAGGAGGGATTCTATGGAGACGTAGTATGTGGCACTGTACTCTGGCGAGCTGCCCGCACCACCTACACAGTATATGTTACCCGATGAGATGACGCAGTCTGTCATGACGCTAAGGGGGTAGTTGGCTGCCTGCGCCCACGCCCCTATGCCCCCGGATGATACGGTAGCATAGTAGACGGCGCTTAGGTACGAGCTCGATCCCATTCCTCCTACGCAGTAGACGTACTCCGCCGAGGCCGCGCAGGCCTGGCCGCTTGCAGCAATCGGATATGCCATCGTCGGGGTCCATTTCCCCACTCCCGCAGAGGAAAGAGGAGCGTAGTAGTCTGCGCTTAAGGCGCCGCCGCTAATGTCGACGCCCCCTACGCAGTAGATGTAACCGCTGGCCGCGAAACAGCTGGGCAGGTAGATGCCCTCGGGATAGGATGTCGATTTGCTCCACGAACCAATGCCCGAAGATGAGAGTGGAGCGTAATAGACGAAATTGCTCGGAAAGGAGGTGGCGTTGGTACCTAGCGCCTCGCCGAATCCTCCCACGCAGTAGATGTACCCGGACGACGCCGCACAAGACTGACTATCTACGGGAATCGGGAATGACTTCGTAGCGCTCCACGTCCCGACTACACCGTTGCTGCTGAGAGGAGCATAGTAGCTCGCGTTGACATCATCACTAGCATTGTCGTAGGTCCCTCCGATACAATAGACGTAGCCAGAGCTAGCAACGCAGGATTGGCCGCCAATGTTCTGGGGGTAGAGGTTGAGTCCGAGTGTCCAGCCGGTGATGTTGCCGGAAGACGAGGATACGGCAGAAGATGTGTACACTGCGTTGCGTGGATTTGATAAGGCGTCCTGCCCCCCGACGCAATAGATGTACGCCGTGCTGTTGACGCACTGCTGTGCGAACACCCCAAGCGTGCCAGATGCCTGAAGGGGATAATTTGCCGCTGGTTTCCACGAGGCAGTTTGGGCGTTGTTGATGGTCGTCGTGACAGTAGTCGTAAGAGTCTTCGTCGTAGTGCCAGCCATCGTTCTTGGAGTGAGAGACCCGGTCGCATAGAACGTTGCGAGGACCAACCCTGCACCCAGGATGACCCCGACGACTAACAACGCAGCCCCCATGGCGGGGCCTGAGGATTGCATCTGCAAGATGAGAACCGGCAACGGGATGCTCATCTAAACATTTGCGGGAAGGCTCGAACAAGCGAGGAATTTGCTGGCTTGACGAAATGGTAAGATGGATGGAACGCTCTGGAAGGCAGAAGCGGGAAGCTTCCATCCCCTCGATTCCAATCTGGCCTTCTCTGCCACATTAAATAACCAAGCATCCGATTGCCTGTGGCATATCGCATTTGGATGATTCCTCCAAGACCCAGACAAAGAGAGCGAAGAGGGAAGTCAACAAGACAGTCCTTGGCCTAACCCTCGCAATCCCCATCATCGGAGCGATTCTGATAATCGTGAGTCTAGAGGTGCCTTCAGCTCTTCCAGACCGCGACGTCGTTTTGGTCATCAGCGGAGTCATGCTCGGACTCGGTGGCCTCGCAATCGAAGAGTACTTCGTTCTGGCGGCCGAGCGGGTGAAACACGGAGCGCCCGCAGGAAAGGCCGACGGAGACGGGTACACGGCCGAGGAGATCGTCGCTATCGGTAGAGCAGAAGCCGAGCGCAAACAGGAACTCGAAGAAGAGTCAAGGGAACGCGCAAGGCGTAATGAGCTCACGAGAGCCTACCATGAAGAACTCATCACTAAGACATACGGTCCCTGGTGCAAGAGCGGAATAGAGGACAGAGAGAGTCTCGCTGGTTATCCACCGTCACAGAACCAACCTGAATACGTCTGGATCCCCATAGGGTTTGAATTGGAATCAGACTCCGAACCGGGGACGAACCCAGGACTTCCGATGATAAGAGATGCACTCGCCCATCTGGACGATGAAACCTCCGAGGCCAGAAAGAAGGTGTGGGATGGAATGGTGGACTACAATGACAGCGTCAAGGCACTAGTACGATGGCCCAGTTACATCGCCAAGATGATTTACAATGAATGTGGGCTCAGGGAGGCCTCAGGAATCGATAAACATCCTCAAGAATCAAAGTGCGACGTATCGGCTCTGATGGAGTACTTTGACCGCCATTTCTACCGCCGCGAGAGCGCGTCCATCGGCCCCCCTTTCAAGGGCGTTGGTCCTTCGCTGGGATGGACGTTCCTACCGATTCACTATGCTGGCCAAGACCAAACTCTAGCGAGCTCGTCGGACGATTCGGAATTGGCCAGACTCATGAAGAGGATAGACCCCTGGGGTGAGTATTATGCCGACGCCAGAAGAAGCTTAGACTCCAAACGGGAATCGCTGAATACAGACCTAAGGGCACTCCAGAGCGGAACCGCTCGACTCATCCAAACGCTGAGGTTCCGTCCCCATCTCGTCAAGGGGAAATGCAGCGTCGAGGAATCGTTCACCGAGGGGAAGAACCAAGATGATCGCGAAGTCCACCACTTTCCGGCGTCTATCTGATAGGTGGCAGCAGAACAAAAGTCAAGACACTGGTTTCAAGGGATGGGCACCATGACTCGACGCCCTCCATTCTTTTAATAACGAATGACCACCTAAGGAGGTAGAGGGGCATGGGAAGAGAAGGCAAGAAAAAGAAGAAAGAGAGAGCAAGAGAAAGGAAAGAGGATAGGCAGGCGCGGAGAGGGAAATCGCCCGGCTAGGCCCCGACTGTTCGGTTGCGAACATCGTCAGAATTGCTGGTTCAAATCCAACCCTGACCGACACTCATTCACGTCGTTCATGCCTATTGGACAAACCTCCACTTTCTTCCGTTAGGGAACACGGCCTTCTGTCCCGACCGTGGCAAGGAAGCATCACCACAGGCCGCTTCCTGTCCCAACTGCGGACACCCTAGTGCAAACGCAACCAGAGTGTCGGATGGCCAGATGTCCCATGGTTACGCGATATCGCTGACGAGCGGAGAGATCACACCTCTCTTCATCTTTGCCAAGGACGGTTGAGAAGAGATCCCGGCCACATTCATGCCTCGTCGGCGCGTCCACATCCGCGCGGTCTTCTTCGATCTGCACGCCACGCTGGCCGGCTTCAGGCCGCACTCAGGTCCTCCCGACCCGGAACGAGTCTCTAGACTCCTCCGCGACCGAGGCCTCTCAGTCTCGACCAAGGCCTGGGAGGACGCCATACCCCAGGTCCACCACATCGACTATCCGAGATACGGCTACCCTGACTGGGAAAGGTACATCAGCCGCGCGTTCGAAATGGCGCGTGCCAAACCCAACGAACTGACCTTCAATGAAGTGATTCGCGAATACCAGAAGACGAGGTGGAACTCCCTACCCTTCGCGGAGGCGGTGCGGAGGGCGAAGAAGCTCGGCCTGAGGACGGCGCTGGTGACATCCATCGCCCGCTTCCGCTTCGAACGGGACCTACGCGGCATCATCGACAGGATCGACCTCGTAGTGGACGGGAACACATTCCACTGCGACAAGTCGAGCCCAGAGATATACCACAGAACCCTGCAGGCCCTCAAGGTCAGACCGGGAGAGGCGGTCATGATAGGAGATGAACTGGAGGGGGACGTGCTTATCCCGACCAGAATCGGCATGAGGGCCATCCTCCTCCACAAGGAGAAGCCATCCTGGGAAGAATCCCGGGCCATCGGCAGCCAGGTCGTTGCAAGAGACCTGAGGCAAGCCATGGACATCGTCGATGCCTGGGTGAGCAAGGCCCCTTTGCCTTAGTCGTGAGGTGCCCAACGCACGGCCAATCCCATTTGACGAGATCCACATTTCTCCGAGGTCCGAGTTCCCACTCGCGCGATTACCAATTGGGCCACGTTCTCGCACAGGCTGCCCCTGCTTTCTGATGGGACCAAGAATCTGGAACCTCCAGAGGTCCTCCCAGAGGGTCCACCTGGACTCTGACGGCTACTCACGTCGGTCGTTCCGCGCAGAGCTTGGAGGGCGTTCCGTTAATGGGTATGAAGGAGACACAGAGTCACTTCTGCCTCCGCCATTAGGGGTTTCGTTCCACTGGTAGGGGGGACCTAGCTTTAATGGCTAGAGCCCAGGAAGGAAGTGCGCTTCGAAGAATGGTCACAGCGTGGTCTGGCGCGACATGAACCGCGGGTCGGTCATCTTCCTGGCCACCTTGCTGGTCTTCTGCGTCACCCTGAACGCAGTCTGGGCGACCGATCACACAGCAAGCTTCCTGGATCTCGACTACGCGATCTGGGCCAACCACACGTTCGCGCTGGGCCGCGTGGGACAATTCATCCCTAACTCCGTGGACATCTTCCAGTACAGAGGGCAGTACTACAGCGCCCTGGCGCCAGGACTGGCCCTCTTCGCCTTCCCCTTCGTGGTGCCAGGATTCATCATCGTTGGCCACTTCAGCGAATACGGGGCCGTGATGCTCTCGAGCGAGTTCTTCGTTGCGATGCTGAATGCCCTCGCGGTGCTCTACCTCTACAAGCTGAGCCGGATGTACTTCAGGGAAGCCACGGCCAGCTTCATCGCGCTCGCCTACGCGTTCTCCACCGTAAGCTGGTCCCTTGCCACGTTCTTCTTCCAGAGCGACGCTTCCGCGGCGCTGGACATCGTCGCGGTTTATCTCGTCCTGCGAGCCACCAGGGGCTCACGAGGCTCCATCACACTCCTGCTCGGAGGGCTTTCGGTGGCCGCAGCGATGATGGTCGATTACGTGAACTTCCTTCTGATGCCGGTGCTGCTAGTCTACATAGTCGTGTCGCTGAGAAGAAAGAATCGTGGACTTCTCGCGAAGGCGGCCGTCGGGTTCGCTCTCTGTTCCTTCCTCGGAGTCCTAGCGATAGGCCTCTACAATTACGCAAGCTTCGGGCAGGTCTTGGTTTCCTCCGAACAGCTGTATCTCCACAGTTCGTCCCTCCTGGGCGAATTCTCAACGCCTTGGTACCTCGGGGTGGTCCTGAATCTCTTCACACCGTTGAGAGGCATCTTCCTCTACTCTCCGATTCTTCTCGTCGGCGTCTTTGGGTTCAGGAAGATGCTGGACACTTCCGCTGTCAGGAGGGAGGGCCTTCTGATCCTGGCAGCCTTCATGGTGCTGTTTCTGCCCTACTGCGCCTGGTATGATCCCACCGGGGGTCTGTCCTTTGGACCTCGATTCATAGTGGCGTCGCTCCCCTTTCTTCTTCTGCCGGCGGGCTACGTGATAGAAGGCGGCTGGAGATACCGGGGTCCCGTCGTCTACGTCCTATATTCTGCAGGGGTGGTCGTCAACGGCCTCGCGGCGCTCACGAGCACGCTCGCTGGGAACACCAGCTGGCTGAGCTCGCCCTTCCTTGACAGCACGATCCCTCTGCTTTCCCATGGGACCCTCGACCAGTGGTGGACGGGGTCCGTCGGATTGCTCTGGCCAGTGGTAGCAGGAGCCGTAGTCGCCACGGCCCTTCTCCTTCCTGACATTCTTAGACGTGGTTCAGAACGGGGTCCGGATCCGGCGGATGAGCCAGCAAGAATCGATGCGGGCCAGAATCGCATCACCTAGCCAGGGACCTTCTCTTGAGAGGCACTCCTTCCGCACTGCAGACTCTGCTGTTCGGGCGCCTAAACTAATTGGAGTCCCGGGCGGCGCGGGTGGGCGGCGCAGTGGGGAGAGGGTCTTGTCCACTAGGCCTCAACTCCACCGGTCTGCTTCCCAGCGTCAGGACCCACGCACAGAAGACTAGGTACAGACACCATAGGATATCAGGAGCTGAACCCAGAACGACAAATCTCGGATAGAATTTCGTTGCAATCTTCCAAGAGGCCAAGAACGAGATCAAAGCGGCAAAATCAGCGGAGGCCTTTCTTGGATAGATCATCATCAGGGAAACCACAGCGGTGATTATTGCAAGTGCCGAATCGCCGTCGAAAGTACTCTGATGAAACCTTGATGGGGACCAAACACTCGTGTAATGCGAATAGAGCTTTACCACCGACACGGCAAACAAGACCATCGCAAGAATGGTCAGAACATCTCTTCTCCGAAGGAATCCCCTAATGCTCACCGATATTGCCCCAGCCTTCTCTGAACCTGTCTTCGGGCGCTATATCCGTTGTTACCACGCCTTGATGGCGTTCTGCTCTTGGGCGTTCCGCCAAGCACGCTGGGTCAGATTCCCACCTCCCGCACATTGATCACACTGGGGCGTTGCACCATCTAGTCGAAATCCCCGCGAGATAGGCCCACAATGAGTTTCTTTGGCGAATCGGGGGCTAAATCTGGGCTCTTTCAGCTTAGTGTTATGGTAACTAGTCTTATAGCTCCGAATAGGTTTGCCCGTCTCTGGACATGGGGCTCAAGAAGTACGTAGCCAAACGCTCCGTGTACACGATTGTTCTACTCTTCCTCATAGTGGTATTCAACTTCTTTCTCTTTCAGGTGTTCCCCTTCACGGCACTCTGCCCGAAGGGAGTGACGTACATCACCTGTGTTGAGAACCTCTACCTCCCGGAAGCACCTCCTAACCACGGAGGAACAGGTACCGGCGTCGGGTTGTATTACCAACAGATACGAAACGGCATACTCCGTTCTTATGGCTTTAACCAATCGTGGCCTATTAGGTTCGTTGATTACATCCGTAATATGTTCACTGGGAACTTCGGCTTTCATATAGGAGTCGGGCTGCAGGGGCCCGTCCTCGTTACTATCCAGCAGAGAGCGCCTTACACAATGCTATTGCTCGGGGCATCCACAATCGCCGCCTTCATAATAGGCATAGGGCTGGGAGTCATTGCGGCAGCGAAGAGAGGCAAGTTGGTGGACATTTCATCACTCTCCGTCCTGCTCTTCCTGAACTCGCTCCCATCATTCTTCCTAGCCGCGATTCTGCTGCTCATGCAGATAAAAGTCACCGGGACGGCCTACGTGAATCTTGGCACCTCATCTCTGCTCCTGACGGGATGGACCTTCTATGCCTCTGTGCTCAAGGCAACATTTCTGCCGTTTGTATCGTTGACTTTGTTGGGCATCGGGGGCGTCTTCCTGACGCAGCGGGCGGTGATGATAGACTCCGTGCAGGAGGACTATATTCAGATGGCAAGGGCCAAGGGCCTCCCGGAGAGAACTGTGTTGTTCAAACATGCCTTCAGGAACGCGGTTCTTCCAATTGTCACGGCGTTCGCCGTATCCATTGGGTTCCTCCTATCTGGTGCGATAATCACGGAGACGGTGTTCAGTTACCCCGGACTGGGGCTCGCCCTCTTCACGGCGGTGCAGGCGTACGACTTCCCGATGGAACAGGCCCTGTTCTTCATCATATCCACCATGGTTCTAATCTGCGTCTTCATCGCCGATGTCACTTACGGGTTCCTCGACCCCAGAGTGAGCACAGGATAACCACCAAATGCCACGATCGTCCAATAGCAGAGTATCCGGTCGTGACCCGAAAGATACGGGTTCGAATTCCGTGTTCATGGCAGCCCTCCACCACGCACTGTAACTGGCGCCCTATTCTTCTATGTGATCCCGTATCGCACGCAGCAGCTTCGGGTTCTTCCGGAGAAAGTCGACCAGCCCCTCTATCTTGCGGATAGTTGCGGGTTGGATGTGGTGCTCCATCCCTTCCGTATCTTGGTAGGCTACTTTGTCTTCCACGCCGAGCATCGAAAGCAGTTCTGCTACTATACTGTGCCTCGCGATCACTGACTTCGCAATCTTCGCACCCTTGTCGGTCAATCTGATGCCTCGGTAGCGCTCGTGCACAAGGTATTCCTTCGCAGCGAGTCTCTGCAGCATACTCGATACGGTAGGAGGTTTGACTCGAAGACTCTCTGCGATGTCGACCGTGTTCGCATAACCCTTATCGTGGATTAGATGGTAGATTACTTCAAGATAGTCTTCCAGCCGCGACATCTCTTCCTGCTGCTCTGTCTGGGTCACCCTTGCCAATTCGTCCCCGACGGAGAAGAAGCAGGCCATCGCCCATTAAAAAGCGTTCTCGAATGGTTAGGCGAGCCTACGAAATGATGAACGCTCTAATCGTATTAGAGCCGTCGAGTTATATTAGAGCAATCAAACTTAAAATACCTCGCAATTTCTCTTTCTTACAAGCATGCGGCTCCCGTGGAAACGCGCACCCTCGAATAGAGTTCTCAAGCCACCGGAGCAGCTCAAGATCAAGAAGTCACGCCTTACTTCAGTTCGTGAGGTCTTCCTCTTTGCGGGTCCGGCATTGATCGTGAGCATGGCATACATGGACCCGGGGAACTACGGAACGGACATTCAGGCGGGAGCGTCGTTCAACTACGGTTTGCTTTGGACGGTCTGGATGGCGAACCTCATGGCGATGCTCCTTCAGTATCTCTCAGGAAAGCTCGGAATAGCTACAGGTAAGGATTTGGCCCAGCTTGTCCGCGAGTCTCTCCATGATTCTAGGTTTGACATCTATCTGAACTGGGTTGGCGCCGAGGTGGCAGCCGCAGCCACCGACCTGGCGGAGTATCTGGGGACGGTCATCGCGTTGAACATACTGTTCAAGGTGCCCCTCCTTTATGCGTCGATATTCGGAGCGGCTGACGTCCTCATTCTGTTGGTTCTGACATCGGGGCGTTTCAGGACAGTCGAGTACTTCTTCATGTTGTTCGTGTCCATCATAGCTCTTGGTTTCCTGTACGAAGTCGCCGTTGTCGGCCTAAACATGCCTCAGATAGCTCAGTCCTTTGCCTCGCCAACGTTTGGCAACAACAGCATAGTCTTGATAGTTGGAATCATAGGCGCGACCGTCATGCCGCACGCACTGTACGTGCATTCGACGCTGACCAGGGACAAGCTGGTGGAGCGAACCAATGATGAAAAGCAACGACTATTGAAGCTCCACACTCGCGAAAGCATTGTTGCCTTTATGATCGCCGGAGCGGTCAATGCGGCCATCCTCATAGTCAGTGCCGTCGCGTTCTACCCGCAGTGTGCCGTCCAACCGCCCGCAGTACCTGTGTGTGTGTCGACAGTAAATCAGGCGGTCCAGATAATGGCGCCGATCTACGGATCGATTGCCGCTGTCATGTTCGCCGTGACGTTGCTGTGCTCGGGCCTTGCCTCCTCGACGACCGGAACATTGGCCGGCATAGCGATCATGGATGGGTTGCTGGGAACAAAGGTGAACAGGACCGCCAGGAGGGTGGTTACGAGGATCGTCAACGTCTTCCCAACGACGATAGCCGTGCTTCTGGGCTTGGACCCGCTGTCCCTGTTGGTCTACAGCCAGGTGCTTCTCAGCCTAATGATCGCGCTACCCATGATACCTCTGTTAGTGTACACTGCCAAGAAGGACCTCATGGGTCAGTTTGCTAACAACCGCCTGACCACTTATCTCGGTGTGTTG
>JBEKJM010000008.1:0-49002 GCA_050011215.1 Nitrososphaerales archaeon
GGAAGGTTTCGAGGAGGGAGTGCACCCAGTCGTGAAGGAGCTGCCCAGGGTGCTGTAGCTCCCGGCTCCAGGAGCTTCCTCGAGCCACTGGCAAGCGTATGTCGTGGTGCCTCCACTAAGCGAGACCGTGGTGGTGAGGGTAGAACTCTGGCCGGCGTCGATGGTTCCGGGACTTAGGCTGATGGTCGGCGCGGCGAGGGTGGGATTGACTGTGACCTTTTGACCAGATGTGGACATGCTGGTCTTGGATCCTGCAGGTGAGCCGTCTGTAACGCTGGCGCAGTACCAGGTGTTCGCAGTCAGAGCGGGAAGACCGTTGAACGTGTAAGGTGAAGAAACCTGTTGACTCTTTGCAGTTACCAGAGCGAGGCCGGAGCTACATGAGCTCGTGGAACCGTTGTAGAGCGTGATGGTATAGGGCGAAGTCCCGCCTGTCCAGTGTACAGTGACGTCGACTGACTGCCCCGTGTCTATCGCAAGAGAGGAGGGCACTACTGGCGGAACGACCAGAGTCGGGTTTACTGTGACATTAATGGTATTGGAAGCGACATAGTTGTGGTGACTATCTCCGACCACAAGATAGTAAGACCAGTTTCCTGCAGCGGACAATGAGCCCGTCGAGACCGAAGGTTTCGAGCCTAGAGTGCAAGCTAAGGAGCTTCCGAAGGAGGAACTGGAATTGACTCCGGGAGGTTGGTCCCACCACTGACAGGTGTATGGAGAGGCACCCCCCTTGAAGGATGCGGCGGTGACAAGAGTAGAGCTTTGGCCATAATCAATTACCGCGTAAGTGACGCCGATGACAGGTGGGGACAGCGGCGTGTAAGCATTCACAGGATGAGAGACGCCAACAAGCAATACCAATCCAAGGATTGCGAGCGCGAGTATCGAACGACCCTCTACAACTCCCTCGCCAGGTCTCCTTCGTGGTAAAAGTCCAATTCCAATTGCCAAAGAAATCCCTCGTTAACCCCAGCGGTCTACTCGAAGTGTGAGGATTTAGGTGTTATCCAAACTTTGGTCTTGGATAGCTGGACTTTCATTCCGTCAGTCCTTCTTGCTGCTAGATTCACTAACTGCGGTCGAGCAAAGCCCACGGAGTCCCGTATGCCACTCATGGCGTGAAACTGCCACAGAATCAGCAGGGCAGTCGTACCTGATGTTGATAACTCATGTGTTGCGAAATTCCTGAAGAACAGAGAGTTCAAGAGGTTCGTGATGCCGAACTCTTAGTCTTTGGACTTCCAAGGGATACTGGGCAGGTTGGCATCGGTTTCGTATTTCAAACAGGGTAGATGTATTGCTTGAAGCGATGGGCGCCGGAATCCGCTAGCAGAACTCGTTTGGGGATGGGCCTCACCAGGCCCGCCTTCAAATAGACTCGCATTTTGATTCTGGAGACGGATGACTCCGGCGAGGGCAGAAGACACTGACCGCGGTCTCCTCGCGAGCGTTCCGAGGAGTGTCCTGCTCTTGATTATTGCCCTAGCAGTCAACGGCTTTGCCTTTGGCTACCTCATGATATACATCACCGCCTACCTCCCGCAGCTCGGAGTGCCGGGCTCGACGGTGGGGCTCATACTGGGGGCCGAGGGGCTCTCAATGGCGGTCTTCGCTATCCCGTTCGGCTTATTGTCCGACAGAAAGGGGAGGAAATGGATCCTGATTCTGGGTTCGATCGGCGCAGCGCCTCTGTTCTTTGTGTTCGCCCTCACCACAAATGTGATGGCCATGGTGACTGCAGGCGCCTTGGGCGGAGTCTGCGAAGGGACCTACCTTGCTACTGTGAACGCTACAATTGCGGACCAGACCATCCCAAAGAACAGGAACTCGGCCTTCACGCTGTCGTTCATCGTGGGGGGCGCAGGAGGTAGCCTCGGCACAGCCCTGCCCTTCTTCGTTCCAGCGATAAGCAATTTCCTAGGAGTGAAGAGCTCAACTCTCCACTCAAGTTTGCTGTTTCTTTTCGGCTTCTTCTGCCTCATCTTGTCGTTGGCTCTCTATGCAATACTGAGGAATGTCCACGAAACCATCAGGGCCGAGGGAATCTCCTGGAGGGGAGAGAGCACCAAGGTGTTGCTGAAGTTCTCGGGCATAAACAGTATCATTGGCCTGGGCGCTGGTTTCATAATCCCGCTGATTCCTACATGGCTCTTCCTCAAGTTCGCCGTTCCGGACACCTACAGCGGACCGCTACTTGCCCTGGCGGGCACCACCATTGGCCTGGCCGCCATCTTCAGTCCACGAATTGCAACCAGGATTGGGTTGGTCAGAGCGGTGGTGCTCACGCAAGGGCTGTCACTGGCGTTCATGCTCGCCCTCGCCTTTGAGGGGAATGTGCTGGCGGCGGCGGCAATCTATGTCGTCAGGACGATGCTGATGAATATGTCTTCACCACTTATGGACTCGTACCTGATGGGTATCGTGGTTCCGGAACAGCGGGGCTTCGCCAGCTCGGTCAACTCGGTGATATGGAGAATACCAAACAGCATAACGACATACGCCGGCGGGGTCATCTTGGCTTCAGGTAACTTCGTACTTCCGTTCATTCTTGCCGGGGCGTTCTACGCCGTTGCGATTTCGCTCTTTTACCCAACTTTCAGGAACGTCAAGCCACTGGGCTGAAGGAACTATACAGCATTCTACTTTGGGGCTTCCCTTCCTCGGAAACCGATGAATCCCTGGACGGGCCTTCGCTTTGGCCGCAAGATTCAGACACTAACTATTTAGACTGAGACGGGCTATTCCACCAAGACAGCCGATGGTTAGAGGAGCAGGATGACCATTATCACACGCATGGAGACGGAACCAGTTCCAGTTCTCGACAACACAAACGTTGAACTTTGGAGGGCCATCAAGCGCCGTGACTACCACTTTGACGAGGCCTTCGTCTTCGGCGTCCGTTCCACAGGAATTTACTGCCGACCATCCTGTCCCACCCGGACGCCCCGGAGAAACCAAGTGGTCTTCTTCCTCACCCCTCAACTTGCCGAGCGCGCCGGTTACAGGGCCTGCAAGCGATGCCGGCCGAACGACAAGTGCTTCGCGACCCTGCAGAGAACCCGGGTCGAAGAGACCTGTTCGTTCATAAACCAAAACCTTGACGGGACGAATCGTGGGACTCACCCCGCGCCAATATGTCGAAGGAGCAAGGCTCAGACACGCGAAGATGTCGATGAACAATGGCGACCCGGTCCGGAGTGCAATCTACAAGGCAGGGCGAAGTTCAACGAGCTGGCTCTACACCAATCCCTACGCCAAGCTCGGGATGCGGCCATCGGCATACAGGTCAAAGGGCAGAGGTATGCACATACGCTATTCAATTCACGACTGCCGGCTCGGGAAGCTTCTAGTAGCTGAGACCGATAAGGGGATCTGCGCTGTCAGCCTAGGAGATTCCGAGTCCATTCTCGAGGCCTCCCTGAGGACTGAATACTCTTCGGCCAGGATAGTCCGGACGGACACCAGCAAGCTGGGCTCGTGGGTGAACGAGATCCTCGCATACCTGGAGGGGGGAGAGGTCGTGGCCCTGGAGGCGCTGCCCCTCGACATTAGAGCCACTTCGTTCGAGTACAGAGTCTGGAGAAAGCTTCAGGCCATTCCATACGGATCGACCTGTTCGTACTCAGACATTGCCAGAAAGATATCGCGGCCGAGGAGCTCAAGGGCCGTAGCTAATGCCTGCGCGAAGAACCCCGTCCCGTTAGTCGTACCTTGCCACAGGGTCGTGCACAGCGACGGGAGCCTCGGCGGCTATGGATTCGGGGTCAGGAGAAAGGCCTCCCTCATCCAGCGAGAGGAGGAGAACTTGAAAAGAGTGAAGGCAGGCAAGACAAATGAAGACTGAGCTTTCTCCCGAGTTCTCCTGGCATCGGCCCACTGGGTTGGACTCTCCAGTCTAGATCGGCGCCCTCCGTTACCTGGATTTTTGGGGGATCGTCTTCCTCATCAAGATTAGGCTTGTTCCAAGCGGGGCGACCTCTCTGAATCCCTCCTTTTCGAACATACCGGGAGTCCCGAACCAGAGCCATTCGGGGACGGTGGCCATCTTCTTCGATACCACCGGATAGGCCTCGACGACCCCTCCGCCCCGTTCCCGGATCGAGGCCAAGGCTGCCTCCAGCCCGGCTTTCGCGACCCCCTTCCCCCTGTACCTCCTGTCGACAAAGAAGCAGGCTATCCTCCAGAGCCTTTCGACACCTGCCGGAGGGCCGACTTTGCGGTAGTTGCGTCCCGCATCGATCCTAGGGAGCTCGCCCTGGGTCCCATACTGGCACCATCCAACAGGGATTCGGCCTTCGTACACCAGAATCGCATGAGAACGGTCTTCCTGAACCAGCCTCTTCTTGTCTCGCTTGTTCATCCGTACCCAGGTTTCTCTCTTCTTTTGTTTGTCCATCGTTGCCCATGCGGTCTTCTCTAGCGTCCTTCCAATCGGCTTGGCTCGCTGATAGTACATACACCAGCATCCTCCCTGTTTCGCGGCGAGCCTCTCGAAATCCGGATATGTCCGCGGACTCAATTCCCTAGTTGTGTAGGTTATCCTTCCCGCCCGCTCTGAATCTCTCCAAGAAAAGCTTGGCGCGTCCGGACCCAAGTCTGCGGAGGCGTCTTCGGGAAGAAAGCAGATTTGAACTCATTGAGGGGCAGATCCACCAGGCTCGCACACTTCCTGCGTCTATCCGAATTTGCCCACGCCGACGGACGCGACACGTCCTCCTACGGAGACTCGAAGCTTCCCTCCCTCTTTGCGAGCCTTTAGGTAGATTCTGGAAGGCCGTCCGAGTTCGTGTCCCTGGTCGACCTTGGCATCCACCTCCTCGCTTTGGAAGTACCTATAGTGGGAGAGATAGGCCGCCAGGCACCCGTTGCCTGAACCAGTCGCCGCATCTTCAGGCACTCCGAACGCCTCGACGAACACTCGCACACTCAGGTCATCGCCAGCTTCGCGGGCTTCAGGAGAGAAGACGAGCATCCCTTCCTCTCCAATCTTCTGGAGTAACTCTGCGTATGACTTCCCGTCGACGTGGCAGCGCTTGACCGCGTCAAGGTTGAGCAGCGGGACGATGATGAAGGGCACACCCGTTGAAACCTCTACTATGGGAAACCTCTGGTCTATGTCGTCGAGCCTTATTCCGAGGACCTTTGAGAGCTCCCTTGCAGTGAACCGCTCTTTTCCAAAGGTTGGCTCGACCTGCCTCATCCAGAGCCTGTCCAATCCTCCGCTCCGACCGTAGACGAGGGTAACGGGAATCCTGCCGACCTTGAGGTCCAGCGTTACGTCTGGCACTCGCTTACCTATGATGAACTTCTGTATCACGTAGGCTGTGCCCAGTGTCGGATGGCCAGCGAAAGGGAGCTCCCGCGCGGGAGTGAATATCCTTGCCTTGAAGAGGCGAGCGGCCTTGGCCCTCGAGTTCTCGCTTGAGACGATGAACGTCGTTTCCGAGAAGTTGAATTCGCGCGCGATCTTCTGCATCTCGCTGCTGGAGAGTCGGCTCGCGTCGCGCACCACCGCAAGCTCGTTGCCGCCGTAGGGGGACTCGGCGAAGACGTCCACCAGGTGGAAGGTCAGTCCCCTCGCCGTCAACGTGATTGCACCTGACTTGCATGTAATATAGGTGATGGAAAGAATGTGGGGCAGCGTCCAATTCATATAGAGCAAACACGATTATCGGTCAGAGTTCGCATGTCAGAGCTCCACAGGCTGGACTCCTACTCGGGCGGTGGAGAGGGCTGTCCACGGACCAGTTCGGTGAGAAGGGGAGCCTTGTGTCGAGTATGGAATGTACGAAGGAGCCTAGCGACCGTTTTATCCAGATCAGAGGGGAGACGCGAAAGGATGGGGCTCTGCTCGACAGCGGCATCGGGTTCATCACATACGACTCCAAGATGAAGAAGTACATCTGGAAAAGAATCTGGTCCTATGGCTTCATAGAGAACGGTGAGGGAGACTGGGAAGACGAGAACACCATAGTCTTCCAGATCCTCAAGTTCGACGTCGAGCCTGAGGGGTTTGCTGGCTCTCGCTGGAAGAGTTTCATCCGGCGGTACGGCGAAGACGAGATAGGGCACGGTCTGTACACTGCGAAAACAGGGGAGGAATACAGACTGTACGGCGAGACTCGAGCCAAACGAACGAGCCGCTGACCCGGAATCCGAAGACGAGGAGGGGCATGCGCCATCTATTGGCTGCATGAGGCGTGTTCGGCAGACCAGTTCTGGTGCATGAGGGAAGTCCACCAAGTTCCAGTTCTTCTGGGGCCACTCGAGGGACAATCTATTATCCTGCAAGCGGGCGTGAGCATAGGAACGAGAGTGTCAGGACCAGCAGTCGAGTTCAAGGTAGCGCCCAAGATCGTGGTGGCATCGCTGGAAAGAAGAGGGTCTTGCGCGGGCGTGGCGGAGGCGATGAACGAGCTGAAGTCGTGGATTGATTCCAAGGGAATCGAACAGGTTGGATACCCTTTCTGCCTGTACTACGATAACCCGACCGAGACCCCGGAGCCGAAACTCAGGAGCGAAGTCTGTATACCGATTGCCAAAGTCCTAGACGGCGAGGGAAGGTTCCTAGTCAAGGAGATGGCCGAGACCCAGGTGGCTGAGACGCGCCACAAGGGCCCGCCTGACCAGTTCGCGATGACCTACGGTCCATTTCTGGAGGGTCTTCTGAAGGGCGGATACAGAATCCTCGGGCCGGCCAGGGAGTATTACATGAACATCTCAGACGCAACTGGCCCCGGGGCCGGCTTCCTTATTCAGCAACCGATAACGAAGAGACAGGACTCTGTTGGCAGAAAGGCACAATCATGATGCAGAGCATTGTGCGCGCGCGAGCCAGCGTTCTGCCTTCCTGAAGACCCATAAACAGGAGCCAACCCTTGCCGAATCTCAATCCCACGCGCATCTCTCCCGGCGTTCTACACTTGGGTGAACAAGCTGATCAACTTGCCTTCTGTCCACAACGAGGGCAAAAGGCATCTGCAGGCCTTAGCTCCCCTCCACAACTGGTGCAATATCGGGAGGGACTCACGAAAGCGATCTCCGCTGCCGCAGGGACAGACGACGGTCCATAGCTGACATAAGTGTACGCAAAGATGACCGAACTCCAGGCTGCTACTGATGCCGTCAGAAGTCGATAAACAAGCGACCCAATCAGGGGCGAGAAGAGCGTGAATATGGTCTCGACGACTAACGCTGCAATGTTGAATACCGCTATGATCAGGAGCATGGAAAAAGTACTCCACTTCTTGTTCCGGCCAAACGTCTTGCTAGCTGACATCCCGTCCAAGGCTCCCTTGTCCTCCAGCATTATCACCGGGACGGTGTAGGCGTACCAGGCTGCAAAGATCAGGCCGGGCACTACCAGAGCAATCAACCCTAGAACCACGATCAGGCCGACTAGAATGCCCGCAACGAGGAGCGTCCAGAACTTGTGGTACGCCCTTCCAAGTGCGTCGGTCATAGAGAACTGTTCGCCTTTGAGCGACGCCTTGACGATGGATGGGTAGGCCCCGCTGACTATGATAGTGAGTACACCAGATGCTATCGAAGCAAGTATCTCCAGAGGACTGAAGACGGAGCCACTCGGGGCAAGGTAGGTGAAGAGAATCGGGATGACAGGTATCAGCTGAGGCAAGATGATTGCCGGTCTCTCCGCGAGGATACTCGTCGACCTAGAAATCACATCCCCTACGTCTATCCTCTTGCCTACTTCCAGATCCCCACCTCGGAACCCCATCTCTCGGACCGCGCGTGGTAGGAGAAACGCGTTAAGAATCTGTCTAGTCCTGAACCTTAGCCAGGCCATACCTCCAACGAGAACTCGTCTGTTGGGACGCCTATCTGAGATGTAAAGTCCAGGCCGGGGCGCCTTTCCCTCAAGTGATAGTCTTCAGACTCATACCCAGGCTTGTTCAGGAACCTACCAGCAGAGATGAGGCTGTTGTCAGACCGGGGGGCGCTATCGATTGGGTTCAAAGTACCAGAAGTCTTATGATAACGGCTTTCGCCGATGACGCAGGTTCGAGTGGTTCTACGGTTAGTAATAGAATCTCCAGAGAGTGGGATGAAGCTTCGAGGCCTTGGGCAGACTTCGTTAGGATGGGTAAGGACCACTTTCGGGAGGAGATGAACAAGCCTGCCGCCTTGAGGATGGCAGGGAACGTGAAGGGCAAGCAGGTCTTGGATCTGGCGTGCGGTGAAGGATACAACACCAGGATCTTGGCCAAGAAGGGGGCCAGAGTAATCGGTGTTGATTTCTCAAAAGAAATGATTAAACTGGCAAGAGAAAGGGAGAGAAGAGACAGGCTGGGGATAAGATACTTCGTATCAGACGCAGCCGATTTGAAGGAGCTGAAGAGCGAGCGTTTTGACGTAGTGACCTGCTTCATGGCGCTCATGGATATCGAGCGCTTCGAGGATGCCATTTCACAAGTTGCCAGAGTTCTAAAGAAGAATGGAAGGTTTGTCTTCTCAATCACTCATCCCTGTTTCGAATATGGCGATGCCGCAGATGGAGGACCGATAGCGGAGTGGAAATACGAGGAAGGGATAGAGAATGCAGCAGAGAGAAAGGCTGTGCACTTGGAGGTGAGAAGGTACTTCGGCATCACCAAATCCGAGGTCTCATGGGACATGAAGAGGGTTGTCAGGCCCTTCCGGACGACCTCATTCCACAGGACCCTGACCGACTATTTCCAAGCACTACACAAGAGCAGATTCGTCGTTACAAGACTCGTCGAACCAAGACCCACATCGAAAGGAGTATCAGAACATCCCTCGCTCAGGAAACACATGCTCATCCCGCACTCGATAATCATCGAAGCACGAAGAACGTAGGGTGCGCACTGCTGAGTGTGAGTGCGCGCAGGATGCCCCTGGTGACCTCTCCCCTTGCATCATTTGCTGCCGGCAAGATCGAGGGAACGCAACACCTACCTAGCGGGGCGGCATCGCACCTCCGCGATGATCGTTAGACAGATAGGAGTGGGCGCCATGCAGAACTTCGTGTACCTGCTCGCTGACAGGCCCGGCGGCGAAGCGCTGGCGATTGATTCTGGGTGGGAGACAGGACCCATCGTCAACGCGGTCAGGGAGGTAGGCGTGAAGGTCAAGTTCGCCGTTGGCACCCACAATCACTTCGACCACACCTCGACCCTGAGAGAGTTGGCAGGGAAGCTCGGGGCGAAGGTGGTAGCGCACGAGCGCTCGCCCATAGACCATGACGTGTCAGTGAAAGGAGGCGACGTCCTGATGGTCGGACAGAGCAAAGTCAAGGTCATCTACACGCCGGGACACACCGAGGACAGCATCTGCCTCTACGATGGCGAGAACCTCTTCACCGGAGACACCCTTTTCATCGGCAACTGCGGCAGGACCGACCTCCCTGGAGGTTCGATGGAGGAGATGTTCAGGAGCCTGCACGACGTGATCCTCAAACTACCGCCCTCGACGATCATCTACCCGGGCCACGACTACGGCGATGTGCGCTTCAGGAAGCTTGGAGAAGAGGCCCAGTCCAACCCCATTCTCTTGGCAAAGACCTTTGCTGATTTCTTCAGTGTTCCGTGACTGGCCTTACTTCTTCGCGATTAGCTCAGACATCAGGCTGTCAATCATTAAATAGAAAACGCCAGCGACCCGCCTTCAGAGGCTGCTTTCCACAGATTGAAGACCTGGGCCATGATGTACGCAATCATCTGGGTCGCGTTCATACAGATTCTAATCGTGTTGTTCCCGGTCATCGGGACCTTTCCCACCTACGACCTCCACCTCGTTGTCGGGGTGATAGTCCTGGTGCTGGCGTACCTCATCTTCACGCGAGTCAGGGCGACCTCCTGCCCCGGTAGAATAAAGAGGATCACCAAGGCGACCCTCGGCTTCGCCGTCTTCGAGGGGTTCCTTGGAGTCGCCCTCTATGGCGCCGTGAGCGCGAACGTCGGTGGAATCCTTGTCGATTTCATCAACTTCCTACACGCAGCCGCGGCCCTCGCAATAATCACTCAGGCGTCCTCTTCGGCGACCGCCTTCGACATGTGGGAGGAGAAGGAGTTCTCGCCGGCGCCTGAAGCAGTCTGAAGCATCGATCAGGCAATTCGGATGAGAGGAAAAAAGGGAAGACCGAGTCCCGTCTATCCCTAGACGCCTCCGTTCAGGATGACTTGGTACTCGGTCGTTCCGTTCGTGAAGTCCAGTGACACCGACGCGCTAGAGCCGACGAACGTTCCGTGCGCCACAGCGCGCACGATGAACTGTCCGGTCGGGCTCGTCGTCCCTTGCCCCGATATCATCGCGCCGGTCAGGTCCATCTGGGCTGATCCGGACGATATCGTGTATGTTGTACCAGCAATGGTCAGGCTACCGCTGGTGAGTGATAGAGTGTACCCCTGCGAGAGCTTCCCCGTGACCGTGAAGGTCAGGGTGCCAGAGGCTGTGCCGTTGGTGCTGGAGCTGCTCATGGTATTGTATTCGCCCGACGTGCTGGTCACTGTGATGGTCTGTCCGACTGTAAGGTTGACCTGGATTTGCTGTTGGCTGAACCAGCCGCCCTGTTGCATTGGTTCTCCCGCGGGTGCTCCACCCCATCGGAATGGTTCTCCGTTGTCTGGACGATGGCCTGCACACCAGATTGATTGGTTGTTGGAGTTGCCAGTCTTTGTCGTTGTTTGGGATGTGGTTGTCGATGTCGAAGAAGACGTAGCTGTCTGCGCCGAGGTCGGCGACGCCACGGCTGAGTAGGCCAGGAGTGCCACCGCGAGCGCTACGGCTACGGCTCCGATTGTCGCTGTCTTGGCGATTCTTGTCGTCACTTTTCTTCAGGATCATCAAGCTTCGTGAGGCATATATCGGATTTCCAATATCCTTCCCAGATTGACATCGAATCGCTGAAAGATGTCACCAAAGTCTGGTGACGCAGGGTCCGTAGTGCGAGCTCGCAGGGAAAGATGTGGTTGCAGGAGAGCCCAGGGCCGACAGCCACGTCCTTCAGGCACCCTTCACACTGAAGTGCGCTGAAGTGCGCTGAAGACGACGAGAGGAAGACCAACCAAAGCTGGTTGATACGACGCCGGTCAACCAGGCCCTCATCGAAGAACTTATGCGCTAGAAGAGAATCAGATGGTCAGCGCACTCGTGGTACCTAAAACGCTGTGGTCATCTTGACTTGACAGTAACCTCCTGCCGTCTTCGCGCGTGCGCCCGGCGCGGATCTCCTCAGCTGACCCACGACTCTCGACGCAGTACTCTCGTGTCTCGCAAAGGGATAAATCGAGCTTGACGGACTTGGACTGCGTGACCTTGGAGATCAAAAGAGTAGCCGTAATCGGAGCCGGGGACATGGGCCACGGCATCGCCGAGCTCTTCGCGATGAACGGGTACGAGGTGGCCCTGATGGACAAGTTTCCAGAAGCCCTTGAGAAAGCCAAGGGTAAGATTGCGCAGAGCCTTGAGAAGTTCGTCGAAAGGGGGAAGCTCACGAAGGCCCAATCAGACGCGGCCTACTCAAGAATCGCATTTGGGGGAGACATGGCAAAGGCCGTGTCGCGGGCCGACCTTGTGCTGGAAGCCGTGCCTGAGATCCCGGAGTTGAAGAAATCCGTGTTGAAGGAGGCAGGTCAGGCGGCACCGAGCGGAGCTATTCTTGCCTCGAACACTTCGAACATAAGAATCTCAGAGTTGGCTGAGGGGGCCCCGGGGCCCGAAAGGGTTGTCGGAATGCACTTCTTCAACCCCCCCGTGGTGATGAAGCTCGTCGAGGTCGTCCCGGGGGCCAAGACGGACCCCGCCGTCCTTGACGCCGTGACCTCGGTCTGCGCCAAGCTCGGAAGGACGCCAATCAAGGTTCTGAAGGACAGTCCGGGTTTCATAGTGGACAGGATAAACGCGGCCGAGACTCTCTTCTTTTGCCTGGTGCTCGACAAGGGGATCGCCACTCCCGAGCAGGTCGACAGCTATGCCAAGAGCCAGGGGCTCCCGATGGGGCCTTACGAACTTCTGGACTTCGTCGGCGTCGATATCGCTGGGGCTTCTCTCTCCTACTTCTCGAAGACTCTTTCACCCGAATACGGCAAGGGGCTGACCTTCGCGAGAATGGTGGAAGCGAACCGACTCGGCAAGAAGACCGGGAAGGGTTTCTACGACTGGTCGACCGGGAAGGCGAGCATCCCGAAGGCTCCCCCGACCGACAAGGTCTCGGTCCTCGACATCTTCAGCATAGAGATTAACGAGGCGATAAAGCTGATCGAAGAAGGAGTTGCCCGCCCCGAGGACATAGAGAAGGGAGTCTGTCTCGGAATGGGGAGGCCGTTCGGTCCCATCTCAGTTGCAAAGGGATTGAGCAACTCCGAAGTGAGGTCTAAGCTTGAAGAACTCGCGACAAGGTTCAATTGCGAAATCTTCGCCCCAGCCAAGTCCATACTCGAGGGGAAGATGCTGGAGGTCATTGAGAGCAAGCCTGGCGCCGGGGCCGAGCCCGTGGGTCAGCCAGGAGCCAAGCCGGAGAAGGAGCGGGGCGCGGCCGGGCCCATATTCGTGGAGAAGCTGGGCGGCAGGGTGGCCAGGGTAGTAATCAACCGACCGAAGCAGAACACCATCAACGCCGAGGTCCTGGACGGTCTCGACCGGATCCTTTCTGAGCTCTGGAACGACAACGAAGTCTCTGTGGTAGTCCTGACCGGGACCGGAGGCGTGTTCTCGGCGGGCGCCGACCTATCCCAATTCTTCAACAGCTCTGCCGCGTTCGTCGAGTTCTCGAGGAAGGGCGAGAGGATCTTCAAGAGGATCTCCGAATTCCCCAAGCTGACGATTGCCGTCGTAAAGGGATACGCGCTGGGAGGCGGTCTCGAACTGGCGATGTCGTGCGACCTCAGGCTGGCGACGGAGGACGCCAAGCTGGGTCTCCCGGAGGTGACCCTGGGGCTCGTGCCGGGCTGGTCTGGGACCCAGAAGATGACAAGGCTGATCGGGCTCTCCCGGGCGTCAGCTCTGGTCCTGACCGGAGAGAGAATAAGCGGAAAACAGGCCTACGAGCTCGGGCTGGTGAACAGGCTCATCCCCCCCGGCGACCCAGACGAGTATGCACTTCAGTATGGCAGAGAGCTCGCATCTGCCCTCGCTCCCGTCGCCGTTATGCTGGCGAAGAGGTTGCTCAATAAGGGGACAGAGGCGCCGTCCGACGCAGGCCTGGAGATGGAGGCACTGTCCTACGGAGTCTTGTTTGGGACTGAAGACCTGAAGGAAGGCATCTCGGCCTTCTTGGGAAAGAGGAAACCGGAGTACAAGGGGAAGTAGATGAAAGGCCAGGCTGGCGCCCTGCGCGAGGTCTACGTGGTAGACTACCTGAGGACTCCTTTCTCGAGGTCCAAACCCAGCGAGCCCGAGAAGGACGTCTACAACTCGGTGCGGATGGACCAGGCCCTGGGACTCCTCATCAGGAAGCTCATCGAGAGAGACGCGGTGAACCCGGAGGAGATCGGCGACGTCATCACGGGGTGCGCCTTCCAGGTCGGCGAGAACTGGCTCTACGGCGGGAGGCACCCGGTGCTCCTGGCGGGGCTGCCGGTCACGGTTCCGGGTGTGGCTATGGACAGAGCCTGCGCCTCATCGATGAACGGCGCGGCACTGGGTGCCATGGAAATCATGACGGGCAACTCGGAGATTGTTCTCGCGGGGGGCATGGAGCACATGACCCACGTCCCGATGAGCAACAATCCATGTGTAACTCCAAGCATGAAGCTGCTCGCTGGTCCCGAATATGCAAGATATCAGATGGGTACGGGGTACGTCATGGGTCTGACCGCGGAGAAGCTCGCAGAGGAGAGCGAAATCACCAGAGAGGAGCTGGACCTCTTCGCCGTGGGGTCCCACGCGAAGGCGTCCAAGTCCCTGGATGAAGGCTGGTTCAAGGGGGAACTGATGGAGATGAAGGTCGAGGTAGGCGGCCAAGAGAGGGTCATCGATGGGGACCTGAGCATAAGAAAAGAGACCAGCATCGAGCAGCTGCGGAAGCTTCCGCCAGCGTTCAAGGAGGGAGGAGTCCACACGGCCGGCAACTCGTCTTCCCTGAGCGCGGGAGCTTCGATGGTGCTCCTCATGTCAGGCGACAAGGTCAGGGAGTCCGGCCTGAAGCCGCTGGCGAAGGTTCGCTCTTTCGGCTGGGCGGGCGTCGACCCGAGCGTGATGGGCAAGGGCCCGGTTCCGGCCTCCAGAAAGGCCCTCGCGAACGCAGACCTGGGCGTCGATAAGGTAGACCTGTGGGAAATCAACGAGGCCTTCGCCGTGGTGCCTCTGTACGCAATCAAGGAGCTGCGACTCGACCCGAACCGTGTGAACATCCACGGAGGCGCAATAGCCATAGGGCATCCTCTCGGCGCGTCGGGAGCCCGCGTGCTCGGGACTCTGGCCAGGCAGTTGCAGCAGTCAGGAAAGGAGTACGGAGTGGCCACACTCTGCGTCGGGGGTGGGCAAGGTTTCTCGACGCTGTTGCAGAGGGCCTGACCGAACCAAAGTCACAAGACGTTCATCCGTGAGAGAGAAGAGGGAGCAAGCACTAAGTAAGAGGGCCGAAGTGGAAAGACGCGGATAGAGATGGAGTTCGAGCTGCCAGAGACGCTAAGGGACGCTCGGAAGAAGGCTCGGGAATTCGCGGTCAGGGAGATGACCCCCGAGTTGGTGCGAAAACACGACCTAGGCGAAGAGTACCCGGACGACCTGAGGAAGAAGGCCTTCGCGAGCGGAATCCTCGACTACTCCGACCCCTGGAAGATCCTTGTCACGATGGAAGAGTTCTGCCGGATCGATGCCGGAACGGGGATAGCCTCCATCGCCACGCTCTTCGGAATGGAGCTGATCATGCTCTTCGGCACGGAAGAGCAAAGACAGGAATACCTTACGCCCTTGAACAGCGGACAGACGATTATGGGCCTCGCGGTCACCGAAGCGTCGGCGGGGAGCGATGTCGCGGGGATCAAGACCACGGCGGCGAAGTCCGGTGACGGGTACATCGTGAACGGGTCGAAGATGTTCATCACGAACGGCCAGCTCGCCGACTTCTTGGTGGTTCTCGCGCGCACAGCGCAACCAGACGGGAAGAGGCACCACGGTCTGAGCGTGTTCATCGTCGACATGCATTCGAAGGGGATCTCAAGGAACAAGCTGAGCGGCAAGCTGGGGGTGCGCGCGACGAACACCGCCGAGATAGTCTTCGACAATGTGCAAGTCCCGGCGAAGAATCTGCTGGGAGAGGAGGGCAAGGGCTTCTACTACATCATGACATTCTTCAACATCAGCCGAATCTACGTCGCCGTACAGGCCGTGGGCATAGCCCAGGGTGCTCTGGACCGGACCCTCGAGCTCATCGAAAGGAAGGGGACCGGAAGCATCGAGACTGAGAAGGAGCATGTCCTCATGACCCTGGGGGAGATGGCCACGAGGATTGAGGCGGCGCGCCTGCTGACCTACGAAGCGGCTTCGCGCCTCTTCAAGTTCAACCCTGACCCAAAGCTGACCAGCATGGCGAAGGCCTACGCCGCCGAGACCGCCGTCCATGTCACCGAGAAGGCGCTGGAGCTGACCGGCGTCGAAGGCCTGGCGGGAGACCTCGAGAGGTCGTTCAGAGACGCGAAGATCATGGAGATCTGGGAGGGGACCAGCGAGGTGGAAAAGCTGATCATCGCAAGGACGATCGGGAGAGAAAGGACGAAGGCGAAGGCCGAAAAGAGTGGTGGCCCGACTTGATGGCCGACGAGTACCAGCTGCTTCGGAGCAACGTCAGGGACTTTGCCCAGAAGAACATAGACGGCATCGCGGTCAAGATAGAGCAGGAAGGGTTGAGCCCCGAGACGGCGAGGAGCATGGCCACACAGGGGTTCGTGGGAGCGAGAATCCCGACCGAGTATGGCGGCACTGGCCTGGATGAGAGGGGGTACATGATTGTGCTCGAAGAGCTGGCGCGGTGCTCGCCATCGACCGCCGTAAGGGTACTCATCACGAATTCGCTTTTCCTTCCTCTCGTCATGGCATCCGAGAAGAGCAGGGAGATACTCCGAGACGTGGCGTCGGCAAAGACGAACGTCGCAGTCGACCATTGCGGCCTCCTGGAGGGGCACGGCGGAACATCGGGCGTGTTGATCGAGGGCGGCCGCGCGCGAGGCAGGGTGGACTACGTGCTAAACGCGGGCGCCGACGCGATCATCGTCGCGGCGAATGACCCCCAGAAAAGCCTCCTGCTGGTCAGGGCCGGCTTCAGGCCCGCAGAGGAGTATCCGCGCCTGGGACTCCGAGGATTGGGCTTCTCCTCGCTCGCCATCGACTCGACGGATTTCGAGAAGCTTTCGGAGAACGGCCCAAGGCTGATCGAAGCTGCCGTCAACGACATGGACCTCGAAGTGGCGGCCGTCTCCCTCGGCATTGCAGCCGGGGCGCTCGCCAAGGCCGTGGAGTACTCAAAGGCCAGGACAACCTTCGAGCACCCGCTCAAGGACTATCAGCCCGTGGCGTTCGGTCTTTCGCTTCTCAGGGCGGAGGAGGAGATGATTCGAGACTTCGCCTACGGAGAGCACCACGCCGCTGCCTGGAAGACGATGGCGAAGGTAAGGGCCGCGGCTCTGGCCAGGAATGCGACGAATCAAGCGCTTCAGGTCCATGGCGGGTATGGATACTTCGAGGATTTTGGCGTAGAGAAGTTCTACAGAGACGCGACGGCGCTCTCCATCCTCTTCGGCGGGGGCACGAAAGACATGGAGCGGCTGTCCGAGCAGCTCTTCGATTCCAAAGCCGGATTCCTGTGAGCGGCTCCGGAACGCGGCGCCGGTGGTCTCGTCCCTAGAATTGTTGAGCGGCAGTCTCCTTGAGCTTTCTGCGAAGGACCTTGCCGACCATGGTCTTCGGGAGCTCCGGGATGAACTCCACCTGCTTCGGCACCTTGTACTTGACCAGCCTGGCAGCGCAGAAGTCCATGACGTCTTTCTCCGTCAGAGAGCCGGCTTCATCCTTCCTGACCACGAACGCCTTGACGGCCTCGCCGCTAAACTTGTCCGGGATGCCGATGACCGCGGCCTCTTTGATGCCCGGATGCTCGAAGAGGACCTCCTCCACGTCCCTAGGGTACACCTTGAACCCTCCAACGTCCACCATGTCCTTCTTTCGGTCAACTATGAAGAAGTAGCCGTCGTCGTCCATCTTCGCTATGTCTCCCGTCAGGAACCACCCGTCGTGGACGACCTCGGCGGTCTCTGCCTCGTTCTTCCAGTAACCCTTCATCACCTGAGGGCCTTTCACCGCGAGCTCCCCCACAGAACCTGTGGGAAGGACCTTGTAGGGGTCGTCAAGGGCCACGATCATGGCATCGGTCTCAGGGTATGGGATTCCCATCGAGCCGTCCTTGACGCCGTCCTCCGTCAGCGGATTGCAGTGGGTTATCGGGCTTGTCTCGGACAAGCCATAGCCTTCGACTAGGTTTCCCCCTGTCAGCGCGATGAACAACCTACGCACTTCTACGGGGAGAGCTGAACCCCCTGACACGCACACTCTCACGGATTTGAGATTGAAGTCCTTGACCTTGGGGTTGTTGATGATGGCGATGTACATGCTTGGCACGCCGCAGAAGGCTGTGACCTTCCTGTGCTGGATGGTCTTCATCACTTCGGCGACGTGGAAGCTGGGAAGGAGGACCGTTTGCGAGGACGCGAAGAAGGGAGCGGTCATGGCCGTGGTGAGCCCATAGATGTGGAAGAGAGGTAGCACCGCCAGTGACACATCCTTGGCGGTCAGCGGTAGATAGTTGGCAGTGCGGACCGCGTTCGAGTAGAGGTTGTAGTGGGTCAGCATTGCGCCCTTGGAGACCCCAGTGGTTCCTCCGGTGTATTGAAGTACGGCGACGTCCTCCAGCGGGTCGACGTCGGCGAACGTCGCCAGGGGGGTGTTCGACCTGAGCAGCGCCACGAAGTCCAGGGTGTTTGCTCGACTCACCTTCCTTATGCCGGCCAGCCCGGAGAGGCTGCGCTTCAGGCCCGGAAGGTAGTCGGTGACGCTGGTCGTGATGACGTGCCGCAGACAGGTTCTCTCCCTGCAGCGTTCCAGGCTCCCATACAGGTCGTTCTTCTTGACGACGTCATTCGGTGCGACAATGACCTCCGCGCCGGAATCGTTGATCTGGTGCTCGAGCTCCCTCTCCTTGTAGAGCGGATTGTTGTTCACCACGACGGCCCCCGCTTTCAAGATCCCGAAGAATGCGAAGACGAACTGGGGCGTGTTGGGTAGGAAGATTGCCACCCTGTCTCCGCGCTTCACTCCAAGAGAGACGAGCGCGGACGCGAACCTCGAAGAGAGGTCATCCAACTCCGAGTACGTGAAGTTCCTACCCTGATAGTGGATGCCGATGTTCTTTGGATACTTCTTCGCGGACTCTGTGACAACGGCGTAGAGCGGTTTCTTCTCGGGGGGAGCCTCCACGACGCCTGCACGCACCATTTCCTGGACCTGGAGCCTCGTCCACGGGCGCTCTTTTTGCAAACCCCTCGTTAGATAGGAAGGCGAGATGTTCCTTAAGCGTATCGTCGCGTCGTTTGCCCTGGGTTCCGTGTCTCCAATGCGGACCCGTGTTTCAACTTGGTGCGGCACGCGCAGAGCGTGCAGGCGTGGCTCAGGTTTTTAGCGTAAACGCACACAACGAAAAGTGATGGCTCTATCAAACGCCGCGAAATCTGGCGTTGCTATCTTCGTTGGAGCCGTTCAGTTCGGAGTCTTCCTAATAGTCTCAGAAATAGTCTATTCTGCCAATGGCACGCCCCCCTATGACTACATACACGGCTACGCTTACAGCGTCTCCACAAACTACGTGAGCGACCTCGGCGCGTTCTGCCCGAGCAGCGGCGCCTGCTACATTCCACCGTCAGCGCTGCTTTTCGACTCGTCCATCGCGCTCATGGGCCTCCTCATACTCCTTGGCGCATATTTCCTGCACCGGGCCTTCAAGTGGACGCCTGCCTCCGTGCTCGTCGCCATGACAGGCATCGGTGCGCTGGGAGTTGGGTTGGCGCCCGAGACGACGGGAGTTTGGCACGTTGTCTTCTCCCTCATCGTCTTCCTCTTTGCGGGGCTATCAGCAATCGCGACCTACAGGTTCCAGAAGAAACCCATGGCATACTTCTCGGTTATTCTCGGCGTGATAACGCTCGTCGCACTAATCCTCTACGTCCCTGACATCTACTTGGGCCTGGGGCCAGGCGGAATGGAGAGGATGATCGTCTACCCTGCTCTCCTGTGGGCAATCGGCTTCGGCGGGCATCTCATGGCTTTGGAAGACAAGGCCAGGATGTAGGCTGACCAGCGGCAATCAGCAGTCTCCGATGGAGTCTTCCGATCCGGCTAGCGAAGCTCGCGAACTGACTGGCAGCGAGTGTGGGGGTGGGAATCCGACCCAGCATGGTGGGCGAGAACCGAAGTAAGCACGGGACAAGCGAACGGAACCGCTCAAGAGTGCCTTGGTCGAATAACTTCGTATGCCCAAGCTTGGGACACTCCTTCGCTCGTGTCCTTCGTGTGGGCACAGGTTCCATGTCGGGCTCGTGAATGAAAGAATCCTAAGCGACGATAGGACAACGGAACCAGTCGGCCGTGACGAAGGGGTATCGACATTCGGTTATCCGACCCCCATAAATGGTGCTATCCTAAAGATGGGGCGATATACCATCCACTCGCCGCCGACGGGTCTTCAAGGAAAAGGAGCGTTCAGCACTGAGACAAGAGAGTTCGAGAATTCACTCAAGTGCGGGCGTTGCGGTCACCAATGGACCGAGAGACGCGCCGAGAAGAACGAAGAGCTGAGTTAGGCATCATCCGTCGCGGAACACCCGAAGGAATCACTTGTTGATGGGACTGAGCCTCATCCAGGGGCCGCACAGGCGCTTCTCTTCCTCTGGAGTTAGCAAGGGGGTGTCATGGCCGACCCTCAGCTCGAAGCTGTCGCAGACCGACGTCAGTAGTACGAGGACTTCGTACCTGGCGCACGTCGCGAGCCTGTTCATTCCGGTCCTGTAGCTGTCGCAGATGTCGCACGACTTGGGGGCGCCCGCTCTCCCGTTGGACCTATAGTTCGGGGGGTCCATTCCGTCCGAGAGGAGCCTCGCCCGTATTTACGCGACTACCGAGGCGTGTCGGTTTAGTGGAGAGAGATGACCGAACCTGAAGGTTCGACAGCTATCGGCGCCGGTCGGGTCCGCGACTGAGCGCCTTATTCCTGAGCTTGGGCCTTGTCCGTCGGCGCAGAGGCACTCCCACCGTCTGAATGTAGACGGGCCTCTCCTCCGGTCTGGCTCCTATGACAGAACGAACCTCCTCTTCGTAGAAAGCGCCGACGACGACGGTGCCAAGTCCAAGCGAGACGGCCTGCAGGAAGACATTCTCGGCTGCGTGTCCAGACTCCTGGTAGATGTACTGGAGCGCCCTCTCCCCGTACTTCGACCTCGTCCTCTGCACGGCGGCGGTGGTCACGATGTTGACAGCGGCCATGCCGACCACCTCCTGGTCAAGGGCAACTGCCCTCAGTTCACTTGACCTGTCCCCGTCCTTCACCGCGGTTATCCTCTCATCCTCAGGCGAGTAGTGGTACACGCCGGCGGGCAGGCCTACAACGCCTCTCTCCCTCACGACGACGTAGAACTCCAGCGGGTAGAGAGCGCCCGCCGAGGGGGAGGCCCTGCGTCTGTTCCGTGCGTCTGTCAGCCCCTGCGCTGCCCAGAGCAGTTGGGACAGCTCTGCCATGGTGATTGGATCAGGCGCGTACTCCCTGACCGACCTCCTGTTCGCTATTGCTTCTTCGACAGACATTCCGCCGACTAGGTTCGGAGCAGGCAGTCGCTTTGGCGCAGGCTTCGAGATGTGCGAGTCCCGGGCGGAAGTCAATTCGTGTTCGTGGCGGCCGTCGTTTATTTAATGATGAGGTCATGGTGTTGATTCGAGTTCGGGTCTGGGTTCACGGAGAACCAATCGGAGACATCACAACCCGAGAATGATAGGATTAATATGAACGGTCGAGTTCGAGGAAGATGAGTCGTTGAGCAATGCGGTACAAGAATTTAGGGAAGACAGGGACGAAGGTCTCCGAGCTCTGCCTCGGCACGATGATCTTCGGCCAGCAGGTTGACGAAACGACGGCAGTCAAGATAATCAATCGAGCGGTCGATCTGGGCATCAATTTCATCGATACCGCCGACGTGTACGCGAAAGGGCGCTCCGAGGAGATCGTTGGGAACGCCATCAGAGGGATGAGAGACGACATCGTCCTCGCGACCAAGGTAAGAGGAAGGACAGGCCCAGACCCGAACGGTGAGGGTCTGAGCCGAAAGCACATCATGCGAAATCTCGAGACTAGCCTCAAGAGGCTGGGAACCGACTACATCGACCTCTATCAGGTGCACAGGGTTGATCCCGCGACGCCCTTGAAGGAGACCATGGCCACGCTCAGCGACCTCGTCAGAAGCGGGAAGGTCCGCTACATCGGCTGTTCGAACTTCCCGGCATGGCAGCTGGAGAAGGCGCTTCGAATCAGCGAGGTGCAAGGAGTGGAGGCGTTCGCGACTGTCCAACCTCGCTACAACGTAGTTGACAGAGACATCGAACGAGAACTTCTTCCACTCTGCGTTGAGGAAGGAATCGGCGTCATACCCTACAGCCCTCTCGCCGGCGGCATTCTCACTGGCAAGTACCACCTGGGTAAGCCGGCCCCCGAAGGCAGCCGAGGCCAACTCCGTCCTGTGATGGTCAGCAGGTATCTGAACCCGCGCAACCAAGCAATACTGCAGGTCCTGGAAGAGGTCAGCTCGGAGACTGGGATGTCCTTGAGCCAGATCAGTTTGGCCTGGTTGATGGCAAACCCCGCTATAACCTCACCCATAGTTGGCGCCTCTAAATTGGAGCAGCTTGAGGAGAACATCGGCGTCCTTGACCACTCCCTGCCTGTCGAGACACTTACGAGGATCAGCGAAGCGAGCAAGCCCGACTGGCTGCGCGATCAGGAGGAGTTTGAGGCTCTCATGAGAAGGGCAACGTGATTGGTTCTGAGAAAACTTCAACCCCATCAATCGTCTTCAGAGTCCGAATTGGGCTCCTGAGGCTAAGGACGTCTGCCCCCCGAGCAATCTTGCTGGTGGCCCCGCTGCTTCCTCCTGTCGGGATACGCGACGCTCACTGCGAACCGAATGTGTCGCGAGGGTTCCCATCGAAATACCCCGCAACCCCTGCAGCTTATGAAGAGTTGAAATCGCATCAATGACCGGATGGCCAGGAGCAGGGGTCTGTATGCCTATGCGATACCCTACGTGATTATCGCCTCCCTCCAGTACCCGTTCGCCAAGGACGGCCTGCGGTATGCCGACCCTCTGACATTCATGGCGGGACGTTATCTTATCGGCGCCCTCGCTACCTTCCTCTTCGCCCGCAGCTTCAGGCCCCGGCTCAATAGAGACACGGCCCTGCTGTCGCTCTTCACGGCTATGAGCACCCTGCTGTGGATCTACGGGCTACAGCGCGTCTCGCCGGCGCAGTCCGCCGTCCTGAGCTTCACGATGCCCCTATTTGCCATCCCCATTACATACATGGTCCTGAATGAGCGGCCGTCGCGGCTGGGCTGGGCAGGCACCCTCTTGGGTTTCGTGGGCGTGACGGTCTACAGTCTGACTCTGGCAGGAAGCGGCGCGACGTTGTTAGGCGCCCTCCTGACGATAGGCAACGCCGTCTTCTGGGCCTGCTACACCGTGTACTACAGGAAGACCAGGGGCCAGGACGCGGCGGCTACCGTCGGGACGCAGCTGCTCATCGCCGGCACCCTGTTCGCCGTATTCTCACCCATCACCTTTGCCGTGAACGTCACCCCGGAGTTCCTCCTGGATCTGGGCTACATCTCCATATTCAGCGGCTTCGCCTCGTTCCTCCTCTGGAGTGGCATGCTCCGGAGGGAGAAGGTCGGAAAGGTCACGACGATAGCCTTCGCGGTGCCGGCCATGACGACGCTCATCGAAACGATTCAGACTGGCGTGATACCAGGCGCGGCGACCCTTGGCGGCATAGGCATCATGTTCCTGGGCATCTATCTCTCGAGAATCACGACGCCAATCAGGTTTGTTCGGGATTTGTCGGCAAGGTTAGGCCTCTAATCCGGCTCACGGCTGTCTACGAGCATGGCTCAAAACAATTGTGTCAGGAATGGTTTCATGAAGGCTTTTGGAGTGCTTCGCGAAAGGTAGCCTGACCTGATTGGTACTTCTTCTGGATGACCAGGCTGTAGAGACGGCCGTGGATATGAAGGCCTCGATCTCGATTATCGAAGACGCCTTCCGCAAGCACGCGAAAGGAGAGACCCTAATGCCCAAGAGGCTGCACCTGGCAGTAGAAGGGATGAAGGGCGGATTACGCATTATGCCAGCCGCGTTGCTCGGCAAGCGCGCCGTGGGGTTCAAGACGATCTCCGGCCAACCTGGCTCGAGACGGCCCGGCTCAACGTACTTCCTCATGGTGCTCTTCGACCCCGACGACGGGAGTCTGCTGTCCATCATGGCCGCCGACACCATCACACGACTCCGGACCGGAGCGGCCAGTGGGGTCGCCACCAGGTACCTAGCCAGAGAGGACTCCCAGACGCTCGGGCTCTATGGCGCGGGGGTGCAGGCTCGGACACAGCTGGAAGGGGTCGCGAGTGTACGCTCGATAAGGAAGGTGAAGGTGTACGATATCTCCACGGAAAGACTCGAAGCCTTTAGCAAGCAGATGTCCACGAAACTCGGAATCGACATAACGACGACCGGCGACGCTTCAGAGCCCGCGTCGGCAGACATCGTGATTACCGCTACGACTTCTGACAAGCCGTTCTTGATGAGCCAATGGGTGCACGCTGGCACTCACATCAACGCAATGGGAGCGAATGCTCCTACGAAGAGCGAGATTGACCCAGGCCTCATGAAGCGCGCAAAGATCTTCGTGGACTTCAAAGAGCAAGTCCTGGCTGAGGCTGGCGACATCATTGGCATGATCAAGAGCGGAGAACTGAAAGAGACAGGAATCTCCGCCGAGCTGGGCGAGCTGGTCATCGGTGCCAAGGAAGGACGGAGCGACGCGGAAGAGATAACGCTCTTCAAGTCCGTCGGTGTTGCCATAGAAGACCTGGCGCTGGCCCACGAAGTGTACGAGAGGGCAAGAAGGCTGGGCATCGGCAGGGAAGTCACCCTCTAGTAAGAAGCCAACCCTCAGGGAACTCTCAGGGAGTTGAGAGGAGCGACGCCGGAGGACGACAGGACCGCCCTTTCCACCCAGTCCAGAACGTCTGCCAATTCCTTCTTCTGACTGTCAGCCAGCTCCTTCTCTGGGAGCTTCATGTTGCTGGTTCGAATCACGCCTCTCTTTACCAGAATCTCTTTCCTTACGGCCAAGCCCAGCTCGCTGCAGTAATAGATCAGGGGCAGCGTGTTGAGATAGATGTCGAATGCCTTGCTTCGGTCACCAGAGACGTACGCGTCATGCATCGCGACCAGATATTCAGGAGTCGGAGACGAGGTCATTATGCCCACCGCGCCGTGCACAAGATCCCAGAAGGAGTCTCTTCCGTAGAGCGCGCTGAAGATCTTCAGTCTGTCGCCTGCGATCTCGTGTATCCTGGTCAGCTTCAGAGGCGTAGGCGGGTCCTCAAGTTTCAGATACTTCGCGTTCGATATCTCTCGGTTCAATCGGCCTATCAGCGCAGGTGACATCTTCGGACGATCGGTCTGAGGGAAGTCCTGTATGACAATTGGAATCTCGATTGCGTCCCCGACGGACGAGAAGTAATCGAATATTGCATCTTCGTTCAGGACTCCGGGCCCAGTCTTCAGACGTCTAGGTGGGGGAATCATGACTGCCGCGGCGCCCAGGTCTTGGGCAGAAATGCTTGACTGACCTGTCAGTTGAGGGTCCTCGTTTCCGGTACCCACGACTATCGGCAGCTTGCCGCCTATTGACTCGAAGGTCATCGTTAGGATTCTCTGTCTTTCCGCTTCGGACAACAGATCCCGTTCGGCAGACTCTCCTAGGATGGTCAGGCCCTTGACCCCGGCCCTGGAGTAGTACTCGATAAGATTGCGATAGCTATCCTCGTCCTGATTTCGTTTGCCGTCGAGTGGAGTGACGGTGACCACGAATGGCCCGGCGAGTGATTCTGACACGGTCAGTTTGGAATGCAGATTGGTATTAAGTTCTCTGTGGATGGGGAGGCCGCCATGGGTGCGGTGGAGCAGAGTCGAACGGGAACGCTTGCTTCCCAGAAGACCCATTAAGGTGAACAGGCGTCTCGGTGTGGACGCTGCGATGCGAAGCTTCTACTCATCCTCTCCGAAAGAGGCCAGATAGTTGATCAGCCGGTACGACGTCGTAATCGTTGGGGCCGGCATAATGGGCGTGGCATCAGCGTTTCATCTGAAGAGGAACAACCCGGGCAAACAGATCCTGTTGATTGACAGGTTCGGTGCCCCCGGCCAGGGAAACACGGGAAGGAGCAACGCGATGTTCAGGAACACCTTCTCCTCGACTGACAACCAAGTCCTTTCCAACAGCACGATTGACTTCTACCTGAACCTGCAGGACGAGCTGAAGGTCGACCTGGGACTGCAGCAGATCGGCTATCTCTGGCTGATGAGCGAAGAGCAGCTGTCGACGAGCGAGGCATTCCTAGATGGGATGGAGAGGAACGGAATCGAAATCCGCAGGCTCTCAAGAGAGGAGCTCGAGCGCCGAGTACCAAGCATGGTGACAGAGTTTGATTCCAACGAGGAAGCGCGGCTGATGGCTCTTCCGAGCATCGAAGGCGGGGTGTTTGGACCGAAGTGCGGAAGACTGGACCCAGACAAGCTCGTAAGATACTATGCCCACGAATTCCTACGAATGGGAGGCCTCGTCGGCTTCAACACGAATGCCGACAGGCTGCTGGTCGGTCCACCCAACAGGCTGGGCATCGATGGCGAACCTTTCGTGTGGCAGGACTCCAGAATCGAGGGGATTCGGGCGAGTGGCGCTTTCAGCGGAACGATCAGCTCTGACACCGTGGTGCTGGCATGCGGTGCATGGGGCAACGAGCTGCTGGAACCCGCAGGCATCGACGGTCACGTGAGCGCCAAGAAGAGGCAGCTCTTCAGCGTTTCAGCGAAGGGGATCAAAGGACTGGAGGAGCTGCTTCATACGAAGGGCTTCAACCCCCTGGACCTTCTCCCCATGGTGATTCTGCCGAAGGCGGGGGTCCACTTCAAACCGGTCAGTGAAGAAAACGACTTCTGGATGGGCTGCGAGGACGAGGTGAACAGACCCTTCGTCCACCTGCCAGACCGCGACCTTGCCGGGTGCACAGGCGAACAGGAGTACTACGAGCGGAGCGTCAACCCGATTCTGTCTGCATATTTCCCCGGGTTCCGAAATGCGAAGGTGAAAGCCAAGTGGGCGGGGCTGTACTCCTACAACACCCTGGACAATCTGCCGTTCGTGTTCAGACAGAACAATCTGATAGTCGTTGGGGGGGACAGTGGGAGCGGGATCATGAAGGGCGATTCGCTCGGACGGATAGTGGACGCCGTCTACAGAGACGAGGGAGAAGCCTCGCTCTATGGGGACGTTCAGTACGGAACATCGAAGATTGGCTTTGGAAGGAGAAGCGTCGAAAGAGAGGAATGGGTCATATGATTGCCTGAGCACTTCTCGGCGAGTTCGTCCTAGACCCTTTGTACTGAAACGCCGTATCTCCTGAGACTCCCGAGCGCCAAGAAGAGACTATTGGTGCTCGAGAAGTAAAAGAGATGGGACTCGCATTCGCAGTCGGAGCAGCCGAAACCGTCCACTCGCACATCGGCTCTGCTCGAGAGTACTGCTGCAAGTCTGCACTCGAGCCCGGTTAGCCTCGTGCTGGCCACGGCGATCGGAACCACCCCCGGCTGTTTCGTGAGCCAGTCGATGTGCCATCTCTTCTTCTTCTCTTGGGCGAGGTGTCTGGCGACTCTGGACCCCATGCCCCTCCTTGCAGAGCCGACGTAGGCGTAGCATCCTCTCGCGAATCGAATCCTTCCGAGAGAACCGATCCTCATCGTTTTATGACGGGCCAGCTGCAGGACCAACACGTATGTGCCGCGCTCGAACAAATCGATATGACGGTCTTCCTTCGATTCCCTGTGCGGTTCTTTGCTTCCTAGGATGGACAAGTCGTCGTTCCCGCCTGAAGAGCTTCTGGTCCTAACTGGCTGAGTTAATCATTGTTGCCTGACACGCAAGCAACGCTGCCATCATCGCGATTGAGGCCTTGCTAATCTGATTCTGGCCGAGTGCCAGCCTCTTCCGCCGAATGGGTTCCCCGGACTTGGAAGATGCCAAGTTCAAAGACTCTTTGCGAGCGTGTCAGGACACCGAACCATGAGTGCTCTCGTAGAGGTTTCGAGTGGAACTCTTAAAACCGACATGACCCGCTAACACCCAACGATGTCAGTAAAGCCAGCGGGAAAGGTAACTCCGCAGAAGGTCGAAAACGCCGTTAGGGCCGAAATCGAGTGGCTGGTAGACAGGCACGACGGAGCGCCCAACTTCGAAATGCGCAAGTTCACCATCAAGCCCGGTGGAAGCATTCCTAAGCACTACCATCCCGACATCGAGCACGAGCAGTATGTCCTGAAAGGAAGGTACAGGGTGGGTGTCGGAGACAGGGTTTACGAGGTGCGGGAGGGGGATTCGCTTTACATCCCAGCCGGCACGGTTCATTGGTACGAGAATGCTGGTAGCGAGAACGCGCAGTTCCTCTGCATAGTGCCGAAGAAGGAGAAGTACGACTCTATCTACGTGGAAGCGGGCACTAAGCCGAAGTAATCCATCCCTGGAGAGGTCGGGCGCCTACGTGAAATGAAGAGGCCCCGCCGGCCGCCTCTTTGCTCAGGGTGAGGCCGACGTAAGGGAAGAACCCAGATAGGCGCCAACCCCATCGGGCCCGCAAAGAACCCGAACGGATTACAGAGACAGGATAGACCATCGTCAGTAGTTGCCTGAGTTTGGCGCGAAACCAGTGACCGTAAGCAGATTTCGATTCCATGAACTTAGAGGACCGTGGGAACTCTTGCTAGGCGAAGTCTGTCGCAGGCCTCGCCGCCTCGTGCTCCTCAGCGAGATAGGCCAGAGGCACTCTGACGGCGCTGAAGAGTGAAGGGAGCATAATCAGGTAGAGCAGCGGCCTAATGTCCAGCGACAGGCCCATCCCGGCCGCTGTGAGCGCGAGCGTTCCGCCGTTCACTGCCGCGTAGATATAGTAGGCCACCGCGACGTGCGAGCCGGTGACCAAGGGGATTGAAACCACCATCCCTTCGGTGAGGGCGCCCAAGACCTGCAGCCCTATGATTATGGCGCCGAAGGTGTAGATGAACGCATACGTAATCGGCACAGGGCTCGAAGACAGCGACCCGGAAATGAGACCCAAGAGGAAAGAGGGGATGATCACCCAGAGAATCAGATTGATTACAAATTCCGTGATGGCGCGAGAGATTCGTGTCCTCCATGTGACTGGCCGCTCTTCGAACAACTCTAACCTTCCCCCCGCGCCACGAGATTTCCCAAGTCGACGGCCACGGTGATCGAGGCAAAGGGCTCCAGGGCGACTACCACCTGCCCGTCAACGTGTATGTTTCCTGCAATGATTTGCGAGTAGTTCTCAACCGTCATCACGAAGTGTAACGTTCGGGATTGCCCGGGCAAGAACATGATCGATGGAGAGTTGCAGGTTATCCTGCTCCCACCTGGGGGGAGACACGTCAGGGAGAGGGAAATTGGGTAGAGACCCTTGTTCGCCAGGGTCACGTTTAGGTAGACGGTTGCGGCTGAGCCCTGGACGACCGTCTCCGCGGTGATTGAGGCGGTCGGCAGGCCGCCGCCTACGATGCTGATGACATTCGACACGTCAGCATAGGCCGAGTATCCAAACGTGGAGAGAGTGACAATCGACACCAGGGTGATGACGAGCGCCACGGACCGGAGCGAGCTGGCCAGAATCGAAGGTTCGCGCTTCAAGAGCCCTTGGTTTCTGGTTCGGGCTGCGGGGTCACGATTCCCACCCCCTTGTCTACCTTGAAGGTGACGACCCCCACCCCTCTCTCGACCTTTTCGAAGTCTAGGCCTCTCAACATCAGCAGGGAGCCCACCCAGCCCATCATCCCCAAGAAGAGCGCCTGAATCGCGGCAAAGAGCAACGTTCCCATGGACCCTGCGAGGTCGCTGGTCGGTGTAGCATTCCTGTAGGTCTGGAAGACGGAGAATCCCTCCGCGAAGGTGAAGAGCAGCAGAGCGAGCCCAACGACGGCAGAGCCCAGCCCCAGCGCCCGGGTCGCGCGCACGGCACGTGATGGGCGTCGAGTTGATATTTAACGGTAGGCTGGTCTGGCGAGGCCGCACGGCTGCTAGCAGACGACAGTTCGTTCGATTAGCATACGGGTGCGCGCACCAGATGACAGGACCCGGCCTGTGACTTTTGTTGGTTTGAATGGACTAACAACCTCACTTGGGTTCGTTCGAAAACATACCGACAAGGTTAGGACTTTGATCCGACGATGCCCTCGACGATATTCATTCATCCCAATGGCTCAAATGTGTAATTGCGAGAGGCCGCGGTCTGACATGCCTCTGACAGGCACTACCGCTTCTTCCGGAACGGAAAACCCGACTTCCGGACCGGCCCCTTGTAGTGCTCGTTCCGGGGGCAGTGCGGGCCGCACTTCTCCTTGAACGAGTGGTTGTGCCCCTTCGTCTCTTCCTTCACTTCGGTTCGCTTGTGGTAGGATGCCAATCTATGAGCTGACGTTGCGTTCGAGCCGCACCTAATAAGTGCTGAATGTTGGATGACAAAGAGCACAACTGGATGATGGAGGACAACGAAAAACGGCCGTACCGGATTGTCTCTCTTTCTGGCCGAGTAGGAACGATTTTAACGGGCAGAAGCTGGAGGAACCTGACTTGAGTGCGCCTTCCAGGAAGAAGAAGGTCAGTGGGAAGAAGGAAGCGGAATCGAAGCGCATCGTGAAGGAGAAGGCTTCGAAGCCCACTGGTGCTCCTCCCACCGCCATTGTAGAAGTGAGGCATAGCGGGCGCATGATGCAGAGGCAGGCAAGGGGATACTCGCTGGGGGAGGTCGCACAGGCTGGATTGAACTTTGGGCTGGTCAGGAGGTGGGGTCTCCTCGTCGACGACAGGAGGAGGAGCACCCTCGAGGACAACGTGGCCTCGCTCAAGAAATGGTCTCCTCAAACGAAGAAGACGACAGAAGAAAGGGTCGAAGGCGAGGTCCGGAAGATAGAGATGGCGGTCGAAAAGGAGGTCCGCAAGGCGGGGAAGGAGATAGAGAAAGCAGGGAAGGAGGTAGAGAAGGAAGCAAAGAAGGCGGGGAAGGGGGTAGAGAAGGTGGAGAAGAAAGTCGTGGAGAAGGTCGAAGCGCCCATCAAGAAGCGCTCGAAGAAAAAGAAGGCGGCCGCGAAGCCGGAGACCCCCTGATTCGTCGGTTCCCCTTAGGCCTCCGTTGCGCCTGGCCAGGGCGTTCAGTTTGTCGCTCAGGAGATTGAGCCGACGACCTCTTCGGCAAAGAGTCTAAGCATCGCTTCTTCCTTCCTTGCGTGGATGTTGAGAATGAGATACTCGACTCCCGCGGCTGCGAGTTCCTCTATGCTCTGCTTCACGCGATCCGGGGTGCCGTAGATGACGTAGTCACTCAGCCTCTCTGGGGTGTGACCCTCCCCTTCCGCTATGGACCTGGCTTCCTGCGCGTCTCTCGCGATGACGAGATGACCCAGCTTGGTCTTCAGTATCTCGTCATAGTCTCTCCCGACGGCCCTGCAGTGCTCCCTCAACACTTCGAGCTTGTGCCTGATCATCTCCGCGCCTCCCGTCAGGTTGCACGCGTCCCCGTACCTCGCGACGAGCCTGAGAGTCACCTTCTCTCCGCCTCCCCCTATCAGAATCGGAGGATGCGGCTTCTGCACGGGCTTCGGAACGCAGAAGGCGTCGCTCACCCTGTAGTACTTGCCTTCGAAAGAGAACCCGTCGCTGGACCACATCCCCCTTATGATCTGGAGGGCCTCCCCCAGCCTCCTGAGCCTCTCGGGGACATCGTAGTGCGGAATGCCGTAGGCCTCAGCTTCCTTCTCGAACCATCCGGCGCCCACCCCCATGAAGAGCCTTCCGCCGCTCAACACGTCCACCGTGGCCCCCATCTTGGCGAGCAAGGCGGGATTCCGGTAGATGTTTCCAGTCACGAGCGTCCCGAGCCGGATCTTCTTTGTGACTCCGATGAGCGAGGAGATCGTGCTCCACCCTTCGAGCATCGGCTGGTCGGTCGTCCCGACCATCGGTATCTGGATGAAGTGGTCCATCACCCAGAAGCTGTCAAAACCACCCTCCTCGGCGCTGCGGGCTCTCGCGCTGAGCGTGTCGAAGACCTTACCGTTCTCCCCGTCGAACGTGTAATTCGGATGCTGCAGCCCGAATTTCATACGTCGCCGCGCGGACCACTTCGCATAAAAGAGTTCCAATTCGTCAGGCACTCGCGGGTAGGGGACAGGGAACCTTGTCTTGGCTGAATTCCGGGTCGAACTGGGAATTGTTCATGAAGATGCTCTCACCGGTTCCGGGCGACAGAATCCTAGACGTCGGCGCGGGGAAGGGAAAGGTCGCGAAGCGGGTGCTGGAAGAGGCAGCAGGAGCGGAAGTCTACACACTCGAACCCGACGAGAAACGCGTTGCGTCCATGAGAAGAGCAATTCCTCAGCTGAAGTGCTATGTGGGCGGATCGGAGAAGATGCCGTTCGAGGACTCCTTCTTTGACAAGGCGTACACGACCATGGCCGCGCACCACTTCAGCGACCTTGACTCGGCCCTCCGGGAGTTTGCCAGAGTGCTGAAGAAAGGAGGGCGCCTCCTGATTCTTGATGTTGAACCAAGCCGAGGAACCGGCAGGTTGCTCTCGTTCCTCGAGAACTCGGTCATGAGGAGACATCTGGTGTTCGTGGGGTTGGAGCAGATGAAAGAAAAGCTGGTGGCAACTGGGAGATTCGAGGTTTCGGATTCCATTCAGGGGACCTCTGGCTATCTCCTCCTCTGTGTGGCTAATCCGCAAACCACCAATGGATCAGACTGAGAAGAGCGTGAAGGGCTACCCACCGCCATTCAATCGTTATAAAATTCCCATTTCTTGGCAGACGTGGTTAAGGTGTCGGAACCATCGGTATTCTCACCTGAGGCCTTTCGCCTGTACCTATCTAGGAGAAACAACCTGCCCGAAAGCGAAATCAGGGTTCCACCCGGTCTGGTAGCCACATTCGACAAGGCCACCTTTGGCAAGATTAAGAAGCGTGTTAGGGGTCGATACGCCAACTGGTACTACGACAATAGACTCGCGATAGGCAGGGTCAGGAATGTACCAGTCGCCGTACTTCATTCGTACGTTGGTTCCCCGGGTTCGGTCATGATGCTTGAAGAGCTGATAGCCGCAGGCGCACGGTCAGTAGTCGAGGTCGGCTTCTGCGGTGGAATCACTCCCAAGACCGAGGCGGGGGATGTCGTAGTTGTCGACAGGGCGTTCGTTGACGAAGGGACTTCAAGCCGTTACTTCAGAGCGCCCAAGGTGTTCCCGTCGTCCAGAAGCCTTACGCGGACGCTCGAATCGGTTTTAGCTGCGAACGGGGTTCCCTACATCGTAGGCGGCGTCTGGACGACCGATGCCCCCTACCGGGAGACCCCGTCGAAGGTGGCGAAGTTCCGCAGTTTGGGCGCGGTCGGAGTCAACATGGAGACGTCGGCGCTCTTTGCCCTCGGTGAGTACAGACACGTGGACGTCGCTTCCGTGCAGGTTGTTTCTGACCTGCTGGGCGAGAGCGAATGGCGCGCCTCGTTCCACGAGAAACACGTTACCGCTAGATTCGATCTTTCCTCGAGAATGGCAGTCGAAGCGGTTACGAAGACACAACCGCGAATGCCCAGGCTTACCTCTGCAAGGCACTGTCAGACGTAGCCGTACTCCCTGTCCCGGCTCCTCGCCTCTTTGGACCTCAGCCCCCGACGACCATACCCTCCTCCCCCCGCCGTCTCGATCGACAGCGTGTCTCCCTCTTCGAGGACGAGGGTGTGCTTGGAGGGAAGGCGCGAGACCGTTCCGTCCGCGCGTTTCACGCTGTACCTGGAGCATCCCCCGCCCTCTCCGCCGCGGAGGCCCCACGGCCTAATCCTCGCCCGGTCGCCGAGGATAGTGGTCTTAACACGCGCCTTGGCGGTGAAGGACCGAGTTATCCCAAGGCCGCCTCTCCACATGCCCCGTCCGCCGGTCCCGTCGCGCAGCGAATACTCGCTGAAAGACAGCGGGTAGTAGTGCTCCATGACCTCGATCGGGGTGTTCATCGTGTTCGTCATGTTCACCTGCACCCCATCCACTCCATCCGAGCTGGGCCTCCCTCCCGAGCCACCCCCGATCGTCTCGTAGAAGGCCCACGACTCGCCCGTCCTGGGATCGATCCCTCCCATCATCAGGTTGTTCATGCTACCGTGTGAGGCGGCCGGTATCCGGTCGGGGAGGGCCTTCGCCATCGCCCTGTAGAAGACGTCCGCGATCCTCTGGCTGGTCTCCAAGTTCCCAGCAGCGACCGGCGCGGGCCTTGTGGGGTTCACAATCGACCCGGGCTGCGCCACGACTTCGATTGTGCGGTCGAAACCGTCGTTTAGCTGCACATCGACGGAGAGAAGGGACTTGACCGCGTACGACACCGCCGCTCTCGTCACCCCCAGCACGGCGTTCAACGGTGCCTCCACTTGGCGAGCCGTTCCATCGAAGTTCACGTTCACCCCCTTTTCCGTGAATCTGACCGTGGCCCTTATCGAAAGAAGACCGCTGCCAAGCTCGAGGAAGTCCTCGCCCGACCACCTCCCCCTCGGTATGCTAGCGAATTCGTGCTTCGTCAGCTCTTCTGTGTGGTCCATTATTGATTCGACGACCGAGTGGAAGCGGGACTCCCCCACCCTCGTGACGAGTTCCAGGAACCTCTTCTCCCCAAGACGGTTTGCGGCGATCTGCGCCCTCAGGTCTCCCTCCGTGGTGTCAGGCTGACGGGAATTGCTCTTCATGAGAGTCATCACATCCCTGTTCTCCTTTCCTCTATCGAAGAGCTTGACCGGCTCCATGATCAGCCCTTCTTGGTATAGTTCCGTCGCGTCCGGGGAGATGCTCCCTGGCACCCTTCCTCCCACGTCCACGTGATGGGCCTTGTTCGCCACGTACCCCACGACTTCGGAATGGAGATAGACTGGCTCTATCAGAGTCACATCGTTCAGGTGAGTCCCAGATATGTACGGGTCATTGACCACGTATATGTCGCCCTCCTTCTGCGGGATGCCGTGTCTTTCGAGGTACGCAAGGGTGTTCTTCAGCCCGAACGGAAGGGAACCGACGTGTACTGGTATCTGCTCCGCCTGTCCGATCGTCCTCCCTTGGGCGTCGAGGAGCGCGCAGCTGTGGTCCGCCCGCTCTCTTATGTTCGGAGAGAAGGCCGACTTCCTCAGCAGGACGGCCATTTCCTCAGAGATGTACACGAGGGAGTGCTTGGTTACTTCGGCCTGGATTCTGTCCTCGCTCATCGGCGGCTCCTCCCGAGCACGAGGCACCCGGAGTTCACCGATTGGAGTTTCCAGCCCGGTGGAATCACGGTGGTCGAGTCGTATTCCTCTATTATCGCCGGCCCGTCAAGGTCATGAATCCTCCCGAGGGCGCTTCTCTGACAGACGCGGACGGTGCGGGGAACCCCTCCAAACCTGCATGCCCTCCGGCTGGAGGAGCCGGCTCCGGAAGGAGACGAGATCTTTCCGATCTCGAGGTCGGGTCTGCGCGTCGTAGCCGTCAGCCTTAGGGCGACCGTTTCGACCTGTTTCCCTTCGTGCACGAAATTGTAGATCTGCATGTGTTTACGCCGGAACGCCGCAAGGGCCGCTTCGGGGTCGAACGGTCGAGACGCTTTCACGTTGATCTCATACCCCTGCCGATAGTAGCGGAGGTCCACGCTCCTCTCGAACCTCATCTCCCCTCCCCGGGCCGGAGACAGCCTCTCGAGGAGAGTCTCCTCCATTGTCAGGAAAGAGGGTTCGATATCGCTCGCCAGGTCCTGAAGCAGCCCGACTTTGGGCACCACCTCGTCGTACCTATTCCCGGTCATCAGCATCCCCAGGGCGCTGAAGAGGCCTGGGACAGGCGGGACGATGACGCTCTCGACCCCGACCAGCTCCGCGACCTCAGCGGCGTGCATTGGTCCGGCTCCGCCGAATGCGACCAGGGAGAAACCGCGGGGGTCGAGCCCCCGCTCCACAGTCACTATTTCAATCGCCTTTGCCATCTGGGTGTTGATTATGCTGACAGCCGAAGCCGCGAGGACGAATGAGTCGAGCCTAGTCCTTTCCCCGACCTCGCTCAGGGCGCGCCGCGCGGCTTCGCGGTCTAGCTTGAAGGTCCCTCCGAGTAGAGAGCTCCCCAATCTCCCCAAGAGGAGATTCGCGTCGGTCAGCGTGGGCAAGGATCCTCCCTTCCCGTAGCACGCTGGCCCCGGGTCGGCCCCAGCACTGGTCGGACCGACAATGACTCCCCCTGCAGAGTCGGCGCTTATGATAGTCCCGCCTCCGGCGCTCACCTCCGCGAGGTCAACCCCTGGAACCCTGACTGGGTAGCCGCTCCCCTTCACCGTCCTCCCCCTGTTTGATCTGCCTCCGACCTCGATCTCCGGGACCATGCCCACTTCCCCATCGACGACCGTCCCCGCCTTTGCTGTCGTGCCGCCCATGTCGAAGCTGATCACCTTCCGCAGCCCTAGAGCCTTTGCGACTTCCGCGGTCGCGATGACCCCGGCTGCGGGGCCCGACTCGATCGAGATGATCGGCTTCTGCGCGGCTTGCCATCCTTTCACGAGTCCCCCAGCTGACGTCAGGACCTGAAGCGGCGCAGTAATCCCTTCACTCCTAAGGCGTTCCTCGATCTCAGACAAATAGCGGGAGAACAGAGGTGAGAGCAGCGCGTTCACGACCGTTGTGCTCGCTCGCTCGTATTCCCTGAACTCGGGGTCGACCTGTGAGGAGGCGTGGACGTTCAGCCCCTCCCTCTCGAGGGCGACCTTCGTCTTCGTTTCGTTGCTCCCGTTTGCGAAGCTGTTGAGGAAGCAGACCGCGACGCATTCGATTCTCTCTCGTTTTAGTTCCTTCGCGAGAATTCGGAGCTCACTTTCCTTGGCTCTCTTGAGGACCCTGCCCTCGGAGTCGACCCTTTCATCGACCTCGAACCTCCAACGGCGCGGGACGAGCTGCCTCGGCCTCTCGAAGAAGAGGTTGTAGACTTCCTGTCTGTTCTGCCTCCCTATCTCCAGAACGTCCCTGAATCCCTTTGTGGTGACCAGGGCGCACCTCGGGAGCTCCAGCCTCATCTGCCCGAGGAGCTGGTTGCTCGCCATGGTCGTGACGTGGACGAGATTCTTGACTTCTTCCGGGCGCACTCCCTGTTTCCAGATGCGCGCGAGAGACTCGCCAAAGGCCGTCTGCGGGTCTTTGGGCGTGCTCGAGACCTTGGCAAGACGCACGGCCCCGCTCTCCGCGTCAAACGCGATGGCATCGGTGAAAGTCCCGCCTATGTCGACGGCAATCCTGACCAACTAAACTGCCCTCCCCTCGCTCGTTGTCACCCTAGCATAAGAGTGATGAGCGAGTTCGCCTTCGGGCTTCAGACAGGCGAACCCTGCAAGTTCTCCAGGACAAACTTCTACAGGGGCGTTCTAAGGCGCTTCATTGACCTCGGGCTGATAGTGGAGTCGCCGGAGTACGACGACAGGAGCAGGAATGTAATCAAGCTGTACAAGGTGGTTTGCAAGCCGATCCCGCAACACAGGCCTATGGGCCCTTCGTTCTTCTACCTCGCCCATCTGGTCTGCGAGGCATGGAACAGGGAGTTCGCGGCGACGTAGAGAACCCTCGACGGTTCGAAGGGGGTTTGCCGCGGACGCCGCGGCATTGGTTACTTCTGGGAGCCGTGCGCCTTGCAGAGGCGCAGCCGGTACTCCATTCCTCCCGTCGAGGTCCAGAGGGATAAGCCCAGCGCGAGGACACCCGTCCAAGAGGCGGTCAAGAACCTGCGCGGAGCAGGCAAGCTGGTACGAGACATCGAAGCTCGCAGTCATTGCGAATTCTGACCGTGTGAGAGATTCGGGTTCACAGACCCGGAGGACGACTTGGCCAGAAAGGTCATTCGATGTTAAATCAGTCGACCGAGCATGGTCTGGTATGCGGTACGTCCTGAAATGCTTCGCGTGCGGGAAGCAGTACTCCATGTTCTTCCCGAGGCAGCTCTGCGACAAGTGCGGCGGCATCCTAGAAGTCGTCTATTCCGGTGTTGCGGACATGGGGACCCTGAGGAAGGATTTCTGGAGCTATGAGGCGCTTCTTCCCGAGGGCGAGTACAAGCACTACAAGCTTGGAAACACTACATTGCTTTCCGCAACCCAGCAGGACCTCTTCATGAAGCTCGAAATGGAGAACCCGACCAAGTCGTTCAAGGACAGGGGTTCGGTGGTCGAGATAGCGAAGGCGCTCGAGTACGGGTACGACGAGGTCGTCTGCGCGTCCACCGGCAACATGGCCTACTCGGTCGCCTACTACGCGAAGCTGGGCGGGATACGCGCAACGATCTTCGTGAGCAAGAACGCCAACTGGCTCAAGATCAGGAACATCCAGGACACCAGGGATGCCAACATCATAAGGGTCGAAGGCGATTTCACCGAAGCGCAAAGAAGGGCAATCGGCTATGCGAAGAGAAAGGAAGCATTCCTGACGGGAGACTACGGCTACAGGAAGGAGGGTCAGAAGACGCTGGTATACGAGATAATGGCTGAGCTTCCGAGCGTAAGGAACATCCTCATCCCGGTGGGCAACGCCACCCTGTTCAGCGCGTCTTACAAGGCCCTGACGGAGCTCATCAGGCTCGGGCTGGTGCGCAGACTGCCGCGCCTGATAGCGGTGCAGGCGTCGCTGACCGACCCGCTCGTTGCCGCCTTCAGGAAGAATGGGAAGGTGAAGTATCAGAAGCCGCTCACTGAGGCAGGCGCGATAGCCGTCGGCTATCCGACGTACGGCGACCAGGCAATGGTGGGGATAAGGGCAACGCGGGGCGAGGCCGTGGACGTGACGGACAAGGAAATGGAAGACGAGCGAAAGGCATTCTACAGAGAGCACGGCCTCCAGGTCGAAATGTCAGGGGTCGCATCATTGGCCGCCTTCAGGAAGATCGACCTCAAGGGACAGAGCGTTGCGGTGGTCAGCGGAGGAAACACGCTGAAACCCTAGGAGAAGCAACCCCAGGCAATGACCTGGACGCCTCCCCACTTCATGCGAGTGCTGTTTCCGGTCAGGTTACGCATATGGTAACAACCCTAAAATAAAGGCGGACTACCTTATACTAGACCGGATGTCGCTGAACGGATTCGGGCGGGTCGTCTCGTTCGTCTCCAGGAGTGAGGTCCGGAGTCATGTTCTAGAGGATGTCTTGAGAGGCCCGAGGACACCATCCGAGCTAGCCTCCATTGAGAACAAACACGTGAGCCACGTCAGCCGCGCCCTCGCTGAACTTTGCGCGCAGGGCCTCGTGGAGCCAGTTTCAGGTGAATCGAGACGGAAGTACTACCGGGCCACTGACCTGGGCTTCCTGACGGCGGCCACGTTCGCAAAGACTCCGAGATGAGATTCGTTCAGTAGGCCGAACCAATACCTTCGTCTCATTTGCGCGATTAGACGAGCTCATCATCGTGCTCTTCCGTTCGCTCGAGTTCCAGGCTCACCTAGAGCGAGAATCACGGGATGATCTCGCAGCCGTTGTTGAGCTCAGGATACTCAAAATCCGACCTGCTTACTGACCCGTCAGCGATGAGTGCCTGAACCCGCGGCAAGGCGTCCTGCAACTCCCTCACGAGATGCCTCACCGTTGAGCAGATGAGGGAGTACCCGTTCTCTCGGAGCAGGTCCTGCGACTTGTTGACGAAGAGGCACCTGCCGCCGCATATGTCGAGTATGTCGCAGGACGTGCATGGCTCGCCGACCGTGACGATGTCGCGGAGTGAATTCGGGGTGTTGCCGAATATCGAGCCGACGACCGAGAAATCAAAATCGATGGATACTGGACATGCGGAGATTCTGCCGTCTGGCATGACCGCGAAGAAGTTGATCCCCGAGCCGCATCGCAGGAGCGACTTCTTGCCGGAGAGCAGCGAATCCATCACGCCGATGAACGGGACCATTCCGCCGACGCGGTGCGAGCGCGACATTTCTTCCACCCACGAATCTACGAGCGAAGAAATGCTGGAGTTGTACGCGGCGATCCACTCCACAATCCCCGGCTCTGTGTCCTCCCCGGCCTCCCAGAACATGCTGAAACTGAGTTGCCAGTGAACGTGGTCGAAGAGCCCCGTTCGCAGGAGATGGTGGACGTTCTCGCAGATGTCGGTGCCCTGCACCACCGTCATCCTAGCCACGAGGTCGCCGCGAAAGCCCCTGTCCCGGATGAGCCCCAGGTTGTGCGTAACGCGGTCGTACACACCCCTTCCCCGTTCTCTGTCCGTGACTTCCTTCGTCCCGTCGAGCGAGACCAGGATGGAGTGGAGCCTCGCCAGGTACTGCGGCTCGATCCTGTCCAGGAACAGGCCGTTCGTCTGGACGACGAACCGCCCCGGGATCGCATCCATGATTTCCTCCATGGCCCTGATGCGGAGGAGGGGTTCCCCTCCATAGAATTCTACGACCGGGTCGCTGTCCCGGGACAGGAAAGACTTCAGGTCTGCAATCGAATACTGGATCTCCTTGGGAGGAGTCTCGCTTCCTCCGCCGCAGTAGCTGCAGAAGAGATTGCATTCCTTCGTTAGGATGATGTGATAGTGCATGTGCCCGGGTTTGCGCCGCCTCGCTTTCTCTCGTTAAAAAGAACCCTTGCGACACTCCAAGGTGTGCTTGGTGTCGGCGAGTCCTGTCGCTGGTCCTCGCACCTGATTGCGTACAGATACGCAGGCCTACGACTGGCATCTCTCATAGACTGTGTTTATCTCTCCCCTTCCGAGGAGTCGTCTTAGAGGGCTCGTGAGCTTCGTTTGGCCAACGGCGAATTCAGCGTCCGCAGCTCTGAAGGGCCGGTTGGCCCGGAGGAAGAAGGAAAGCGACGAGCCAGAGAAACGGTCGGCAAAGTGGCAGAGCCGAGCCTTCCGATCTTTTCAATCCTCGACTCCATAGACTTCTCTGACCATTTCGTGATCATCGGCGATGTCGGGACAGGAAAGAGCACCGTCACCCCGATACACGAATTTGAATCATGCGGCAGGGACAGGCAGATCGTCATCCGCGAGCCGTCAAGGGCGGCGTGCAACGCCCTGTTCTACTCGCTTCAGGCGCTTCATCCGGAGCTGAAGAACGAGCTGGCGGTCATCACGAAGGACACCAAGATCAATGTCGGCGGCAAGATCAGGATAGTCACGGACGGCGTCCTGCTCAGGATGCTGGCCGACAACTCGATCTCCGATTCATCGATCTACTTCGATGAGAGCCACCAGATGTCCTCCCAGCTTGAGCTGTGCCTGTCGCTCGCAAAGAGGGAGGAAGCCAGAGCCAGGAACCTGTTCCGGATCATGAGTGCCACAATAGACCCAAAGGAGTTCCTGTCGTTCCTCGGCATCTCCAAGCTCTACTCGATGAGCGGTCGAAGGTATCCGGTCGCGCTCGAGGTGGAGCTCGTAGACGACCTCGATGAGATGTTCAAGACCCTTTCGCGCTATCTCTACACGCAGCCCAGGGACGAATCGTGGCTGGTCTTTCTCCCCACGAGGCGCCTGGTCGAAAGGTACGCCAGCAGCTATGGCGGAGTCTACATTCATGGAGGCCTTGAAGGCTCTGAGATCAACAGGATCCAGCAGAGGGCCGAGCTCGACAAGAATCTGAGGATCTTCGCGACGAACGTAATCGCTTCCTCGGTGAATATCTACGTCGACAACGTGCTGATATTCAACGACGTGATCGACGGCAAGGACAGGCTCGGTCAGAAGACGCTCCACTACATGAAGATAGACAACAACTCCCTCCTGCAGATGGTGGGCAGAATCGGTCGCTTCAAGCCAGGTCGGGCCGTCATCCTTACTGACACGCCCATACCAAAGAAGGTCAACCCGACTCCGGTGCGCAAGGCCCTCGAGACAGAGACCCCATTCGACTTGGTGCTTCTCATGTCCAAGTATGGCCTCAAACTCTCTGAGCTGGAGTTCATGTCGAAGGTAGACCATCGCGAGGTTGCCTTCGCAGAGGACTGGCTCGTCGATATCGGGGCGATCGACCGTCACACCCGCAAGGCCACCTGGAAGGGGCTCTTGATGAGCGAAATCCCCTACGAACCCGACTTTTCGCACATGATCTCCAGCGCCCTGATCTCAGGCGACTACGAAATGGCGAGGTTTCTCCTGGCCAGCGGTGCTTTTGGTGATTCACTCAACCACGCTTACAAATCGGAAGCGGAGGGTGTCGCTCGTCGACTGCTGTATGACTTCGACAGCTCGAACGAGCTCAACATCAAGGCGCATCTCCTCAAGGGGTATGCTGAGGACGGCAGTGGCTCGTTTGCCTCGAATCTAGTCGCGAACGGGTTCTTTCTCGGTTTTATCGAGGAAGCATGGAAGAACTATGGAGCGGCCAGAGAAGCGTTGAACGACATGCTCCTTTCATCGAAGAAGGAGTCCATACCCAGGGAGGTCGTGGTGGACCCCGAGGTCTTCAAGCTCAGGCCATACCTTGAAGATTGTCTGTCGTTCGAGAGGTTCGGTCTGAACGAAAGGAACGAACACGATCTGCGTGAGATGGTCGTCAACGGTCAGTTCTTTGCGAGAACCCTGATGATAAACTACAGGCGCATATTGTTCGACATCGTCGTGATGAATCCATCGAGAAGGCATCGCCATCAACGCAGGCAATGAGACGACCACCAGGCTCAACCTTCCGTGACAGATGCATGGGGCCGAGGTTCGGACCCGAGTTACCAGCTCATGGTGGTGAGCGCGCCAATCGACCTTTTCTTGATGCCTTGGAGTCGAGTCTCAGATTCCGAGGGCCTCTCTGAGACCCTTGTACCTGTTCCTGATTGTGACCTCGGTCACTCCCGCGGCTTCCGCGACGTCCTTCTGCGTCTTCTCGTTGCCTTCTAGCGTGCAGGCGACGTAGAGGGCCGATGCGGCCAGCCCCATCGGATCCTTGCCGGCAGAAATCCCTGTCTGCTTGGCCCTGAGCAGGATCTCGCGCGCCCTCCTCTGCGTGGTTTCAGACATCTTCGCCCTGGAGGCAATCACCGACACGCACCTGCCCGCCTCGGCCACGGGCATCTTGAAGTCCATCTCCCTGTGCAGGAGCCTGTACGACCTCGCGAGGTCCTTCTTCTTGACGTTGCTCACCGCCGCCACGTCCTTTAGGGTCCTCGGGATCTCCCCGTCCCTGCAGGCAGCGTAGAGCGACGCCGCTATTATGGCCGTGATTGACCTCCCCCTGACCAGGTTCCTCTCGAGGGCCTTCCTGTAGTAGTAGGCGGCCTTCTCCGTAACTGCCTCTGATACCGTAAGCTTGTCCGAGAACCTTCGCAGCTCGCTGAACGCCTGCCGCAGGTTCCTGTCCGAGGACTCGTGTGCCTGGCTCCTGCGGTCCCACGTCCTCAGCCTCTCAACTGTGGACCTCATAGACCCGGACAGCGACTTGCCCGACGCGTCTTTGTTGACAGCCCCTATCACCGTGGCCAGTCCCATGTCGTGGATGGCGATCGATGTGGGGATTCCGGTCCTGCTGCGGTCACCCTTTTCGTCGCCGGAGAAGGACCTCCATTCTGGGCCCACGTCCACGATTTTCTCCTTGACTACCAGCCCGCAGGCGCTGCAGCAGAGTTCCGACCCCGAGCCGTCGATGACCATGCGACTCTTGCCGCACCGTGGGCATTTGTCCGAACTCCTTTCCTGCTTCAGGAGCCGCGAGAAGTTAGTACTCTTGGACACTTGTAATCACGTAATCGAAATAGCCGGGTATTTCGATTTACCAACCACCGTCCCTATATATAAAGGGCTGGCTTTTCCGATGCTTTCGCCTCAGTACCTAGGCATCTGGAGGTCTACCTCTCGTGCCCAGGCGTCTATTCCGCCCTGCAGGTTCCTGACGTTGGAGAACCCCGCCCTTCTCAGGAGCGAGACCGCCTGCGTGCTCCTGACCCCCACGTGGCAGTAGACCACGATCTCCTCCCCTTTGTCCAGCTCACCCATCCTCGCTGGGAGCTGCCCGAGCGGCAGCAGCCTCGCTCCCTCGAGATGACAGAACTCGTATTCGTTCGGCTCTCTTACATCTACGAGGACGACTTTCTTCCCTCCCTCGATCGTTGCATTCAGCACCGGCGCGGTGACGTCGAACTCGACGGACCTCGCCTTGCCCTTCAGCCCGCAGAACTCCTCATAGTCGATGAGCCCGGTGATATCGGGGTTGGGCCCGCAGACCCTGCAGGTCGGATCCTTCTTGATTCTGACCTCGTCGAAGGCGGTGTCCAGCCCGTTGAAGACCAGCAGCCGGCCGATGAGGGGCGAACCCGTTCCCAGCAAGATGTGGATGGCCTGGACTGCCTGGATCCCTCCCATCACACCCGGAAGGACCCCGAGGACACCCGCGTCCTCGCACGACTGCACCGACTCCGGCGGGGGAGGGCGGGGGCTCAGACACCTGTAGCACGGCCCCAGGAGAGCGAAGAAGACCGAGGCCTGCCCGTCGAACCCGAGGGCGCTGGCGTAGACGTCTGGCTTGCCGAGGAGGACGCTGGCGTCGTTAATCAAGTATCGGCTCGGCAGATTGTCGGTCGCGTCAATCACCACGTCGTAGTTCCGGATGACCGCCAGCGCGTTCCCCGAATCCAGTTTCATGTCGTGAACTACGACTTCGACGTTCGGGTTGACCTGGCGGAGCCTCTCGGATGCGACTTCGACCTTCTTCCGCCCGACGTCGGTCTCCCCGAACAGGAACTGCCTCTGGAGGTTCGACATCTTCACAGTGTCGTAGTCGACCAGCGCGACCCTCCCGACGCCAGCCGCCGCAAGGTAAACGACCGCGGGGGCCCCGAGCCCGCCCACCCCGACCACGATTACTGAGGAGCCCTTGAGCCTCCGCTGGCCTTCGGGCCCCACTTCGGGCAGGACAAGGTGCCTGCTGTAGCGCTGCGCCTCGGGGGCCGTGAGTGGAACGCTCCTAGGCATCATCGAATATATGGGAGAAGATTGACGTAGATAGAAGCTTCGGCGGTCCTCGACAGGACGGACAGCGCTTGCTCGCCCTGACCGACGTCAGCTCGAAATGGCCAATGGGAGTCGTGTTTCTGGTGCCTGGGTTCCTTCGCTGTTGGTCCTTGGGACGCAGGTCGTGGGGGGTCGAAGGCGGGTTGGCCGTCGCGTCGCTCGTCGCCGCCGTCTTCTTCCACCTCTCGCTCGGGAAGCTGACGAAGCGGGAGAAGATCCTTCCGTAGAATTTAAACGCCAGCGACCGCTTCTGCCAGTCACAATGCTAGAAGTTGGAGACAAGGCTCCGGATTTCGCACTCTATGACTATGACAAGAAGATGCGGAAGAGTTCGGAGTTCTTGACTAAGGGGGGCAAAACAATCTTTGCCTTCTTCCCCGGCGCCTTCACTGGGCCCTGCACCCAGGAAATGTGCACGTTCCGGGACATGTACCACGAGCTGGGAAAGATGAAAGGCACCGTGGTGGGCATCTCGGTCGACGCCCCGTTCGCCCAGAAGGCGTTCGCGGAAAAGAACGGGCTGGCCTTCCCCCTGCTCTGCGACTTTCAACGTGAGGTTGTAAAGAGGTATGGCGTCGTCTGGAACAACCTGGGAGGGGTCGAAGGGTACGTCTGCGCCAACCGGGTCATCTTCGTGGTGGACGGACAGGGGAAGATCACCTTCAAGTGGATCGCGCCTGAGCCGGGGACCCTGCCGGACTTCGAGGCCGTCAAGAAGGCCCTTCTGTAGAACTCTCGGATATTGGGCCCTTCGATTCGGCCCAATCGTGATAGGCCAATTGTGCCGAGGCGGGGGAAAAGCAGCGAACTAGCTCGCGGTCTGGGGTGGACGAGACCGAGGAACGAACTGCGTGGACGGGAATGCTTGAACAAGTAGGTCGCCACTGGGTGAGAGCCCCAGCCCCTTCGCCGTTTCTTCGACAACCAACCCGATTCTACTGGAATCGATGAGGAAAGACGTGCTCTGTTTGTCTCTGGGTGGATTGCCTGTGAGGGAGAACACATTCAGACTGTGGAAGATGCCACCGTTCCTCACCACCACTTCGTTTCCGATATCGTAGGCCTTCTGGAGGTCAACGTCTTTGAGCATGATGAGGAAGACCTGAACTCCCTTCTTCTCTTCAACAGCCATGCCCGCCCTTTTGCGATTCTCTCGGTTAGGTCTTCTGCGGAATCTAGAGGCAGACTAACTCAAGATCATTTGGCCACATCTGTCGATGTCCAATGCAACGAGATTGATGGGGCCGGATTTGGACAGGCTGTCTTAACGGTGTGGGAATGAACGTTCTGTCTTCATGGCGCTACGGGATTCTCAGGCCGTCGCTAGGACAGGAAGGCACCAAACAGGCCGAAGACAATGCCGAAGATGACGGAGAGGAGAAGACCGATTGAGCCCAGCCTGACCTCACCCCTCCTCATTGCCAATACTCCGAGGACTGAACCGATGACTCCCAAGGGAAAGGGGATTACCAGTAGGGCTCCCACCCCGCAGATGATGGAGTAGTATGCCAGATTCTTGGGAGACGTCACCCCCGTCGATTTGGCCGGCGGCGGGACTGTTTGTGCTTGAAGTGAATGTCCACAACTGGGACAGGAAACTGCTTGAGGGGAGACCTCTTTACCGCAGCTCGGACGGGAGACCAATTCTTACTCGATGAGCCCAGACGAGGTTCTCTATTAAGCGTGAAAGTGGAGTCGATTGGGAAGGCCGCGGGTGGGATTTGAACCCACGATCTAAAGGTGACTGCGCGGTGCTCCACAGCCTCCTATGTTGACCAAGCTGTGCCGGTGGCTTCCGCCACGCGACTACACCACCGCGGCCAGGCAATCTCGGGCGCATTCCATTGCGATATAAGACTTAGACTTTGGAGAGCCCCCGTCTCGAACGCAGTCCTAGAAGAATCCAGCGCTATTGATCAGTATTCGGCTCCGTCAGTTCGCTGTTAACACGGCTGAGGCGCTTAGCCTCCGGCTCGTCGTACGACTCCTTCGATGGGTGAATCTCTTTCGCCTCAGAGGAGCCTTCCACTGAAGCCTTCCAGACTCTGCAATATCTAGAGCAAAAAGCGGCTCCAAGCTATGCGACATCTGTTGCCCGCAAACTATATATCATGATATATCATGTTATATCATGATAGTTCTATGATGTTCGGAAGCCCATGGATGCGCCGGCACAGGTGGATGCAGCGAGGCGACGCTAGAGTCATAGTGCTGAAGGTTCTGGATGAAAGGCCTATGCATGGATACGAGGTTCTCAAGGAGATCTCCGAGATGTTTGGGGGCATGTATGCACCGAGCGCAGGTATGGTCTACCCTACGTTGCAATGGCTTGAAGACGAGGGTCTTGTGAACTCGTCGCAGGAGGAAGGCGGCAAGAAGATCTACAGAATCAACGACGCGGGAAAGAAGTTCTTAGCGAATGGGCAGCAAACGCTCAAGAGGCTCTTGGCCTTCCAAAAGAAGATGCCTGAAGAGAAGCTCAAGATGATGAGAGCTGGTCGAAAGTTGTTCCAAACCACGATGACGGCATTTCCTGAAATGAGTGAAGAGAAGGCCAAGGTAGCCGCCAAGATCCTTAACGAAGCACAGGCAAAGCTTGACGGATTGGTCGGTTAGGCCGTTGTCTGCCAAGACACTGCTTCAAGCCCCCGGAACTAGCCTCAGAATCTTTGCCGCGCTCATCTGCTCTCTAACTGATGCGCCAGGCAAGCTCCTGACCCGAAGGCGGGGTGCCGCCCATATCGTGGCAATCTTGCTAGTTGTCATCATAGTATTACTCGTGCTCATCTTCCTCACAATCTAGTCCGAAAGTCGGCACGGCCATCGAGGAAACTCGATGCCACCGCTGTCGATTAGTTCAGATCTTTCTGCTGGGCACAGTAACGGGTATTCCTCGATGGTCAAGAGAATGCGTCCGATGCTTTCACGAATGTCTTCGCACTGCCGTATGATGGAATGCTGCCCCACAGGACTGACATCGAGTCCTTACTTGCTCTTGTAGCAGAAGTAGGGGAAGCCGCCGTTCACCATGTCGATGGACATCTCGATGACCCTCTCAGAAATCTCCTTCCACTTCGCGTCCCAGTCTATGCTCTTCACGACCAGCTCCTTCTCACCGTCTCCTTTCCGGGAAGGAATGCTGGCCCAGATTGGGCGGCCGTGGAATGGCTTCACTATGCGGACCTTCCAGCGGTCGCAGTTCATCCTGCGGCCCTCCTCCCTGTAGTGGTCGCAGGCTCTGCAGAAGCGCGACAGCCAGATTATCTCCTTCGTCCTCTTGACCGACCTGCCTATCTCTTCGAGGAGTCTCTCCGACTCCTTGCGAATCATCTCGGCCAACTCCTTCTGGCCCTGCTCTGTGTTGGTGTAGTAGTCCGGGTTCTCGGCTAGAGCCTTCCACCAGCTCGTGAACTCGGCCTCTTCTTCGGTCAATGCGGTCGGGAGACTGGTTCCGTGGATAAAAGCCTGATGAAACGAAGGAGAGGTTCTGACCCTATGACCGGCATTAATGAGGAAGGGTCCGGTCAAGAGGAGTATGAGCAACTATGGCACACTGTACGTCGGGGTCGATGTTCATGAGAAGGAGTCGCAGGTGGCTGTCTTTGACGGCAGGTTCCTCTCGTCCCTGCCGGGAGAGAAGCGCGTAGCGGTCGAGTCGGTAGGCTTCATCCATCCGATATACGACAAGCTGTCGACGATCCAGGACTGCACAGTCTCGGTCGCCAATCCGAGCAGGCTGCGCCTGATCTCGGGGTCCGGGAAGAAGAACGACAGGGAGGATGCGAAGACATTAGGAGAGCTGCTCAGAACCAACTTCCTCCCCATGGCACACATGCGGGATGAGGAGACGAGAGAGAAGCTCTTCGTGATAAACGACAGGGTGACCTACGGATTGAGGGGTGGCGAGCTCAGGGGTACGATGAGGTGGCTCCTCAAGAGGAGGGGCATCGAGGTGGAGAGACCGTTCAGCGACGAGGGGAGGAAGAAGCTGAGGGAGCTTCGGCTGCAGGAGATTGACATCAGGCTCGACGAGCTCGAGCTGGTCGAGTCGGTGATAGAAAGGCTGGACCGTCAGATACTGGGCATCGTATCGAGGGACCAGAGGGCGAGGCTCATCGATACCCTCCCTGGAGTGGCACCGTACACCGCGCTCTTCCTCGCATGCGCGTTGGACGACGTGGACCGCTTCCCCGACTCGAAGCATGCCTGCGCCTACCTCGGCCTCGTACCCTGGCTCGACGAGTCGGCGGACGTGACGCACCTGGGCCACATAACGAAGAAGGGCGACAAGTGGCTCCGTAGAAACTTGGTGGAGTGCGCCAGGGTCGCCGTGAGGAAGGACGAGCATCTGAGGGAGTTCTACACCAGGCTGAGCCACAAGAGGGGAGAGAGGAAGGCCCTGATAGCGGTGGCGAGGAAGCTCGTGTCGTACGCGTACTGGATGCTCAAGAGGAACGTGACCTACGAGGAGCTTTCTCCTTGGAAGTTACCATGAGGCAATCCCCGGGTTCTGAATAGGGATGCGCCTCGTAGGGGCGAAGAAGGAATATGGGGACAATCCCCGAATGGTTGAATGCCAGCCTCTTGAGGGAACGAGAGTGATCGATTAGAGGGCAGGCTTATAGCCGGTCATGGTTGG
>JBEKJM010000009.1:0-41203 GCA_050011215.1 Nitrososphaerales archaeon
GTCCGGAAAGACGCTCGTCCTCGTTCTCCGGACACTGTACCTTCTCCTGACGGGTAAGGCTTCGCCGAATGAGATACTGGTAACAACTTTCACCGAGAAGGCTGCGTTCGAGCTCAGGGACCGTCTGAATGAATACGCTAGGCTGTTCGGCTACAGCGGTCCTTTGTACGAGATGCGTGTGGGGACTATTCATTCAATGTGCGATGAATTCGTTAGGAAATATGTAAACAACTCTCCAATCAAGAGGAACTATGAAACGCTCGACGAACTGACCCAATCGCTCTTCCTCAACGAGCACTTCTCCAAGATCGTTCCTGAAGAAACGAAACTGAATGGACTATATTTTGGCCGATGGGAATACAAGTGGACCACGATTAGAGGTCTGACACCTTACCTTAACAAAATAGTGGAAGAGCTAATCGACCCGAGGGAGCTCAAAGTATCACCCAGTGAATTCCTCAACCTACTCGGGCAAGTATTCGAGAAGTACGAGAGTGAATTGTACGCGGCGAATAGGATAGACTTTCCCCATCAACAGAAGCTGTTCTTCGACTTGCTGGCACAGCCTCAGCTACAGGAGAAGATACGGCGGAATCTCAAGTACATCTTAGTAGACGAGTACCAGGACACCAACTATATCCAGGAGCAGATCCTATTCAAGCTCGCTCAGCCAGCGAACAACCTCTGCATCGTGGGAGACGAGGACCAGTCTCTTTACAGGTTCCGTGGAGCCACAGTCAGAAACATCCTCGAATTCCAAACTCACTTCGCAAACAGCAAGCAGATTGTCCTTGATGTCAACTACCGGTCACACGAGAAGATCATCGATTCGTACAACAGGTTCATGGATGGTGCCGACTGGAAGAGCGAGGACGGCAAGGTCGACTATAGGTTCGAGAAGAGAATTCGTCCCGACCCTACTGGAGAATTCCCAGACTACCCGGCCGTCTTCTCAATCTGGGGGACGTCTCAGAAGGACGAGGCCCAGAGGTTTGCGAACCTGGTGAAATATCTCAAGGACGAGCGAATCATCCAGGACTACAGCCAGGTTGCCCTCCTTCTCCACAGTGTCAGGCTTGAGCACAGCGGACATTACCTACAAGCGCTAGAAGAGTTGGGGATCCCCTACTTCGCACCCAGGGCGAGGGCATACTTCGAGAACGATGAAGTCCGCGAGATGATTGGATGCTACGCTGTGATTTTCGGGTTTTACAACGAAATGAAGGAGCTGACATCATTCAGCTTCCAGAACATGGTCAACTACGTCAACGACGGAATCTCGAGACTCGGACCGTACTCTCAATCAAGTCCTCTGCTGACCAAGTACATCCAGGACAGGAACGGAGACATCCAGAGCCTGAAGGCCGGGGAGAGCCTTGACATGACAATCTCGGACTACTTCTACGAGCTCCTCGCCTTCGAGCCCTTCGCCTCGTATATGAAGAACGAGAACAGGGCGAGGAACCTGGCCACCTTCTCCCAACTCTTGACTGAGTTCCAGAACTATTATCACGTCAAGCTGGTGACAGCCAGAAACAAGGACTGGATTAACAAGAAGCTCTTTGTTAGCTTCATCAAGCTACTCCTTGACAACGGGATAGACGACTACGAGGACCCGTACAACCCAATACCTCAAGGGTACGTTCAGGTTATGACGGTCCACCAGTCTAAGGGCCTAGAGTTCCCTGTTGTCGCAGTTGGGTCCTTGAGCGTCAACAAGCGGAGCGCGAAACAGATTGATAGGGACCTCTCCGCGTTCTACCATAGGGCCCCCTTCGAACCAGAAGAGAGGATTTCCCTCTTCGACACAATGCGACAGTACTACGTGGCCTTCTCTAGGGCTGCCAAGCTTCTGATCCTAACTGCCAGCGAGCAGCCCAGGGAGTATTTTGATCCAATCTGGCAGGGCCTCCCTCAGTGGCCCTATGTAGAGAAGGCTATCCTCGAGACGCTGAAGTTCAAGGCCAGGAAGCAGTTCATACCAAAGAAATCCTACAGCCTGACGTCTCACATCAATGTCTTCGAAGTCTGCCCGAGGCAGTACCAGCTCTATCAGGAGTATGCGTTCTCGCCATCCAGGTCGGCTACAATGACTTTTGGGACATTGGTCCACCAAACAATCGAGGACATCCATCGTAGGGCCGTCGAGGGTAAGTTCGGGGAGATTACGCCTTCGGCGATATCAACTCAGTGGTTCGAATCAAACTACCAGAGCCTGCTTCTTGCAGGAATGCGCCCCCTGTCGTTCACGCGCAAGCAGGCTGCCTTGAACCATGTGTTGAGATACTACCAGAATAACATGGCAGAGTTGCATCGCGTGGTTGAGACGGAGGTGGACGTGTCTGTCGAGAAGTCGGACTACATATTGACCGGGAAGATTGACCTGATCATGGGAAAGGACGGGAAGCTCGAGGTCCTAGACTTCAAGACTCAGAGGAGACCAAAGCTAGACGATCCGCTGACGGAGAGGTACTACAAGCAACTCTGCCTCTATTCGCATATTCTGAAGGAGAGGCATGGGAAGAACCCCGAGAGACTCTACATCTACTGGACCGGGGAGAAGTCGAGGAGAGCTGCATTGATGCAGTTCCCTGTGGACGAGCGGAACATCCAGCGGGCGGGAGATCACTTCGACCAGGTAGTCAGGTCCATCCGTTCCGAGGACTTCAGCGTTGGGTCCCCTCCGACTTCGACAGTTTGCAAAGAGTGCGACTTCAGGACCTACTGCGACGGGCAGGGGACTATTAAGTTCAAATTCAGACACTTGAAGAGGTGTCTCCGAGGGGCTGAGTTGAATGGCTAAAGTCGAGGTCAAGGATGCGCAAGTGGTCTGGCCAGGAAAATTCGACGACAAGGGTCAGATACGCAATGTATCTAGGTGGAATCTCCCACTACAGATAATCGAGGCGGTCAACGAAACGAGGGCGACGAGGGAATCAGGAAGCTTAGGGTCCCAGGGCAACTTGTTCGATGTATGGGCGGGAGGAAGCATGAAGGGGGCCAGTTGGAAGAACAAATTGATTTGGGGAGACAATAAGTACGTCATGTCCTCACTTCTTTCATCCCTCGCCGGCAAAGTTGACTTGATTTACATCGATCCCCCATTCAACACGGGTGATGATTTCGCACATCAGGTGACAGTGGGCGACGACGAAATTGTCAAGGAACCGTCAGCAATTGAAGTGTGGACGTACAGAGACACGTGGGCAAAGGGCACTTCGTCTTACCTGGACATGATGTACGATCGCATGCTGCTGATGAGGGAATTGCTTTCGCCAACCGGTTCAATCTACGTTCACTTGGACGAGAACGTGAGTCACTACGTGAAGGTGATGATGGACGAAGTCCTAGGAAGAGAGAGTTATGTTAACGAAGTCGTCTGGAAGAGAACTTTCGCTCATGGAGGCGCGGAAAGAATGGGGCCGGTACACGATACAATCCTATTCTATTCGAAGTCCGACAGATACACTTGGCACCCCAAGAAAATCGCTTATTCTGAAAGCTATCGAAAGAACTTCTTCAAGTTCACAGATCCTAAGAATGGCAAGAAATATCGGCTCACATTGCTAACCGGGTCAGGACTTCGTGGCGGATCCTCAGGCAAGCCTTGGCGTGGAACTAACCCAACAAAGATTGGACGACATTGGGCAATTCCAGGGTACATGAGGTCCAAGTTGGGCACCCAACCACTTCCAGACGTCCAGGCCGCTCTGGACAAGCTGGATGAGATAGGCAGAGTGTTCTGGCCTAAGAAGGAAGGCGGGACGCCTCTGTTCATCCAGTACGAAGATGACCTGGAAGGAGCGGACATTCAGGACGTCTGGACTGACATACCCCCGATTCCTCCCCAATCTAAGGAGAGACTCGGCTTCCCCACTCAGAAACCAGAAGCTCTTCTTGACCGCATAATCAGCGCCTCTTCCAATACTGGGGACCTGGTTGCGGACTTCTTCTGTGGCGCGGGTACGACTCTCGCAGTAGCTGAGAAGTTGGGAAGGAGATGGATTGGATGTGACCTGAGCAGGTTCGCCATCCACACTACAAGAAAGCGACTACTCGACATACAGGATTGCCGCCCCTTTGAGATTCTGAACTTGGGCAAGTATGAACGGCAAGTGTGGCAAGGACTCAGCTTCGCCGGGAAGCAAGGCCAGTCATTGATTTACGAATATCTGGCTTTCATCTTGAGACTCTATGATGCTCAACCGATTTCGGGTTTTCAAAGTGTCCACGGGAGAAGAGGAGGGGCCCTTGTTCATGTCGGTTCGGTCGATGCGCCAGTAACGATTGGCGAAGTAATGGGTGCCGTCGATGAGTGCATTTCGGCGAAGCAGCCCGAACTTCACGTTCTCGGTTGGGAGTGGGAGATGGGGATTCATGATCTAATCGAGACTGAGGCTAGGAAAAAGGGCGTGAAGGTGCTTCTAAAGCAAATCCCCAGCGACGTCATGGACCCCCAAGTCTCAAAGGAGGATGTCCACTTCTTCGACCTCGCATATGTCCAAGTCAAAGCAACGGTCAGGAGGACATCTGTTCAGGTAGAACTACAGGATTTCGGAATACCCAGCAGTGATCTAATCAGGGACGACGTCAGAGAGAAGATTAGGCATTGGTCCGACCTCATAGATTATTGGGCTGTTGACTTCGACTTCAAGAACGATACCTTTCTCAACAGCTGGCAGGCCTATCGAACCCAGGACAATCCAAAGCTGGAGTTAAAGTCAACCAGTCACGAGTACGAGAAGCATGGGAAGCACCAAGTGCTAGTCAAGGTTGTCGACATATTCGGGATCGACAGCTCGAAGCTCCTGGAAGTAGAGGTCTAGGATGCCAGGGTCAGTAATCCCCTACGATAGGGACCTCCCCTTCAACCCAGACCGAGGGCCTAGCATAGAACCAGACTCGTATCTCGTCAAGAAAGGCGAGGGTTACAAGGCAGTCCAGGGCCGCCGACCCAGCAAGATGCTACTGGTAGACAAGCTTCGGGTCGCCGTCAAGAAATGGAGGCTCAGGAGCTATGAAGGCGCTACTGAGACTACGAGAGAGCTCTTCTCATTCTGGTTCGAGGAGGACCACGAGGTGGACGGGAGACCATTTCAGTACTACTTCGCCCAGAGAGAAGCCATAGAGACGATTGCCTACCTCGTCGAGGTCGAGGGGTTCACAGACGTCATCCCCTTGATTAGGAAATACGCCACACTGACCCAGGAGTCCCTCCTTTCTGACGATGTGTTCTTCGAGACCCCCGACGGGAAGAGGTCAATCAGGAGGTACTTCCCTGAGCTGAAGGCGGTGGGAACCCAGGACCTCCCGGAAGCAAACCTCGTCCGCTACGCTGTCAAGATGGCCACTGGCTCGGGGAAGACAGTCGTGATGGCCCTAGTGATGGTATGGTCCTACTTCAACCGCCTCATGGAGGGGAAGACGAACCTGGCGGACAACTTCCTTCTGGTTGCTCCGAACGTCATCGTCCTGGAGCGCTTGGAAAGGGACTTTCTGGACGGCTCTATCTTCATGGACCTCCCGATGATCCCGCCCTACCTCAGGGGTCAGTGGAACCTGAAAGTAACCACTCGCGGGGACTCCGGGATTCCGAACCCTTCGGGGAACCTCTTCCTCCAAAACATCCAGCAACTCTACGAGTCGAAGGATGTCGACAGGTGGAGTCCTGAGAATGCTGTCCAGGCCCTTCTAGGAAGACCTGCGCAGAAGACCGTCGAGAAGACCACGCTGTCAGTACTTCATCACGTCAGGAATTTGCAAAACTTGATTGTGATGAACGACGAGGCCCACCACGTCCACGACGAGGAACTCGCCTGGCACAAGACATTGATGACTCTGCACCGCTCAATTCCGGGCGGGTTGAAGCTCTGGCTGGACTTCTCCGCTACCCCAAAAGACCAGAACGGCACCTTCTTCCCCTGGATTATTGTGGACTATCCCCTGGCAGAGGCTGTCGAAGACACCATCGTCAAGACTCCCATCATTCTTCACACTGTCAAGAAGAAAGATCCTGAAAGAGTCACTCAAGACAATGTCACAAGCGTCTACCGTCCCTGGATCGACGCTGCACTTGAAAGGTGGAAACAACATGCCAAACTCTACGGCAAGCTGGGGAAAAAACCAGTTCTCTTCATCATGGCAGAAAAGAATGCGTTCGCGGACAGCCTAGCAGATCTTGTGAAGACCCTACCCGGAATCAGACTCGATGAGGTGCTAGTGATTCATACGGACAACGAGGGCCAAGTCAGAAAGAGCGACCTCGAAGACCTAAGGGTGAAGGCCAGAGAAATCGACCTCCCTAGGAACAAGATCAAGGTAGTTGTGAGCGTCCTCATGCTCAGAGAGGGGTGGGACGTCCAGAACGTAACCATCAGCCTCGGGCTGAGGCCTTTCACTGCCAAGGCGCAAATCCTCCCCGAGCAAGCGATAGGAAGAGGTCTTCGCCTGATGTCTGGAATCGGCCCGGAAACAAGACAGAGCCTCGAGGTTATCGGGACCGAAGCCTTTGAGGACTTCGTCAGAGAACTGGAGCAGGAAGGTGTCGGTATCAGTACTTTCACGACTCCTCCTCCACTGCCCATCCATATCGAGCCGATTAAATCCAAACTTGCTTATGACGTAGAAATCCCCCAGACCGAACTCCTCTACTCTAGGGACTACAGGCAGTTATCCGAAGTTGACCCGCTGAAGATAGAATCGCTGAAGGCCTCTCAACTTGTCATCGACCTACAAAAACTGATCATAACAGTCGAAACTGTAACACCGAAGGTCTACCTGGGAACTATCCAGATCACACCGACGGTTATACCTACTGCCGCAGAGCTATTATCTCACATTACCAGCGAGGTCATCAAAAGGGCCAAACTCGTTGGGAGCGATTTCTCTGCAGTTTATCCCATCGTCAAGACGTACGTCAGCGAGATCTGCTTTGAGAAAGAAGTGGACCCCAATGTCGAGTCCGTAAGAAGGAGGCTTGCTGACCCCGACATAGCAAGCGCCATCATATCCATAGTAGCGAAAGCCCTTGGGCAAGCGTCAGTGATTAGAAACCCCATGAAGTTGAAGCAAGAAGGCGTAATTCTCTCGAAGGTCCCTATATTCGTGTGGAGAAGGCCCCACATCGAGGCTAAGCATACAATCTTCAACTTCGTTGCCTGCTACAACGACTTCGAGGCAAAGTTCGCAGAGTTCCTCGACCACTCAAAGGACATCGATAGGTTCGCGTCATTGGCAGAAAGGAATGCCGGGTTCAAAATCGACTACCTGAGCTCCAAGGGCGCAATTCGGCTATACTATCCTGACTTCGTCGCGGTGCAGAAGGTCGAGAAGAAGCTTGTCAACTGGATTATCGAGACGAAGGGCAGGTTCTACGAGGATACCGACAAGAAGGACGCCGCAATAAGGAACTGGTGTAGCGAGGTGTCCAAGATCAAAGGGGAAGAGTGGCGATATGCGTTTGTTCCCCAGGAGGTTTTTGATAAGTCACAATACTACGACTTCTCGGAGTTACTCAAACATGTTCCGCACAGCTGAGAGGGCAGAGACGTTTGGCGAGTGAAGAAATTAGGTTCAAGAAATATCGGGCAGGCACGTCTTGCGTGCGGAAGGGGCGTGGGGGTCATGACTTTGTTGACATGGGAAGTTACTTGAGATGCAGAACATGCGGAATGACTCACATCAAAGAGGCCCCACCTGACGGGACCCAACATTGAAACATCAGCAATTCGGCTTATCGAAGGCTCTCTCCATAGAATTCATCTCCCCAACATCTTCTGACCAGATTAAGGAATGACTTGTACTCTCGGCGCGAGATCACGATGAGGATAGACGCCAAGCCAGAGAGGCCACTGGACGTGAATAAGCTCAGGAATGCTGTTGAAGAACCACTCGACGAATTAGGGGTACTCAAGAAGGACACTGAGGAGGAGTAGGGTGACACGGGTGCTTTCGTCGCGATATAGTACCCAACGTAAATACCGAGAGCGTCAACCATCCACCAAGCGCTCGAATCTACCTGGGTCTCGCTCTCTCGCGCCTTCTTCGCCCTTTGCAAATTTGCCCCACGCGATTCGAATCGCTCAGCCCCAAGTTACGAGTCGCATATTCCGCATCTTCTAGATGCTTGAGATACAACCGCTTTGCGCGCGGGCTTAGTTGACTCGCTGGAACGTTGGCTCGGGTAGCAGGGGCCGAAGGACGGTGTTTCGCGAATGCATCCAAGGAATCGATGTAATGGCAGCACTTGCAGACAAATCGTCCATCGTCGAGCTTTACGACATTATGACAGTTCTTTGCATCAGAATGGGGCCACTCTTCGTAGTCCGCTACGAATCCACCTGTCCCACACCCCGGACACTGCGTAGTGATTCTCACTGGCTTTCTCCCCTTCTCGCCTTGTTACTCTCGATTCAATCAGACCCTGATTGGAATCTAGTTAACCTATCGCGCGCCATCTTGGATTCGATGACATATCGCTCCAGAGGGGGATCCGGTGGCTGACAATTGCAGTGGTCGTCCTCACAGGTTTCACCACAGTTCAGGATGCTCCACGCGCGCTCGTCGCATTACTGTGGAATTCCGATAATGCACGCCAACCACACCTCCCGTCCGTCAATCTCCGGGTTAGGGCAGGCGGAGTCCAATGGACGTGGTTGGTCGACAATCGCTACGGTTGGTAGATTGGGCATGAAAGAGGGTCGTCAGTCGCCATCGCCGAGCCACTGTACACAGATGATTTGCCACTCTCAAGAGTAGCAATCACTGAAAGGGAGTAGCTGTCCCCGGGAAAGAAGGTTCCTGGCAGCGTCATGTTCTGTGACGAAGTCCTCCACTCACCGAAGACGACCTGCCCAGGGTACAAGGGTCCAGTCCATTGCTCCCAGGTTTGATACCCGTACTGGTCCGGGTCCCACAGGCCGCCTCTCAGTGTACTTCCCGCGAAGTCCACGCTGATGGAGGTTATCGGCTCGCTCCCCGTGTTCTTCATGACGAAGCTGAAGTCCCAGTATTGCGTCGGATAGTCCCACGATTCCAGGCAGACGTTCGTGACTTTGAAGGCGTAACCTGAACCATAATTTAACGACAGACTGTGAACGCCGAGAAGGGTGAAGAGCACTCCCCCAATGGACAGGCCAAGCATGATGCTGGCCATTACTTTGAAGTCGCTATTCCGAGAAGCAGTCTTCAATGCACGAACCTCAAACTCGTGGTCGTGGACCACTTGTACCCACAGAAACCGCATTGGAAGGAGTTGAGATGTTTCTGATATGTCACTCTGGCGGTTCGTGGGACCGTCGTCGAAGAGGTCGACTGTGCATCGTGCCGCTGGCCTTTGTCATCGTAGGTCGCCGTAGTCGTGTTGGCGTAGACCGTGTCGTAGACGGTCTCCCAGGAATCACGGGTGTGCAGAAGCTCGCTGTCCAGCAGAACTCGCGCATACCATCTTCTGCAGGAAGGGCACCTCCGCTTTGCCCCATTCCACCAGTATCGAAGAGGGAACAGCGCGGCCGCCAAGAAGAAGGCAATGGCAAAGCAGGAATCCCAGAAGTTGCCGACCGAGATTGCGACCGGGATTGCCAGAAAAGGGGCTACGGCGAATGACAACAGAAAGGTCCCGCTTATCGTGGGTCTCCCAGGCAGCTTGAACCCTCTTTCGGCACGATAGGCGAACGGCCATATGATCAACAGGCCAAGCATCACGGCACCAAGGCCAATTAGAATCGAATAGCATGGAAACTCCATTGGGTCGCAAGTCGTAGAGTATTCGGTTGTTCCGAAATAGGCAATTGCCAGGCCCGACTGGAACAATATGAGAAAGAAGCCGATTGATTTGCCACTTGAGGACAAGTCTCAGTCTCCTGCCAGTTCTTTCAGCCTCTGTAGGATGTCTTGTGCGTAGACTGCTGAACCACAGTATCGACACTTCACAAGATTGCCCTCCTTTGGAAGATCAACGGCGCCGCCGCACTGGGGACATTTGACCGCCGACACCAGCAGCCCTCCCTTGTCCAGATAATCTCGAATCATTGAGAAGTCGAAGACAATCTGCACGCAGGCCGAGCGCAGTCTCTCTCGATGGTCTGCTTGGCTTCGGAGTTCTTGAATGGCCTTTGCAACTACCTGCGTTGAATGGCTGGCGACTCGACTGTGTAGAATGAATAGATCTTTACTCGATGGACCATACGATACTTTGAGGACCTCACAGAATTGGCCCATGAATAGCAGGTTGCTCTCAACGCCAACGCCAACGATCGAGGTCAGGAGTCTGCCTGTCACACGCGCACCGGCTTTGAATACGATCCGCTCGGTGGTCAGAATGAACTGACCCGTGTTCCCCAGCTTTGCGCTTATCACGAGTGATGCTTCTTCGGCAAGCTTGACCTTCTCACTGCTGGAGAGCAGCAGGTTGCCGCCCAGTGGGTTTGGAAGGTCATTTCCGAGGATAACCCCGACATCGTCACCTACGGGGTAGATTCGGCGAACACCCATTTCGTCCGGGGCTCTTTCTAGATCGTCTAGTCTTTGAAGAGCATGGGCCCATGGTGCATCTTCGATGTAGTCAGTAGATGCCAAGTTCATCCGAACTCCTGGCTCCGATGACTCCGTTCCTCCTCGCGACGCATCGTCCGCAGAGACTCCAACTGGTTTCAACCTGAGGGGTTCGACCCTTCTCGGTTCCGATAACGTTCGCGCAGTCGATGCACTGAATGACCACGGTCTTTCGCAGAGTCTTCTCTTGTGGTTTCGAGCTCTCACGACGACCCGTCATTGGAGTCCCACCGCCAGGCCGTTTGTCAACCCAGGTTACCTCCAGTATTGCGACCTTCGGCCCCTTCGAGTCCTCTTGCTATCACCTTCCTCATCACGCTGAATAGTGTGCCTTCTCTTGCGCAGCTTGGGCAGATTGGGACCAGTTTGAGGGTCATGAGGTTGGGTGTGGGTTTCCTGCCCATGGACCTGAGCCGCCCGACGATGCCTTCCCTCCAGACCCCAAGCGTGCTCGCATGACTGTAGCAGACGTCGTCCCCGCAGACGTAGCAGACATCCTCCGCTTCGGTCCTCTTGTAAGAAGCGCAGAACGAGCAGTAGCTCGTTAGCCGGACTTCGGGAACCTTCATTTGGAAGTCTCCTCGTGTGTGTTAGCCTCCCGGTGCGGGAGGCGGGACCCCTCCTCGCATGGGTCGTAGAAGGTTACCCTGCCATGGCACGAGAAGAAGGCGCAAATGTGCGCGCGCAATTGGAGGCCTGTGCTTCGCTTTCCGTTGTCAGCTTGACCTGCAGCTGATGAGGTTGCGTCAAATTGGTTCTTGCTCATACCAGACCCCATGCAGTCCTTACTAGAATAAGGGGACTTCGATGCAATAATGCATAGGAGACGCCGAGTGTTCCAAAGGGCACGGGCGGTAGATTAGTCCTCGATTTGCAGTTTGAGGAAATCGGACCGAGTTATCAGACCTGCAAGCTTGCCATCTTTGTCGGTTAGCGTTATCGCAGGATCGAAGAGAAGTGCTTGGGCTACTGCGTGAAGTGATTCGTCTATTATGTGAGAGGGAAACGGGGATACTAGCTCGGCCAGCCCCTTGGACGAGAATGGTCTTCTCCTTTCTTGGAAATCAAAGATGTAGCCGAACTTTATCCTGCCCAGGGCGCCAATCCACTCTTCCGACGACTGCTCTTCTGGTGGGTACATCATTGCCCTCATAATGGCTTCGTCCGTGACCACCCCTCTTAGATTCCTGGAGGCGTCGAAAACTGGGAGCTGTGAATATCCGTTCTTGGCCATGAGTCGTGCTGCGTCTTTGATGGTGTTCTCTGGACCAACTCTCTCAACCTCTTCTTCTGGTGTACAAAGGTCTCTTAGACTCCGGCTGTAAGACAAGTCGGAAGCCTGTTGCAAAAGAACGAGCTGAATCCACCACAAGTCCTCGTACTTTGGCGATTGAGTCTGGTTGAAGATACGCGAGATCGTGGTTTGGTCAAGAGTATATCGGCCTCCTGAGGCCTTCGCGATTAGCCGTTCAATCTTCGAATCGGATATTCTCTTTCTCGCCTTGAGGCTTGCTAGTTTGTTAACCAGAGTCTGCCTGTCAGGAAGGTCCGAAGCAAACGACTCACTCATGTATGAGTAGAAAGCCCAGGCATACTTACGCATTATTGCGTAGCCCTCCCCTTATTCTATGACGATAAGCATAGGTCATGCGGGTGAGAGCATATCGCAAAGATACAGATGTGTCAACTGTGGTGTGGTCGTTGAGGTAGCGTACTCCTGGTGGCCTGAAGGAAGAACGGGCGGAACATGTCCAGCAAGCAATGGTGACCACGACTGGGTCGCAGACAACGAATCTGGTGAGGAAGGATGACAAGGATATGCCTTCCCGCTTCAGAGACCACTACTGAAGGGCACTTCGACAGGATTGTGGGGGTGAGAAGGACTTTCCCCAAGTCAACATTCCTGAGAGGCTTGATAAGAAACGCGAGCTTCTCGAATTCAAGACATAGGAGGCGCGTCTATGACCTTCTGCGGCTCGAGAAACACGTCACAGATGGTTATCAAGGCTGGGCAGACGCTGTACACTATGGCTTCCTGAAGAACCAGTATCGCTATGAATGGGAAAGGATCTGCGAGGAGCTCAAGCCCAAAGAATGGAGCGAGCTAGTCAGGAAGGGCCAACAAACGCGCGCTATGTTGTTGGACATGAAGAAGACCATCGACGCCAACCGACGAGAAGAGGAGGAGAAGGCCAGGCGTTGGTGGCGTGCGGCAGGGGGGAGGCCCTAGTTCTTGGGAAAGACTCTCTTCACTTCGGAAAGCGTGACCGAAGGGCACCCCGACAAGGTCGCGGACCAGATTTCAGACGCCGTTCTTGACGAGGTAATCCGTCATGACGCAAACTCGAGGGTCGATTGTGAGACTCTTGTCATGCAGGGATCTGTCCTAGTGACAGGTCAGATTTCGACCAATGCCTGCGTCAACATACCGCAGACCGTCAGGCGTGTCCTGGCGGACTTGGGTCTTGACAACGCGAGAGACGGCCTAGACTGGCGGACGTGTGGGGTCCTAGTTTCGTTAGGGGAGCAGTCTCCCGACATCGCTTTGGGCGTCAACAAGCCTCTCAGGGAGATGGGAGCCGGCGACCAGGGTGTGATGTTCGGGTACGCGATTGAAGAAACGCCCGAGCTGATGCCCCTCCCTATCACCCTCGCCCACAAGATCACTAAACGATTAGCAGAGGTAAGGAAGTCGGGCCTCCTGCCCTACCTCCGGCCTGACGGGAAGTCGCAAGTCAGCGTCCAGTATGAAGATGGGAAGCCTGTTCGCGTGGACTCGGTGGTCGTCGCGGCTCAGCACAGCGAAGGCGTCGAGTTGGAGAAACTACGCGAAGACGTCGCCGAGTACGTTATCAGGAACGCGATCCCCGCGGACCTCCTGGACAGCAGGTCAGACATCTACATCAATCAGACGGGCAGGTTCGTAGTCGGAGGCACACTAGCAGACACGGGCCTGACTGGAAGGAAGATCATAGTGGACACTTACGGTGGGTTCGGCTCGCATGGCGGAGGGTGCTTCTCGGGGAAGGACCCCACCAAGGTAGACCGCTCCGGCAGCTACGTTGCGAGGTACATAGCGAAGAACGTCGTCGCCGCCAGGCTCGCGTCGCGGTGCGAGGTTCAAATCGCGTATGCGATCGGGGTCGCCCAGCCTGTCTCGTTCATGATAGACACCGGGGGCACCGGAGTGCGCTCCGACGAGGAAGTCACGCAGGCTGCCCGAGAGGTCTTCGACCTGCGGCCTGGTATGGTGATAAGACAACTCGGCCTGCTGAGACCTATTTACAGGAAGACGGCGTGCTACGGTCATTTCGGAAGGCAAGACCCCGATTTCACCTGGGAGAGGATTGACAGGGTTCCAGAGCTCAGGAGGAGGCTCGCCTGATGAGATTGTCTGTCGAAGCGGGTCCCGGAATCAGTGGTCCAAAACCTGCAAGAGGCAGTCGCGTTTCTTGGGAGAAGACACTGTCGTCGGGCCTTTACCTAAGACGGAACGCATGGGTTCCCAGGAGTAAGCGCGCCTCAGTGAACTCCTTTAATTCTGACCGTAACCCACCTTCCAATGGTTGAGCTGACTTGGCAACTGGGCACAATTACTTTGGCGTGTCGAGAGCGGTTATGGCAGCGGTATGCGCGCATATGATAAGAACAACTGACCCCGAACTCGGAAAGACAGTCAACGAAGGCAACATATGCAACTTGGAGAAAGACATTGGACAGATGGGTAGCGCACAAGCTGCCAAGTTTAGGAGGAAACACCACCTGTCTGAGCGCAGCGTTTCAGAATTTGTAGAGAAAGCGATACTGGAGAAGCTAGGCGCAACCGATGCCTCAGAAGGCCTGTCCAGATTGATAGAGAAGCTGGAGTCCGGCGAGATTATGAGCACGTCCCAGTCCGGTGCTGTCTCCGGTATGTCTGCGTTTGTCAGCCACGCCGTAGAAGAGAAAATAGAAAGAGACGAGAGGCAGAAGACGGACACGCTCACGTGAAATGTATCTGCGAAGAACTAGCAGAATGAAGGCCCAGTGTAGGTGTCAATCATGTTCGCACTGTGCGCGCGAGCTTGACCCTAAACGCTCGACGAGTTCAGAAGCCAGACAGCTAGAGAACAAACTCTGATCCCGGAGTGGGGACGACGGTCTCAATTCCAAGGTCCGCCAAGTATCGCTGGTAGAGGACGGGATGCTCGGTGTGAATAAGGTACGCCTTCTTCGGATGAATTGTGTTGATCAGCCACTTCAGTTCGTGAGGCTTCGCGTGTCCCGAGGCGTGCGCCTGATAGAGAGGTAGGCCGTAACGGTCCAACCAGTTGCCAAGCTTGCGATGATCTATCTCCATCTCCTCGTTGAAGGGTTCACTCTGTGACAGGATGAAGACGCTCCCTGGTTTGGGGTCCAGTTCGAACAACTCGTTGAAGTCCAACAAGCTGGCAGCCAGGATGACCTTGTCCTGCATCTGGTTAACCTCTGTGCTGTCGACGATCCGGTCCGCGAATCTTTCGCCTACTTCCTTCTCAAACTCCCTCTCAGTCTTCTTGTCCTTCCTGAAGATGAGGATGTCCTTGTCGTCAAGGCTGGGTCCAGCGAAAGAGGAGTCGCCCTGGAGCTCCATGAGCGTGAAGGCCTGTTTCATCGAGAGAGCAAACTTCCTTCCTGATTCCTTTGCGACTGTCAAGAACGTGTTGATCCTCTGGGTGTCACCAGCTGCGAAGCTTGCCACCACGAGTTGACTCGTTGAGCCGACAATGACTTCAGCCTTGTCCTTCACCTCGTCCTCTGAAGAAATCGAGGCCTCCCCCACATTCGTTCCTTCTACTATGAGGGCCTCCGGTTCGGCTGCGGCACTTCGCTTCACAAATTCCTCCGTGAGTGACCTGCGCGGGCCAGCCACCCTCACGTCGCCGGTATAGACTATAGTTCCTGCACTCGTCTCCACTATCATTCCGTAACATCCCGGGATGGAATGGTCGACTTCGTACGATTTGATCTGGACTTCATCCACAGAGTGTGTCTTTGTTGGGGCAAATTCTTCGAATGTCTTTGAAATCTGGCGGCCTCTTGAGCCAGTCAGGTTAGCCACCTTGTACTCAGTGGAAATCCCTCCCGCACTAGACATCTCCCTAGCAAGTATGACTTTCGCGGTCAGCGGGGCGCAATGAATCGGGACGTCGTCCTTGACGAAGCGCATGTAGTCCCAATGGTCCCCATGCGGGTGGGAGAGAACAATTGCATCAATGTCGTGGTCTTCCTCTTGACCCTTGTAGAGACCTGCCACATTCGGTAGAATGCCTAGGCCCAGAAGGTGTCTAGGTTCCCTGGGCTGAAGAAGGGGGAAGTCGAAGTACTCGCCTTCTTGGGCGTAACTCTTTCCGAAGTCAAGGAAGACGTTGGACCCTTTATCTGAAAGAAGAATCTTGTTGCCCCCTATTTCCCCAACCCCACCAAGGAATCTCAACGATGTCAACGACGGCTACATCCGCCTCGTCGGTTGGCGAATTCTTACATAACTCTTCTCGATACCGTTCTGGAAGCGCGCGCGCAGGTCGCTCTTTCGGTTTCAGTAGATGGAGGCGGGCGATCTGTTCGGCGGTTGTCCTCGGTTCCCTTCAGTCGCTACTAACTCTCGGCGCCAAGAATTGGTCGATCCTTGCCCCTTGCTCATTCAACTTGAACTCGAGCTTCACGGGCTTGCTGGTCGAGTACTCAATGACTAATGCGTCTGAAGCGCTTCCTATGGCCTTCGAAATGTCGAGAAGGTACTTCAAGCTGTATTTTCCTGTAGCATCCTGCTTAACGTCCAGCTCGAGAATCTCGGCGCTATCCCTACCGAGCTGAACCACTGCTCCGCCGACGTCGCTCTTTCCGGAGAAGGAGACCCCGTCCTTGGAGGAGCTTATCATCACCTGGTCTGCGACCACGGAGATGTCAGTCAGAACCCTTTCGAAGGAGGCCTTGTTCATCATCAGTCTCACATCGAAGTCCAGCTTTGGCAGTGGTGAGGCGCCCGACGCGCTTTCGATCAGATGTATCTCGAATTCCCGCCTGTAGCCGTCCATCAGCCGCAGAAGCAGCGCGTCCCCCTCAGTCGAGGTCATCTCGATACTGTCTTTCACTTCAGTTCTTCCGATCAGCTTCACGAAGTCCTCGACCCTGACGCTGAACTTGAACTGCTTGTCACACTCGTACCTCTCGAAGGCGTTCTTGGGCCAGTGGAGGTCGACGAGCGCTACGTGAGAGGGGTCCATCGCCCTGAAGGTCAGCGCCTCGCTGCTGGCTTCGAAGGTCGCCTCTTCTACGAGCGTCTTGATGACTGATGACACAGCTCTCCATTCCGCCGAACTTGAGGTCTTTGCGAGGAACAATCGTGTAATCGATCTCGCATGCGATGGTAGATAGTTAAGCCTGTTTCTCAGTGGTGTGGGCCTGAAATATGGGCAAGGACAGCTGACGAATCCCTTCCGGCCCGAACCCTCGGTCGTGCAAGATGCCATTCTCATTGACCCTTAGCCCGATGTGAGTCGCTGCGATAGTCTTTGGCGCGAAGTTCCCCAGCTCATGACTCTTGTTCCGACTTTATATACAAAATCTCGTGCAAAAGATGAAAGAATGACGAGCGCGGAGAAGTATCTCGACCCCAAAGACTACAACTCCTCGCCTTTCTACTATGGAGTACTCTTCTTTCTCAGGCGCTATTCCGATGAGGTAATCATTCTCCTCTCTAGCGGAGTTGTCTTCACGTTCGACATTCTGACGGGGGTTTCGGCCACAGGAGGAGGCATCACGGATTCCATGATTGTGTTGTTTCTTCTCGCGCAAGGAATCATTCCGTTTAACTTGGCAAGAAGAGCGAAGGAAGTAACGTCCCATGGGGGGTCTTTGCCGGAGACGTTCGAAGAAATCAGACACTGGCTCAAGGAACTGGCTGCCCCGTTGACAGTCCCAGTGGGCGTGACGGTGGCGCTTGTGATATATTCGTGGTCGGCTGCGTCTAACTCGTTCATCGTAGTCGCCGGTCTGACGCCAGTACTCGCCCTGGTCACCGAGCTATGCCTGATCGTTTGGGCCTCGGCTCTCGGATGGAGGAGTGTGATGAACCGAATCAAGGCTGAGAAATACAACTCTGTTAGCAGTGGACTTACTGTGTTCCTCCCCATTTCCATCATTTTCGCGGTGACAAGCATCATCAACATTCAATCCGGTGTGGTGCACTGGCAGGATTCGATTGTGGCCTACCTTCCTGGCGCGCTAATCAGCATCTACATCTCCGTGTCGACATCAGGCCCAAACATCGATACTCCAGACCGAGTGGTCAAGAAACTTGCCACACTCAATGAACTCAGACTGGCTCAGGTCAGGAGGGTGGAGTGGCTGCAGGCGCGTCTGAAAACGGAGAAGAAGGCGAAGAAGGCGAAGAAGGACTACGATTACGAAAGGGAAAAGCTCTCCGAGCTCGACAGGACGATTTATCGCTTATCCGCTGTCATGCAGACCTACTCCAAGCTCGTCTCGGACGTAATTGAATCAATCAAGAGATATCAAAAGCGAAGGCTCCGAAGGGATAGCCTGCTTTCAGAGACCACGAAGCCTGGCCACCGTTTGGACTCGGCCACAGAGGAACTGTTGACAAAGGGGATGGATTGGGTCCAACCTCCACCCCCCAACGATCCTGGCCCCTTCCTCAAGACCAGAACATTCGAGTTCATGCGGAAGAGCACGACAATCCTCTTCTTCACTTCGATTCTGGTCTGGAAGGGGCTCTACGCGAGGCCAGTGCCGACGCCCGGAATGCAGGCGAAAACATTGCGATTTGACGAAACAATGTTTAGCCGGTTCGCACCCGCATCATTCGAATACTTCACCTATCGCCATGAGGTTCCGGAGGTCTCTTGGCTCTGGAACCGGGTACAGACCGTAGAATCAGCCCAGCATTGCGTAGAGTTTCTCTCCAATCTGGTCAAGGTTGTTGATGAGTACAACACCATGATGACCTACCGAGACTCTGGGATGACAGCGATGGCGAAAATGCAGCCCGAATCGGGCGAGCTCCAGAGCGTCGAGAGATACAAGGAAACACCAATGGCGAAATTTGCCTCGGGCATCGCTCCCGCCAGATTGCAGCGTGCCAGAGAGGCTTGGCAGATGATACAGCCGGTGGTTCAAACCCTAAACGCCCTGTCAGAGAAAGAAGGCGGAGGTCTACATTTCATGGATGGCCAATCCGGGGAGTAGGACGCAGACTCAAGAACAATCTGGACGGGCTACCTAACGCCTGCTTTGATTGTCCCTCTTTTCAATCTGAAACGCGGGTGCGCGCGCCAAACGGATTCAGGATATATGCAAAGAAGGTCCATAGAGGCTCCGAACGCTAGTTGCCCATTGTCTGGACTGCGCCAAAGACCAAGGACCAATTGCTCCTAGCGCGAAAGGAGGCCGCTCTGGCGTACACCGAGTCCATTATCCACAAGAATCGGAAGAATCGGAAGATACTGAGTGAGGGGGACAAGAAACTCGTCATACAATTCGCTGCGAGGCTCATGAAACTTATTCCACTCTTCGATTCTGATGATTCCCTTGTTGGCGAGAAATTGCTTAAATGTCGAACCTACTGTTGGAGCAAACGCCTAGAACTTGGCGATAAACGGTGCCTATACCCGAAACACTTGAGCATCGTGAAATCAAACGTCTATTGGCGAATAAGCTCACCGAATGGTTTGGCGTCTCTGTTCCAGAGTATTATTCATCTGGGCATGAACTAGACATCTTCTCGGCAACTATCGAAGGCAGTACTATCTATATCGAGATTATCTGGTCTGATAGTCGCAGTCACTTCCTTAGTGACATAAACATGCTCCAACAGTCTGACGCTGATGCCAAGTTAGTAATAGCCAGTCCGCAAGTCCTACAGAATCCTGAGTATCTCAGAGAGTACTCGAAAGTCGTTGTCTCTCAGAGAAGGTATGGCAAGAGAGTCCACGGCGAAATGATAGACGGAGCGCGAATTCTCTCAGACCGCGCGTACGTCGAAGGTCCTGTAAGGAATCTTGTGTCAACGCTGGTCAATCTCGGGGCCACTGAGAAAGAGAGCGGCACCCGACAGGTCGTCCAGCAGGTGGAACCACCTGAAGACGAATATGCGCCAGCCAAGATTCAGGAGCAACTCATATCAAACCTATTTCCCGTTCTCTCTTTCCCTGAGACCGTCTACTCAGTATCGACTCGAGCCGACTCTGCAGTTACCATCATCAGGAAACTAAGGGGAGAGATGATGATTCCGACCTTTACGATCAAGGAGCATAGAATTCTTACCTTCGGAGATCTAACTAACAACTCATGTCCACTCTTGGAAACAGCATCATCTGATGATGTGGCTGTCCACCGGGTATCAAGTTGGCAGACAGAGCCAACCCGGTGGGCCTGGGTGGTCGAGCTAGCGAACATCGCATTGAAGGAGTATTGCAAGCGCCATCTTGGGTTGTTCTATGATCGAGAGAAGAAGCGTTTCATTTTCCTTCCCAACGGCATATCAAATAACATCGTGAAATGGAATCCAGGTACAAGAATGGCCGCACGCACAGTTGCGAAAAGGTTTGATGGGCCTGGAGGCCTGGTCAACTTCTGGCGTCAATACTCAGCCAAAGTCTCTTTTTCCACCATTGCTCAAGACATGTTCCTTAAGGTCGAACCTGGCTTCGCATTTACAAAAGATGGGTTTGTACCCATCGACTCAAAGAGGATTACCTCGCTCTCGACGCAGTGGATGAAGAGAGAGTACAACGCAAGATACTTGTATCATGTTCGATTCTGGATTGCGTACCTCGCAAGGCATGGTAGTGAGTTGAACATACCCACTGGAGGCCAAAGGCTCGAGGTCTCCACAGAACCAGTTTCGACCAACCTCTCCTACGGCGTACCGGGAGATAATCTGAGCATGGACCAAATGTTCGCCGAGATGCCGGAACCTTTCGAAGAAGAGACTGAAGAGGGCGAGTCTACGTGAATTCCGAAAGAGAGCAGGCGCGGAGCTGGTTAGTCAAGGAGCCGAACCTTATCTTTGGTGAAGGCAAGAGGCACATAGACCCGAAGGCGGGCTTGACAGCTTTTGGCCCGTTGGTCATTGGAGACATAAGCTCCCCAATCGTCTCCACGATCAAGCTTGGCATCATCGGCGATAGGGAAACAATAGGCTTCTGCGAACGGTGGATTAGCGATTGTCGCAGACCTATAGAGGGATCTGAGTCGCACCCACGACTCTTCCCGCCTTTCCCAGGCTTCTTGCGCGTCTTCGGAACTGACATCGTCACTTCTAATACGTGGAACGAACTCACTACGGAGACAGAGGTAGACAGAGTAGTCTCAACCCAACGATTCTCCGAACGTGTAATCCGAGCCGTGAACCTCTTCAGTGATAAGATAGCAAACCTTGCGGAGCGAGAGCCAAGACTAGATGCCATTGTCTGCGCACTACCTCAGAAGATCGTCGACGCCTGCGCGACGGTAGGAGAGGGCTCACGAGAGGCAAGGCCCAAACTTATGCCCGCCGAGCGAGAACTATTACGAACAATCGAATCCAACAGGAAAGCGGGCCAACAAACACTCTTCCCCTTTGAAGAGGAAGAGTCACTGGGTCTTGAGTTCCTACCTACAGTCAGCAACTTCCGTAGGCTTCTGAAGGCTCAATCAATGAAGTACGATATCCCAACTCAGCTTGCTTGGCCCAGTACCTTTACAGGAGTGGGGGCGAGGGGAAGGCAAGTACAGCTAGCTTCGGCCAGGGCATGGAACTTCTTCGTGGCGTTGTACTACAAAGCCAAAGGGTATCCATGGAAGATGGAACAGGCTGAGGCGGGAACCTGTTACATTGGTGTCTCGTTCTATGTGGACCGGACCAACGACGGCAGAGCAATGAGAACGAGCGTCGCCCAGATATTTACACACACTGGCGAAGGACTAGTGTTAAGGGGAAACCCCTTTGTCTGGGATAATCCAAGATCAAAGACTCCGCATCTCAGCGAGGAAGGGGCGACAGATTTGATGAAACGGAGCATTGACCTCTACGAAAGGCAGATGAACCAGAGACCCCGAAGGATTGTCGTTCACAAGAGTTCGAGATACTGGAAAGAGGAATCTGAAGGTTTCCTGAAGGCGATGGACGGCGTGCATCAGAAGGACCTTGTTGCCATAGAGGGCAGAGGCATCAGGTTCTTCAGAAAGGGGGCTTACCCTCCGCTCCGAGGGACTGCAATTATGTTGAGCGACCAGGATTACATCCTCTATACACGTGGATTCGTTCCCTACCTCGGTACTTATCCAGGAATGAGAGTCCCTCGTCCCTTGGAAATCATCGAGCATCGTGGTGATTCGACACCTGAACTGATTTGTAAGGAGATTATGGGCCTGACGAAGATGAATTGGAACACAGCTGATTTCGCCTCTGCAGACCCCATGACCTTAGCCTTCTCAGATCGCATCGGGATGGTACTCTCCCAGATTCCTGAGGAGATCGTTCCCCGTCCTCAGTACCGTTTCTACATGTAGAAGACTAGAACTGCATAAGCGTGGGACCATCAATCAGCATCAAACAAGACACTTACTCCAAGTCCCATCACGAGGCCTCTTTGGGGCCCCGTCTTCGCCTACGCCGGCTTCCCAATCAGCAAGCGAAGACGATAACGAATGAGTTTCTGCACCAAGCCCAAAGACACAGCATTACCCCCCCGGATAGGGGTGAAGATATACTCATCAATACAGATCAGATGGTATGATGACAGTAGTGGCATGCCTTCCCCGCCTGTCGGGAAGTCTTGGGAACCGACCCTGTTTCCCCCCTCCTCACCCTTCGTACGGGGAAGCAATGAGTAGGATATGCAGGCCTTGAATTCAATCCCTGCGAACGTTAATATCTGGAGGCCGCTCTAGCGGGCTTACATTGGCCAACGAAGGCGGAATCCAGATTGGATACCGCACTCGTTCGGGTACGGGCCCCGTCGGGCCCGCAGACAAATAAGCTCAGAATAAACTCTAAATGGCAAGCAAAGGCTGATTCGAGGCAGCTTGAACTACCCTGCAACGATTTGCCGCTTTTCGAGGAGCCATCAAAGACCAGGAGCCCTCCGTAGCACTCCAAAGAAGCAATGATCGTCAGTGATTTCCGACCTCGGCTTCGTCTGTTCTCGAGCATAGAATTATACTCCTTCGGTCTACTCACACATTGAATCCTGATGGCACTGGAAGGAGGGCAGCACGAATACGATGCTGAAGGGACGGCCCCCAGGCCCGCACGGGGGAGTCGGAGGCGGCTTGTAATTGCTCTTTGTGTCGCGGCAACGGTACTGCTCATCTTGGTTTCTGCGTTTCCTTCCTTCCCGGTGTCGGCCCAAGTTGGGGCGGCAGTCGTGTTCAGATCATCAGTGAGCCCCACCATTGCACGTCAGAACGAGACCATCAGGGTCAGCATGTCAGACACAAATCTCTTCCCCTTCGCCAATGCTCCATCTGATGACGCCGGGTACAGAGCCCTGAACCTTACAGGTGAGCCATGCGGAGAAACTTACCCCATGGGCGTCGCTCTCTACCAGGGCCTGTACACCCTTCAGAATCTGTCCTCGGCGCACTATCTTCCGGTTGTCGATGAGTTCACCTTCTGGTCGTGTCCGGCCATGTCTGGGTTGCCCTTCAAACTGGCACCGTTCTGGACAGATGCGCAATCCCTCAACTTGCTGGGCTACTGGACGGCAGGGGAGACACTTCACCCAGGAGGCGGTGTGTCGCTGGGTGTCCTGCATCCCTTCACTCCGGGCGTCTACACGTTGATCTGCGGGGACGCATGGGGGCACGTCCAAGTCCTGTACTTCCAGGTGACAGTTGCTTGAAGCACGAAATTCTCCTGTTCAGGGACAAGTTTGGTTCGTCAAAGGAGACTGGCAGGACCCGAGTTTCAGTGGCACATGGACATAGATAATTGGAAGCCGTCGTAGGTTGATGGAAGATAGTTCTCGGTTCCAACCCCATCCTAGTAGCGAATCCTAGCCGGGCTACCACCATCCCGGAGGTTCGTAACCAGGGGAAGAATCGAACCTGTATGGCAGCGACTCCCGTCGGGCCCGCAGAAAAAACTCGAATGGAACTCGTCTTATCGAAAAAAGCCCAGGTCGAGGGAATTGCGGCATTCGAAACTCGAAGAACTCTGATATGTCCAGACGACCGTAGACTATCCTCAATCCGAACTCTACAGCGCTCGGGATGAGGGCTCGACGCTCGTTTGAATGACGACACATTCCCTTGTGGATTGAATTCTTCGCTTAGTCAGCTGGCGTTCACCCGGATGCTCTCTCGCTGTTCCAGGCCGTACCGTTTTACCTTCTCCAAGTCTACTCCCCGCCTCTTGCATATGTTCTCGATGAGCCCAAGCAGGCGCCAGCTGCCAAGGCTGAGAGCTGAGGCCACTACCGCTCTCTTGAAGAGATTCCCACTGCTGTCCTTCAGCGCGTTCCTCGCGGTGGTTCTCACCAATTGTAGATAGCATGCGTAATAGACCGCTAGTTGAGAGGCGTCCAACACCACGTGACCGACCCTCCGGCTCTTGATTGTTCCCAGAGATATGTTCTGCATCGGCGTGATCGTGAACTCGGCAGGTCGACCGCGCACCTCCAACGCGCCCATCCTGTTGACCAGTCTGATAGTCTCCCAGTTGTCCTCCGGCGTCTCGTCCATCTGACCCACCTGCAGCGTGAATGCTGGTCTCCAGTAAGCCCTGTTCAGGTTCACCAATCCCTCGAGAACTATCTCCTGCCATCCTCCGTCCGGTCCGATTCTTAGCGGCAGGGTCTTGTTCGGCATGTGGATTGTCGCCAGTCTTTCGCTCCCAGTCTCTAGGCCCGTTTGGACTCCAATCCAGTGGCCAGGGCCAGCCCTGACGATGCTTCTGATGGCCCGTGGAAGCTCTGGATACGCTGCGGGGATTGAAATCCGCCCGTGAGTTGGGTTGGCTGACACGAGCCCGTCTACGGACATTATCGCCCTGAAGAGCTCCTCGATGGCATCCTGGTTGGGAACGAAGTGCGCTTCGTGCTTGTAGGCGAAGATTTCGTCGCTGTGCACCCACGCGTTCGTGTTGCCGGCCGCCACATTGACAGCCACCTCACTCTTTGCCATCTCGGGGGTATAGTACCGGAGCGGTCTGAGTGTCACTTCGCAGAAATCACAACCTATTCCGCAACCCCTCATCACCTCGACAAACCCCTTCACCGTGGCGCCCTTGATCAGTGGTATCTCGTCTAGGTTGGGGAACTGCTTCTGCCCCAGCTTGCGCGTCACGAACCTTGAATGCGATACCCAGTTCCGCCTAAAGTCGTTCCCGAAGCTCGAGTACCCTTGGAAGTACTCGCTCCCGTAGATGGCTCCCGTCGCGAAGTCCTCGAACAGCTCGTTGGCAATGTCGTCTGCCTCACCCTGGAAGGCGAGGTCAATTCCGAGTGCCTCCATTTGCTCAGGTAGGACAGACAGCTCCCACACGCCGGGACCGCCGACGACGAGTTTGGCCTTCTTGCCGGCCCTCGCCCTGTTGAGCCTCGCCATCAGATACTCGAACTCCAGCCTGACCCACGGCTTCGACGAGTCCGAAAACAGGGCTGAGTAACTCATCGTCAAGGGCCCTAGGCCCAGCGGGTCCATGGTGTAGACTCCTATCACCTCGGTGTCGTCCCGAATCGCCTCCTCTAGGTAATCCTCCTGGGCCACCACAATCTCTTCTGGCCTGTGTTGGGTCAGAAGTGCCGACTCGAGCTTCCTAAGGGCGTAGGGCGCAACGGAAGCCCGGCCTCCGATTGCTGGGGGTGGCTTCCCTTTCAAGAACTCCCAGACAACTTTCGGAACCTTGCCAGAAGGAGCGCATGGCAGGAAGTCAAGCAGCGGGAAGTTGCTGTACTGCCGATTTAGCGTAGTGTCTGAGACGAGCACAACTCTTGCCATGGCCAGTTACCTCACGCCGAGCTGACGAGCCGCCCTGCTGATGTTAAAAGTCTTGGTCAGTCATGGGGGCACTCCAGAATCACCACGGAAGAACTGCGAGGATCGCATGCTATCGTCGGGTCGAGAGCCGTTCTCTTCCGAACTTCGATTCCAACATTGAGAATCGTCTCATTTGCTTAAAAGCAGAACACAGACGCGGCCACTCAGAAGAGACAATGTCCCTCAAGACAGAGCGAGGGGTCGAGTTCCCGTTCCCGAAGTCTAGGCCTGAGGCGAGGAAGGGTAACTTCTCAGAAGTGCAGCTTCCGTACACAATGGAGGAGACTATGGCGGAAGCAGACAGGTGTGTGACATGCGGCAACCCCGCCTGCATAGACATCTGCCCGGTTCAGACCGATATCAGAGGTATGTGCGAGGCGGTGGCGAGGGGCGATTTCGTGACGGCCTACCGCCGAGTCAGGGAGACAAACGCTCTTCCAGGAACGACCGCTAGGTGCTGTCCTCAACTCGACAGCCTGTGCGAAGCCGCATGCGTGGTTGGGACCCAGGGGCACCCAGTCGCCTCGGGCATGATCCAGAGGTTCGTTGCCGACTGGGAACGGACGCAGTCAAGACAGCCCGACCCCAGCGTAGCCAAGGAAACTGGGAAGCGCGTGGCTGTCGTAGGTGGCGGTCCAGCAGGCTTAGCGGCGGCTGAACTGCTGAAGAGGTATGGCCACTCCGTTACAATCTACGAAGAGCTACCGTTCCTCGGTGGGACGGCCTGGTACGGCATACCTGACTACCACCTGCCCAAAGACGTTCTACAGTATGAGGTAGAACGAATCCTTGGGATGGGCATCGAAGCAAAGAAAGGCATCAAGGTGGGCAGAGAAGTCAGCCTCGCCGACCTTAGGTCAGAATATGACGCCGTGATGTTGGCCACAGGGGCCAAAGACGTCTCCAGGTTCGACACTCCTGGTTCCGATCTGAAGGGCGTCTATGATGGTTACAAATTCCTGGAGGACGTATTCAGCAGGGGTGTGGACGCGTATCTGGCGAATCCGAAATACAAACTTGGCAAGGATATCTTAGTCATAGGTGGAGGTGACAGCGCCCTCGACTGCGCGAGGACGGCCATGAGGCTGACGGAGGGGAATGTAACGATAGTCTACAGGAGGACCGAGGTTGAGATGCCCGTCGACCCCATCCTCATTGATGAGGGGAAGGAGGAAGGTCTGCGGCTGAGTTTCCTGATGGCTCCGAAGTCCTACAACGGCTCAAGCGGGAAGCTCTCCAGCGCAACCATGACGGTCATGAAGCTCGGGGCTGTGGACGCGAGCGGCAGAAGGAGTCCGGAGCCAACGGGGGAGGAGGTCGAGTTGGAGTGCGATTCGGTAATCGTGGCGATAGGGAGGGGCCCCAACTCCTTCATCCAAAAGCAAGCTGGGCTCAAGGTCGGACCGAAGAGTGCCATAGCAATCGACGACGATTATCAGACGTCAATGCCGGGTGTCTTTGCCGCAGGCGATGTCGTCACCGGGGAAAGCCTAGTCGTAAAGGCGATGGACAAAGGGAGAGAGGCAGCCCAAAGAATCCACGAGTATCTAATGAGCATCAAGCAGAAACACGTTTCCCTCTACGACTACTACTACACCAGGAGGACCTCGGGACGCTACTACATGAGGATGCTCGACGGAAAGGAAGAGGCTCTTCCTCCAGCGTGAAATAGAACGCAAATCCGAAATATTCCTCGGGACCATGATAGCCACTCTTGTGGATCGCTCTAGTGAGGATACGCAATGCGTGACTGCCAGCAGAAGAGAATCGGCTCCCTCTCTCTGCACAGAGTTCGGCAAGCTGATTGGTGGCAAGACCTACAAGCGATCCACGACGCCTCTCGACCATTCTGAGAACCTCCTCAAGAGAATCTGAGGAGTGTCGTACGTTTCCTCGCAGATTAAATAACTGTCAAAGAACGGGGTTCTCAGACGCCCTGGTAGTATAGAGGTCAGTATGCGACCCTGTCACGGTCGTGACCCGGGTTCGAAATTCCAAGACGAAAATCCCGGCCAGGGCGCCTACGTTTCAACTTCGACTCCCTGCCGTTAAAAGGCGGTACGGGCTTGCCTCCCATGAACACGGAGGCTCCCCGCCCCGACATCCACGGATACGAAGAGAGGGTCAGGCGGTACCTCGTCCTGATAGCCGAGTCGGGCATCCCGGACGAGGACAAGAAGGCCCTGATCGAGTTCAGCGTTTACTATTCCAATCCTGGCAAGTCCATTGCGACGGGTTCTGCAATTACTTTGACGGTATCTTCAACGAATTCAATCTGGGTTCAGACCGACGACTCCGCTTCTGCTCACACCTACCCGGTGGTAGAGCCCTTCTCAACCCTCTCTGGGTCTCTCCCAGCCTTGGGCACAGCATCTCCACACACCATTTCGGTGGGGATAGAAGCAGTTGGTTAGGACTTCGAAGCTTCCCGCTCTACTGCTCGCCGCATTCTTTCTGCTAAGTCCCTTCGCAATCCTTCATGTTAACGCCACTAGTTGGGTGGGGAAGAACAATGGGGAGTTCGACGAGAACTTTTGCTCTGGTTGTCCCAACATGAGCTATTCTTCCGTTTCGGCCATACTCTCTCAGCCTCTGGATTGGTCATATAATCAGGCAAACACAGTCAGCTTGCAGTACAACCCAGATGGTTGGAATTCCTTCTCGTTCCAGAACTATGCGGATTGGTTCCAAACCCTCATTTTTGCTAACAAGAATTATGGAGGGTGCATTCAGTTCTCCACAGAGGTGTATTGGATGGTGACATGGGCCTCGGCCTGGAGGGAGGATTATCCGACCAGTGGGTGCCGAGCCATCACGGGAATTCTTGGGGCGGGAGCTAATTGGACAATCCGTGAGACAACCTCAGGCCCGAACCTGGATAACCGGATAGTGTCGGTGGTTTATTCAGGGAAAGGTTCGAACGGAGCCTCGATGCAGGTCACGATGCCGATACCCTCGGGGTATCCCGGGCCTTGGATTTGGATTAACTCGAACGCTTGCTTCTGTGGTATCAAATACGGAGGCATCGTGTATAACGCTAACTTCACTTCTGCCAGAGGAGTAATACATTATCGCTCGAACTTGAACGTCACCGAGGACCCTCCTCCAAGCTGGGCTCCTACTTCTGAGGACTCAAACGTCATCTACTTCTGTATGCTCAATCCTGACACACAAGTAATGTCTCAGTACTTTGGTCTTACCGGAAATCCAGGGACGGGTTGCGAACCAAGCATCTCTACTGCCCTTTCTTCATCGATTGCCCCAGCAGGTAGCTCCATTTACGACACTGCGACACTTACGGGTGCGTATAGCACGGCGGGAGGTAACGTCACCTACAGGTTCTTTACCGGGGCGGGCTGCACGGGGAACTCCTACTTCGAATCCGAAGAGCCCGTTACAGACGGGGTCGTTCCGAATTCTTACCCGTGGACCTTCAACAAGGCCGGACTGTATGGCTGGATTGCAACCTATTCGGGAGACTCGGCAGACAGCCCGGCAACCAGCCCATGTGAACGTCTCGGGATCACCGGGACTTTCCACCTCAATGAGGTAGCGCATGGAGCCGGCATAATGTCTCCTGGAAGTGGGAACTATTCTGGGTCAGTGCAAATATCCGCTTTTGGGACTTGTTTTAATGACCCACCACCACTACGTGGATCAATGTTCGATGGCTGGACTGGCACAGGGAATGGGTCATACACAGGTTATAGCACTTGGGCAACGATTGAGATGTACGCCCCCATAACTGAAACCGCAAAATTCGTTTCGGGCGTGCAATGTCCTCAGGTTAAGCAGCCGTAGGACTCTTCGAAGCAAGAACTCGTACGAACGCAATGGAGGCGGGGTTGGAACACAAAACCTGAGAACGACGTGGAACGACCCATTTGGATGCACGGAGATAAAGAGGCCTGGAGAGACGCAATTCGTAATATACGAACTCTAGATGAGGTCGGGGGCCTTGCACGCATGAACGCATAGGGGCATAGGTTCCTAATACCGGTATTAGTCAAAGGAACAAGAGAAAGCGAAGAGTTCTCCCGGGCTCTCACTAGAAATGCGGATGTTCTTCTCCTTTTCCTAGTGTTTTTTTTGAAACCTTTTCTGAGGACCTAGCCTCAGGCTCCATCGCGCTATGCTCCGAGACTTACTCCAAATCGACTTTCCGCGCGGCAGGGTCGAAACTCCATTCTAGCGCGCGCGATGACCCGGTTTTGCGGACCGGGAAGCGAGACGACCATTGAGATCTGTGTTAAGGTCTCTGCCATAGGCTGTATGTCCCGTTCACGTAATAGGCAGCACCGTATCCCAGATACTCTAGGGTGATTGATTGGTAGCTCGTTGGCGGTAGCATGCATACGTTACTAGTAGTTCCGATGCACCTCGGAGTGCTCTCGTGTCGAATCACCGGAACAAACAAGAAGAATAGCATTGACGCCATTAGAACTGTTACAGCGACAGTTTTGGTCTTGCGGCTCATTCACTTGAATTGAGTTATTCAACTAGCGACACATAAGTCTTCAAGACTCAACGGGATTATCAAGTTCTGTCGCCCTCCGCGATGCGAGAGGAATGAGAAGAGAATATTCGTGTAGGGTAAACTGCTCGCTTATGTTATTTATATAAGAGTTGAGCCCTCCTCTTACAACTAACGCATCATCAGGAAGTTCGGCCTCAGGAAGCAGCTCGTCTGCAGCCGCAGCTCCTCCTATCCCTAAGATCCCTGCGATGTAAGATCCTCCTGCTGCGATTGTCGCGGGACAATCAAAGATCCCTAGACAGGCCACCGCAACTCCTGCCGATATGCCCCCAACTACAGCCACTGTTTCCCAGTTGCCTTGAAGCCAGTTCCATGCATCGCTGAGCCAGCCGTGTCCCGTTGGATCGCTGAATGTCACGGGATTATTCCCAGCATACGCGTATGCGTTGAGGCTCAAGGGGTCGGAGAGCACACCCGCGGACGAGTCCGGCTGTATGAACCTCCCTATCGTCGGGTCGTAGAACCTGGTCCCGAAGAAGTACAGCCCTGTGACTGAATCGTAGGGCATCTCGGTGAACTTCAGCGTCTCGGAGCCGAATTTCGTGACGCTGATCCTTCCCCACGGATAGTAGTTGGCCGAGAAGCTCGTCGCGCCGGAGCCTGTCCGGACCGCAACAATGCTCCCGACGTAGTTCTGGACAGGGTAGTACGTCACCCCGTTCACCACTTCGGCCACCTCCTGGCCGTCGCCGTAGATGTGCAGCACCTTGCCGGTGACCGTTCCTCCGGTGGAGTTCTGCTCGTAGAGTACTTCGTCCCCGATGTAGGCGTAGGTGGTGGTGACGCTGCCCACGGTCCTCGAGATCCTCCTGCCGAACCCGTCGTAGACGTTCGTCTCCACCGTCTGCCCCGACTTCACGACCTTGGTCAACTTGTCGAGGTCATTGTAGTAGAATTGGCACGCGGTTCCGTTTCTCGTTATCATGTTGCCGTCCTTGTCATAGGTGTAGGTGGTCTTGGTGACCTTGTTGACTGATGTGTTCTGCAGTTCGTTGAAGTAGTCTTTCGTCGGATAGTTGAGGGTCGTCGTGACTCCATTCTCCTTCATGGACAGGAGATTGCCCGCCGTGTCGTAGGTGTACTTCGTCGTGCCGAGCCAGCCCCCCGTCGTGCCGGTGAGCTCGTTGAGACCGTTGTAGCCGTAGGTCACCCCGTTGTACCCGTTGGCGCCCACGTTCCCCACCCCATCCAGTCCATAGCTCGTGGAGCCGGTCCCGGATAGCCTGTCCCGGGCGTCGTAGCTGAAGCTCTGGGTCGCACCGTTCCCGTAGTAGAAAGTCGAAGGGTCGTTCCCGGGCGAGTAGAGGATGCTCGTGACGTAGCTTCCCACCGATGTCAGCCTGTTCTGCGCGTCGTACGTCATGCTCACGACCGTGCCGTCCGGGTAGGTTATCGAGTGAAGGTTCCCGGCCAGGGCGCCTGTTCCTCAACTAGGCGCCCCGACGCTGTAGTTCTAGACTCTGACACCACCTGTAACCAATAGCTGACTTTCACAACTGCGAGCTCAAACTCGACCCAGCAGTGAAGCGCGTCGATAGAGAAAGCCTCCCCGAGGAAGACGAGGAACTCGTTCGTGACTCGGGCAGATTCTCTACGTGGCCTCTCCTCTTGAGGATTCTCTGCGGTTACCCGTTTGGGTATGCCACTAGTAAACCGGCTGCGTCCAGAACTCCTTCCTGTCGCAACAGGTAAAAGTCTCAGGCAACGATTTCTTCGGTCCGCGCACAAAAGCTAGAATGGTTGGTATTGGCGTCGGCGTATCGCAGATGCGATGGAGATTGTCTCTGCAGTGTTTGCAGGGAACTTCTTCCTTGAGCATAGGATGCAGTTAGCGCGAGTTGCCCTTATGACGATTGTGAAGCCATAATCCGTACTGAAAGTTCCGCATTCCTCTCTCTTTGTCAGAAACGGTCCCGCCACGATTGACAGGAGTTTCCTAGCGTCAGGATTCGCTCAGAATACTAAGCTCCCTACAGGGGGAATCCTGGCCGGGGGTTCTGGAGAGTCTTCTGTCGATAGACAAGAATCTGGGCGCAGTGTGGAATCGTTTGATGGTTAAGGTTCGTTCAGACTCTTCTCGACGGTCTTGAGTCTGACGCCCAGATTCATTTCGTTCCTATCGCGGGCGATCCCCTCACCACGGGTCAGCGGCGAGCCAAGGATGATGAGTCTGTCCTCTGACGTGTCTCTAACCGCAGAATCTGCAGTACGGAATGGCTAGTAGCCCTTTGAGCCTTTGGTGGGAGGTTCGACCAGCGGTTGACCTAGAAACACACGACGCGGGCTAGTCTTCTGGGAAGGGAACGCCGACCGCGTTCTCCATGATGCGCCGCTCCGCGCTACGGAGAATCTCACTCAGGGTGGAGGGCTTGACTCCCACGAGTTGGCTGAGGTTGGTCAGACTGATCTTCCTGGGGAATTCGAAGTACCCCTGCGCAACGGCTGTCGCAATGATCTCTTTCTGTCGTCCCGTCAGAGTCGCTTTCTGATCCAGCGGCGAAACATCTTCGATCCGCGTCTCGACGCCGTTCTGACTCAGTTTGGACAGAATTTGTCTCAGGTCGTTGGTCCTCCTCACGATGAACCGCCACGAGGCGGGCTGGTCCTCAGCGTTGAGCGGACAGTCTAGACAGATTATCGCAGAGTCGCTCGATGCCCGGCAGATGCTGGGTCTGTCAAGCACCAGCAACAATGGAAGCGTTTCACCACCGTCATCCCCTTCCACGGCCTGCCTGACTCCTTCCTGCTTTCGGATTGCTGAGACAGTCTTCCTTACAGCTTCGGATTCACCCTTCATTTCAAGGAGCAGGGTCATCCCCTTCTTGTTGAACGGCTTGCAGTCTACGACGTTGATCTTGGTTCCGAACTCTCTTGCCGCTTCTTGCAGCTTGTTCTCCGCTCTGACTTCCAACGAGACTTGCCTTAGCATGCTCCCGAATACGTTAGGGTAGTACCTCCCTATTTAACGCGACAGTACAATTCCCATTCTTGAGAATGCCACTTCTGAACCAGCCTCCCCTAATCTTTTGGGAGCTCCATTGACCCTAGGCTCCCCCGATTGTCATCCACGGCTTCAAGGGTTGTGAATTCGAACATGAAGGTGGGGTCCCTCTGACGCGACTTGCCTGCGAGGGCAGACTGCCTCCCTAAACTCTCTTGCTAGGCGAGTAGAGGCCTTGGTCTTGCTCTCCGCTACAAGGCAGACGCTTCGTACACTGACAGGTCCTCAAAGAACATGTGTTTCGTCGCGACCTTCGCCAGCCTGAACCCATGGCGCGAGCATTCGGCCTCGAACTCTCCGATAGCGGCTTGGTCGTTTAGGAGCATGACGATTCTCCCGGTCAGTTTGACCGCCCGCAGGGCATCTCGGAGGAACCTCATTGGCACTTCCAAGGCGGCACCGCCCTCGGTGGAGGGGTCGTCCGCGACTTCGAAGGGAAGGTAGGGAGGGTTGAATGTGACCAGATCAAAGGAGCCCAACCGAAGGCAGGATGCCCCGTCGGCCATCAGAAAGTCTGCGCCCGAATCTCTCCAGTCAGTCATCCCAGGCATGACTATGTCTGTTCCGACCGCAGTCTCGAAGCTCTGAGCAAGCACTATCAGATTGCCACAGTTCCCCGCGCCGATTTCGAGGGCGCTTCCGCCTGAGTAGGTCTTCAGGACCCCTTTGAGCAGAACAGAGTCTTCGGAGGCTAGGTAGGGCCCGCTCATTCGGCGATGTCGTCGCCCTTGAACGACCTGTACTCCTCGGGCTTGAGCACCTGAGTGATGTTCTGAGTCTGGTAGAAGTACGCGGGAGTTCCGTCCGGAGACAATGCCAGGCTGTTGTCGGAGTTCTGGAGCCTGTACACCTTTACGACCGACGGCTTCACGCCTAGGACGGTCCCGTCATCCAGCGCGTAGTAGCTGAATCTCTCCTGAAGCGTCTTGAACCCAACGAGCTTTCCCTTGGGTTGAGGTGAAGGAATCATGAAGAGCCTTTCCAGAAGGGGCGTTAAAAGCGTGAGCTATATGGCGATTCTCTGAATCCCCGAACTGTACTGGGCTGCTTTCTTGGGCGCATTTACCAGCTCTTCGGGGACCCCCAAGACGACCGCGGCCTCCCTGAGGACGGCTTTCCGGACGCCCCCTCTGATCTTGAAAGAAACTGGGATTGATCTTCCCAGGCCGACGACCTCTTTCTCGGCGAACGGGAAGCGAGGTTCCAGCCACTTCGAACAAGCGTTCACATCCCTGGTCATCCCCTTTGTCTGGTACTCTCTCACGTCCTGGTCCATGAGGGCTGCGGCCGCCTCCTCTCCCTCGCCCGTCAGGGCGGCCTGGTACTTGGCATATCCGCCGAAGAGCTCGTCGGCGAGTTGTCCGAGCATAATTACCTCGGCCCCTCCTCTTGAGGCGCTCCTGGAGACGATCGAGTACAGGCACCAGAGGCTTCTATCCATGAGAGAAGTCTGGAGGGGGAGGTCCATCTCCTTCAGTTCGCTTGCAACTGCCTCGCGGGTGAGCTTCGTGGCTATCATCTCGATTCCCAGGATGGCGGCTCCCCGGCTTGCGCTGCGGCTGTCGAGGGCCTCCTCGGCGAAGGCGCTGCAGGCCACGACCTCCGTCAGCCTCATTGCGCACGAGGCGATTATCGAACTGTCGAGGCCTCCAGAGAAGGCGACGGCGACCCTAGAACGCCCTTTGATTATGCCTGCCACGGAGGCATCTATTGCACGAGCCAGCCTCCTCCCAGAATCTTCGAATGTCCCTGGGTGCTCCATTAGAACCTTGCCACCTGTTCCTTGATTCTCTTCGCGACAGTCGTCCCGACCTTGTCCACAGCAGCGAGCTTCTCGGCGGGAGCCTCCTTGATGTCCTCGAGCGTCCTGAATCCGGAGCTGTAGAGGGCTCTGGCCCTCACCCTCCCGACCCCCTCTAAGGTCGTTAGCTCGACCAACTCCTCGCTGACCCCGGCCTCCACCCTGAGCCTGAGCAACTCGGCCTGTCTCACCATCTCGGGCTTCTTGAAGAGCTTCGCCAGCTCCTCCAGACCATGGAGCAGCCACTCGGCGTTGTCCACCGCCCTGTGCATGTCTCCGGGCTCGACCCCCAGCTTCGAGAGGAGCTGCTCCTCTCGCCACTCATCGATCCATCCGTAGAGCGCCATCACGGTCCGCATCTCCTGGAGGGTCTGGTCGTAGTCGGAGAACGAGCGGGGACTCGGACGCTCCAGCAGCTCGGACCCATGCTCCTCCATGAACGCGATCGCCATGTCGTAGTCCTTGCTCCTGAGCGGGAACTTTGGGACGAAGTCAGGGCTCCGCGCAACCAGGTGCAGCAGTCCCGCGGTGTAGCTTCTTCCGGACTCGCCGCCTTTCAGAGCTTCCCTAAACAGGACCCCTGTGGCCGGGTCGATGTAGAGCATCGATACCCTCTTCCCGAAGTCTGTCGCGTAGAAGAGGCTCCCTCTGGTCTCCACGAGCCTCTCGGCGTGCAGGTATCCCAACGCTCCGTCAGTCAGCCTCCCCACCCTCTCCGTTCCTGCCTGGATCGCGAGCAGCGTCCTTCCGAAGAGGCTGTCGAGGTTCCCCCTCGAAAGACCCGTGCCTGTCGCCACCGCGGCTAGCGTGTGAAAGCGCATCGCCCCCTCCTCCGAGAGCATCGATTCTATGGGCTCCGGCGGGTCCTTCGCATAGTGCTCAAGCAGAGTCGCCGACGGCTGCGACGGCGGGGGGATGATGACGGTCTCGCCATAATCATCGTACTGGGGCCTTCCTGCTCTCCCGGCCATCTGCCTGTATTCCAGGACCGAGATCTCGGTGTTTCCTCCGCGCTCAGCATCGTATCTGGTCATGTCTGCGACCACTACCCTCCTTGCCGGGATGTTCACGCCGGCGGCAAGCGTCGGAGTCGCCGCGAGGATCTTGATCGCCCTCGCCCTGTAGTACTCCTCGACGATGCGCCTGTGCTCCGCGTCGAGCCCGGCATGGTGGAAGGCCGAACCCTTCGCCACTGTCTCGGCGAGGAGGCTGCTCAAGCTCGTCTCCTCCCCGGACGTAAGAATCCTCCTTGCCGCCTCGGAGACTGCCTTCTTCTCCTGCTCGCTCAGATACCTCTGCGTCAGCTCGGCCGCCTTGGTCGCCAGACTGACGGCCCTCCTCCGCGTGTTCGCGAAGATCAGCGCCTGCCCGCCGGCCTTCAGGACGTCCACTGCGACGTCGATGGGGGCTCCGTAGGTAGACCTTGGGATCGGCCTCGCCTCGCCGTCAGTGAACACGATCCTACCGTAGTCGTAGACCGCTTCCCTCAGGGGGACGGGCCTCCAGTCGAGCTTCACCACCTTCGAGCGTAGCCAATCCCCGATCGTGCTCGAGTTGCTGATCGTGGCCGAAAGCGAGAGCATCTGTACGTCCAGCCCCAGGTGCATGATCGTGGTCAGGATCATCTCCAGGGTCGGGCCCCTCGAGTCGTTCCCGGCCAGGTGGACCTCGTCTGCTATGAACAGGCCGACCGAGCCGAGCCAGCTCACCCTGTGGCGCATCACGGAGTCGAAGCGTTCGTTGGTGAGCACGATTATGTCTCCTCTGCCCAGGGATTCCCCGCTCGAGTCGTAGTCGCCGGTCGAGATCACGGTCCGAATGCCGAACCGCGCAAGCTCGGAGAACTCGGCGTACTTCTCAGAGGCGAGAGCCCGGAGCGGGGCGAGGTAGACGACCTTCCTTCCCTGGAGCTTGGTCTTTACAAACGCGGCCATGATCGCAATCAGCGTCTTCCCAGAGTTGCCGCACCAGAACGCCTTTCCATTCCGCCTTACGTACAACAGATGGTATCTGGGCAGGGTCAGGCAGTAGACCATCTCCCCATCGGCACTTTCGAACGCAGGCCTGCTGGGCTTCCCGTAATCGATACCATGCTCCGAGCTCTGCCTGCACGCCACGGTGTAACATGGGTGCCTAGAGATAATTTGGTGCCCATCCGGCATGGCGTGAGTGGGCGTTAGGCCCTTGAATCTGACCGAGCTGCTTGTTCCCGCCTTGAGGAGCAATTCCTGCAAATCATCCGCCAAACGCTTTGAAGTCGTGCGGAAAGTGCGACTGACCCTGTCCCTACCGATGTTACCGTCCCCCCGATAACACGAATCCAAGAAGACACCGATGTCGTCTGGGGGGAGGGTCTTCACGAAGTCAGGAACGAATCTCTCGTGAGCCCTGCCAAACTTAGAGAGATATCGCGCGAGCTGCGGACTACTGATGCTGAAGTGTCTGTGACTATCTGTTCCTGTGACGTACACATTCCCTAGGCCTAGCCTTTTCATCGCCTCTTGAACGGATGCAGGATTATTTCTCTGACACAAGGTCACTTCGTAATCTCCATGACCGAATCTAGTGCTGCCTTCTGCAACATACCAACCGAAGAAATTCAGCCAGTCACGCATTGGAATCTTTCTAGCTGACAGAATCCTTCCTGACGAAGGGAGCCTGCCCCCCAATAGTCTCATGCTTGGAAGTACGAAGAACTTCTTGGAACGGCCCTTCCAGATCCCATCTGTCTTGAACTTCCAAGACTGACGGATTTCTCGTGCTGGCCTAAACTGGTATTCATCCGTCGGCCGAATTGGCTGCTGAGACGCATCAGGAAGACTACTCGAACGTTTTTTCTCGTTACGAACAAACATATTGTGGTTCTCAGTGACCCTGAAGTCAATCTCCTTACCTCTGACCCGGACCATCGTGCCACGGTAGAGATACTCCGTCCTGTGGACGGCCTTGACGTATTCTATCTCGAAGGTTCTAGGGTTCATGGAAACCACTTCTTCATTCGGTGTGGTGTCTTTGAATAGCTTCCAGCCTCGTCTTGCCAGAACCTCAGTGCTTCCATCATAGCAGGCCGTCGGACTGGAGACGACCAGGCTTTTCCCCTCCAGGAGTCCTGACCTGATCGCCTCCTCCTGCGGCGGGTACAGCTCGGTCAGGCCCTTTCCTTCGATATAGCCGAGTAGTTCGGGAGGAAGCTGGATCTCGTCGAACCTCAAGGGCTGTCTCCCGGATGCTAGCCACCGAGTCTCCTGAGGAAGCCCGGCTTTGACTCGTAGACCATGCCTTCCCTGACCATAGTCCTGATTATCCTCTCAGCGTCCTCGTCCGCGAACTTCGCCTTGAGCAGCTCTTCCTTGAAGACCCTCCTCTCCACTGCTCTCTTCTCGGTTCCTTCCAGCGACTTCAGGATCTCCATGGCGGCCCTCAAGTTCCTCGTCTCCCCCACGGGCTTGCCCAGCTGGATGCCGAAGTCGGTCTTCTTGGTCTTCGCATCCGTCAGTACATCCGTCACCATCCTGTTCATCAGGGCGGTCGCGGCCATAGCGTCCTCTTCGGTGACCTCTTCCCGCAGGAGCATCCTGGCCCTCGCTGAGGCGACCCGGATCAGCGATTCCAGGGTCCTCGGCGTCGCGGGTATCTGTTCTCCCTCCTCTTCGCCCCCTCCGCTCTTCCTCAGCTCGAGGTAGTAGTCCTTCAGCCTGGCTGTCGCCTCCTTCGTCAGAGTGGGTGTGACCTTCTTGGCGTATGCGATGTACTTCTTCAGAAGACTGAACTCGACCGGGGGCGGGGTAGCATACGACTTCCGCGTGTGGACTGAAAGGATGTGAGCTGCCAGCTTTTCGTCCTCGGCCGGCGAGGGCTGGTCCCTTATCACGAAGATCAGGTCAAACCTGGTCAGCAGCGGTATCGGGAGGGTGCTGATGTTCTCCGTCAGGTTCTGGTAAGGGTTGTACCTCCCCAGGACTGGGTTGCACGCCGCGAGGATCGCGGTCCTCGCGTTGAGCGTCGCATAGATTCCTCCCTTCGCTATTGTTACCGTGTTCTGTTCCATCTGCTCGTGTAGCGCGGTCCTGTCCTCGGGCTTCATCTTGTCGAACTCGTCTATGGCCGCTATGCCCTGGTCCGCGAGAACCGTGACTCCGGCCTCCAGCATCAGGACGTTCTTCTCTCTGATGACGGCCGCGGAGAGCCCCGCGGCGGTAGTGCCTCTGCCGGAGGCGAAGATCCCCCTGGGGGAGACTTGTGCCGCGAACTTCAGCATTTCAGACTTTGCCATTCCAGGGTCACCGACGAAAAGGACGTTGATGTCTCCCCTGAGCTTTGTCCCGTCTGGGAGCGTTGTCGAGCTGCTGCCTCCTAGCAGAAGCAATATCGCCTCCTTCTCGGGAAGGTGGCCCAATATCGCCGGGGCGATAGAAGCGATCAGCTTGTCGTATGCATCGGGTGATGCAGCGATGCTCCTAATCAGCGCTTCGTCCTCTTTCGTAAGCTTGACCTGTTCCGGCCCCTTCCCCTTGACCTCGACCAGGTTGCAGTCGATCTGAGACGTGAACAGTCTGGTCCTGACCTGTCCCATGGTGTAATCCGGGACGGCTCTCACTATGCCAGTGAGCACGACCCTGTCCCCCGGCCTTGCCGTGTTGACTATGTCCCCCTCCAGGTTGACGTCGAAGAACTGAGGAAGCTGGCCCGGCGGAAGCTCCTCCGGCAGCTCCTGCACCCGGAGGATCTGGAAATCGATGAACCTGCTCTGCTTCCTGTCGAGCTCGAAATTCCTCGCTTCGTCGCACAATTCGCATTTCGGGGGCCGCTTGAGTGGGAGGTCCTCTTGGTCCTGATAGGTCAGATGCCCACTCGGGCAGACCCACGCCGCCGAGGTCATCAGCGGTCTCAGCTCAGAGCTCCTGACTACCATCCCGGCGACAGCCAGCATCTTGTCTAGGTAAGATGTGTCGACCTTCCGCAGAGGGACCTGGTCGGGTATCCCGCGGATTCTGACCATGAGAGCCCTCTTCACCCTGTCAGCGTAGAGCGCGTTCTCGCTCCTCATCGTTTCAAACGCCGCGGTCTTGAAAGAGGCCAGCGCCGAGTCGGGCCTCAGCAGAAGCGTGTTTGCAAGGTCATCATCGTACTTCAGGAGGTCCCCAAAGTCGACCGTCAGGGATTTGCCCTCGTTCGAGATCAGCTCGGATATCTTGGTCCTGTAGACTGGGTTCCCGGACCTGTCGGTGACGGTCTTCAGGAAGTCCTCGAACATCTCCGAGAGCTGGCCGCTGGCTAGCATGGCCCGCTACGTCGCGCTCCCGAGCAGTGCCGCCCTCCATTCCCTTGAGAGCGACTGAGAAACCGAGAAGAAGGCGTCCTCTTCGGGCGTGAGCCGGTCGGTCAGGGAGGAACCCTGGGTCGACGAGCTCGATAGCGAAAGCAGCTTGCTCAGCCTCATTCCGATCAGGTCGTAGCTCCCAGCCCTGAGCCTGTCGACCTCCTCCCGCTTGGATTTTCCCTCTGAAAGGGCCTGTGTTAGGAAGCTGAGCCTCCTCCTCATCCTGAAGTAGAAGTCCCGGGGGAGCTCCGAAAGCTGGAGCATGCCCATCATCTTCTCCTTGCTCAATGCTCTGAAGAGCTCCGCTTCGAAGGGCTCCTCAGTCATCTCGGCAAGGTTGAAGCTCACGAGCTCCTCTCCAATCCACCTGGGCAGCTCGACCGACTGTCCTTCCGTCAGTTTCTCTATCCTATAGTCTCCCACCTCAATGTTCTCCACTGACGATTTCATGATGACTCTACTATTCTCGAGCAGGAACCCTCTTTCTCGCTCCTCGATCATTTTCAATAGGCTCTGCCTTCCTGCTTCCAAGGTGCCACGCGCAGATTCCGAGTTAGATAATTAAACCTTGGGCGAGAATTTCGTGGGTCCGCGGGGGTCTGCAAGAAGGTCCGCCAATGTCAAGGGCGACATAAAGCATCTCTTCTCGATGATGGACGATGAAACCCGCTTCTGGATTGCCCAACAGGTCTCTAACTTCAAGGAGAACACCAACGCGACTCAGTTGTTCCGCAAGGCGAAGGAGACGGCGAGGAAGGAACCTGAGACACTGATAACGGACGGCTTGAGGACTTACGGCATGGCTTCGCACTTCGAGTTTCCCCACACGGCGCACATCAAGGAAATCCGACTAGCGGGGATAGTCCATAACAACAACTATGACTGACTAAAAGCATGTCCTCCTGTGTCATCACTCCCTTCTCATCAAGAGGCTGGCATCCAACTATTCGAGGATCTACCTCACTTCCCTGATTCGCCCCTACGAGG
>JBEKJM010000010.1:0-40830 GCA_050011215.1 Nitrososphaerales archaeon
TCGCTTCTGAAGGCGAGCCTCGCCACCATGAATGGAGCGGCAAATTGAGGCGTTGGCGTAAAGCCCTGATAGGGGTCATGTCCGCCATCGTGCTCTATCCCGTTGTCTTCTACGCCATAGTGATTCCAGCCTCCATCTACAATGACAATGCCTTGGTCTCCGCGTCGAACTTTCCGCCAGTTGCCATCCTCGGCGGGATTGCCGCCACATTGTTCCTCTTGTTGTTCTACACCCCTCTCTTTCTCGCCCCGCTACTAATCGGTGGCGCTATGCTTCTGTTCTGGTTCCCTTCGAGGAGGATTGGGGCTCTGGTCACACTTCTATTCGCCCTTTATTTCTCGGCCCTCATCATGATTGTCGTCTCCTCATAAGGTGGAACATAGAATTGAATCCCCCCATACGGAAGCGGCCATCGTCATCCCCCCGCAGAGGAAGCAGAACCCGCGCGTTATCGCAGAAGCCGTAAGTAGGCTGGGGGTGGCGTAGATGCGTCAAAGGGAGTTGACCAGGCCACAGCGTTCCCGTCTCCTCTTGGGCATTGGGTTGCTACTGGTTCTCACATTCTCACAGATGTCACCCATCACCGGCGTCCTAAGTGCTTCTGAGCCTCCGCCGCTTCAGCACTCCACAGCCGCTGGTAGTAGTGGCCCCACCGTAGTCAAAGGAAATTTCTCTTACTTGAAGCTGGACCCGCTGCGCCCAAGGTTGTACCTGTCCGATGTCTCCTCGAAGTCGATTGTTGTCCTGAACACCACCGACGACGAGCAGATTGCAAGCATCAATCTTGGCTACGGTCCCTTGAGCATGGACATTTCCGCCGATGGGCAAGAACTCTACGTTGCCTTGCTTGATGCCGAAGCCCTCGCCGTCGTAAACCTTACCACCCTCAAACTGTCGGAGGAGATACTTCTCTCAATCTGGCCGGGGGAGGTGTGCGCAGGTAGGCTTGGCAGGGCCTACGTGGTGGAGACAGACGAGATTGGTGAGGGCTGGAATTACCCAGTCGTCGTTGACACTAACGCGAGCCGACAGATAGGGAAGATTACTTCCGGTGGGCTCATCTTTAACGGAGACCTGTGCCTGGTTAGCCCGGACCGGCAGACCCTCTATATCGGAGACCGTGATCAGGGACCTTCGACAATCTACAAATTCTCGGTGAAGGCAGACAACGTCTCCTTGGTCAGCAAGTCGCCTTTCGACAACGACTTGGATTTCATCAAGGACATGGCCTTGAGCCCAGATGGGTCGCGCCTCTATGTCGCCGCCGCGTCGATGCTGCCGGACGGTATCACGATCTTCAATTCGACCGATTGGACTTTGATTGGTCGCCTCGAGACCTCGTCGCCTCCGACTTCCGTTGCGCTGGTAGCGAACGGCAGTCTGGCTTTCGCGGCGCATTGGCCCTACCCGAGTGAAGTCAGCATGTTCAACACGTCGACACTGGCGGACATTGCGAACTTCGCGACGCTGAGAGACAACGGTGCCCCGTTCTTCGTCAGGGTGAACCCCGACGGGTCAAGAGTGTATGTCTTGGACGCCTCCATGTGGGGGAGCGAGAACGGCCAACTCGAAGTGTTCGATATCCATGCGACCAATGCGACCGTCTCGTGCACTTCTTCGGAAGTCAGCCTGGGCAACACGATTCACTGCACCGCGACCGTCATGGGTCATCTAACAAACCCCACCGGAGTTGTAAACTGGTCTGAAACCGGGACTGGCGGCCTCGCACTCTCTTCGAAATCCTGCGCTCTTCCTTCTACGCAGTGCGAAGTCAATGCGACTGGGATCGCTGATGGCATGGTAACCCTGAATGTCACATACTCGGGGGACACGACCCACTATCCGAGCAGCGCCGAGCTCAGTGTCTGGGTGTACACCCCGACAAACACAACCGTCACTTGTGCTCCAAGCCGCATCGTCGGGAATCGCTCCACCTCGTGCACGGCCGCGGTGAATGGGAACTCCCCGACCGGTGCCGTCACTTGGTGGTCCAGCAGCTACTCAGGCACTTTCTACCCGAGTTCGTGTACATTGGCATCTGGACTTTGCTCCGTCTCTTACAGTCCTTCATCGACGGGTCGGATGGCCATAAACGCCGTCTACGGAGGCGACTCGGACAACGGCGGGAGTTATGGAATGTTCTTGCTGGCGGTCGGGCCCGCCCTGACCACCGCCGTATCCTGCACTCCGAGCTCGTTCGGCATAGGCCACACCTCGTCATGCACGGCGACCGTTTCAGGCGGACTGTCGCCCTCGGGCACGGTGACCTTCTCCCAATCGGGCAACGGGAGCGTTACCCTTCCAGACCCGCCCACGTGCGCCCTTTCTTCCGGTTCCTGCTCAGTAACCGTTACGGGTGCCACGCTTGGCAGCGTCTCGATTACTGCGACCTACGGCGGCGATGGCGTCAACCCCTCGAGCGTAGGGTCTCTACCTCTCGCCGTCGTCTACGTGCTGGCGACGTGCACACGCTCCTCGGTTGTTGTGGGGGCGTCCGTCACGTGCAGGTCCACTGTCTTCGGCACTTCGCCGTCGGGAGTTGTTGCATGGTCAAGCAGCAGCTCGGGTGTGTTCTCAAAGACGTCCTGCCTGCTCTCGCGGCACAGGACCTACGGTACCTGCTCGGTGAAGTACAAACCGACCGCCGCTGGCTCAGTCATGATCACGGCGAACTACGGGGGTGACTCCAAGAATAGCGCGTCAGCTGGAGAGTTCAACTTGGTCGTAACTCCGAAAGCCACGACAACCATGGTCTCCTGTAGTCCTACATCTGCTGTCGCTGGCTCGTCGAAGGTTATCATCTGCAAGGCCAAGGTGACTGGCTACCTCCCGACGGGAACAGTGAGCTGGTCCCAGACCGGCACAGGCTCGGTCTCACTTACCTCGACAACATGCACCCTCGCCAGCCTAACGAACCCTGACCGAGCGACTTGTTCAGTGACAATGACCGGAACAACGGCTGGCAAGGTCACAGTGCTGGCAACGTACGTTGGAGGCCCGAACAACGAGGGCAGTTACAAGACGGCTAAACTGAAGATCAAACCGTGACCGGACCTACCCTTTGACTCGTGCAGGGAGCATCAAGACTAAAGCAGCCTAGCGGAGATTGCGACGACCTCAGGAATACAGAAACGACCGTCATGACGACAACCTAGGGCATTCAAGAGAAAACCGAAGGTAGGGATGTGACAAGGTCCGGCTAGGGCGCCACGTTGGGAAAGTAGTTTGGGCCTGGACTTGACAGTAAACCGTGCGGGTCCCACCAGGCACGAACCCTTGGCCTCTAGAATCGAGTCCTGATTTGGGTACAGATTTGATACGGGTCCGACCAGCGCCGCCTGAACAGACTTGGTCGAAGCCCGTTTTATCGGAGTAGGCTCGGGCCGTTCCACTGCGCCACGACCCAGCAATCACTTTGTGCGGGCCGGCTTATAGACGAATGCTTCCACAAGCTGTCGGACGTCTTTGCCTTCCTTTCTTGATTGCTTCCAGAGTTCCTCTCTTCTCCCAGGAGCCATCTTGTTCCAGTACCTCGCCACCTCGTCTGCGACCTCGAACACGTAGTATTCGCCCTGCTTGAATGGTGATTCTCGGCCCTTCTCCACGATTGGCGCCGAACCATCGTCCTTTACCCTAATTGAAGCCATGCGACCGCTCCTGAAACCATCCCGTTAAAAGAGATAGGTTCTGCTTCATAGTTTGCACGAGCCCCATCTTCAACTCCCTCAGTGGAACCCTGGGTAGATGATTCCGCATCGATTTGCTATTGATTTGGGACGGTTTTGGGAAATCAAGTAAATACTTCCGCCGAGATGGTACCAACAAAGATGGAAACCCAAGGACAACCGCGGGTGGGCAGGACAGCCGCAGCATTCGCAGTCTTCGCAGTCATGTGTCTCGCTCTGGGCGCGACGGTGGTCTACTACAATTCAGCCCTCAGCCAGCACGTCAAGAACTCGGACTCCGTGACAACGACAACAACATCAACGGCAATCACAACATCAACAGCGACAACAACCGCAGCATTAACAACACCCATTGACGGTACTGCCCTGTCCATATACAGCAACACCTCGAAGAGCGTCGTCACAATAGTGGGGGTTAACGTGACGACTGTCAACAGTTTCTTTGGATCTTACGTGACCTACTCTGAGGTCGAAGGGTCCGGTTTTGTCACAGACTATGGTGACACCCCCTGCATTGTCACCAACTTCCACGTCGTCGACGGAATCATCAACATAACGGTCACATTCTCCAACGGAGACGCTTATCCCGGGAAGGTCATCGGCAGTGATGTCTACGCAGACCTGGCTGTCGTTTCCGTTAATGCCCCTGCCTCCGAGTTCTTTCCTCTGAAGATCTTCCAATCGTCTGGTCTGCAAGTGGGGGAGTCGGTCTACGCCATAGGGGCACCCTTCGGACTTTCGGGCACCTTCACCTCAGGTCTGATCAGCCAGCTCGGAAGGACGATCCAGGAGGCGACGGCCGGTGACTACTCAATTTCCGACATCATCCAGTTCACGGCCCCAATCAACCCGGGGAACTCGGGAGGCCCGCTCCTCGACTCGGATGGCGAGGTCATCGGTATAACCACGGCTACCATAAGCGGCTCAGTGGGTCTAGGGTTTGCGATTCCCTCCGAAACGATACTCCGCGAGTTACCGTCCCTCGTAACTAAAGGCAGCTACACAGACCATTCGTATCTGGGAATCAGCGGCGTAGATATGACCTACCAGCTGGCACAGGCATCGAATACAAACGTCACATATGGGGTCCTTGTCGAAAAAGTCACTGGCGGAAGCCCGGCGAGTAAGGCCGATATCAAGGGTGGGACCACGCTAGCCAACATCATCGATACCGAGTGTACATATGGCCCAAGTAGCAGTCAGTGTCTGACCGGAGGAGACATCATAGTCTCGGCAAACGGGACGAAGCTGATCAGTATGGACGCACTCTCCAGCTACCTCGAGGAGAACACGGTCGCTGGACAGACCGTGAAGTTGGGAATTGTGAGGGACGGGGCCATGATGAATGTGACGGTGACGCTCGGGGCAAGGCCCCAGCCGTAGGGTTGGGCGGGCTGGAACAGTTCGTTGAAGCCAGGAGGCCCGACAGGACGTCTCAACGCGAAGGGAGAACTCGGTCTGTCGCGTTCAATACAATTATTGGAGGGGATTCAGAGACCACTTGACATGGACGCCTTCGACCGCCTCTTGTGGTGGCTCTTCGCAGGGAGCGTCGGAGCTCAGTCGAGGATTCTCATACTCTTCGCGCTGAAGGCGCAACCGTTGAACGCGCAGCAGCTCGCTGAACAGCTCAAGCTGGACTATACCACAGTGAGGCACCATCTTTCCGTGCTCGAGAAGAATCGTATACTAATCACGGAGGGCGAGAAGTATGGAAAGGTTTACTTCATCACTGATATCATGGAATCGCATTGGGCCGATCTGGAGGCCATCATAGAGAAGACGCGCCTCTCGAAGAGGAGGATTGACCGATGAGTGCGGCCACGGCTGAGCCAGGTCAGGCAGCCGAACAGCCTTCGGAGAAGGGAACGCAAATCAGCAAGGTTTGGGTTCCGGTCATTCTGATCCTTGCCGTCCTGCTCGGACTAGCCCTGGCAGAAACGATTCCATCGCCCGTATGTCCCCCCTGGATCTCCGGTCCCTGTCCCTGGCCATACTTCTACTTGCTATCAGTCCATGGGGCGCTCATGCTGCATGTGATACTTTCGACCATAGAGATTGTGTTGCTCGTATCGCTCGTCGCAGTCTACATCAAGGTGTACGCAGATACGAGGGCGAACTTCTCCCTCGGGTTGATCATAGTACTCGGCGCCTTGGCAGTTCATTCATTCTTATCGTACCCGCTAGTGGTGAACGATGTCGAATCCATACTCTATGGTTCGCTCTTCTTCCCCTACACTGACCTCCTCACGATAATCGCGTATTCTGTGTTCCTCTATCTAAGCCTCGAATAGGACTTGAGGGCGCGAGAATCCCTTTGTCAGGCGGAATCACGATAGAAGCCACTGACCGAATCAGCTGACGATCCTTATCGTCCAAAAGTCGTCTGAAAGGTCCTCGTTCAGCAAATACTCGTAGGGCATCGTGAAGTATCCCCTCCTCCCGAACCTCGGGCCCCAAGAGTTTCTCACTATGAGTCTCCGCTCGGGATCTTCATAGCCCACTGCCATCACAGCGTGTTGACCCAGGAGTCTTTCGCCAGGCAATGGCATCTCCAGTCGTCCGGTCTTTCTGACCACCTCGTGGAAATTCCTGTGGGCCAGGAATCCGAAGACGAATGGTGACCCACCGGCGAGACACGAGCGGAAGTCATCCAGACTCCTGTGGATCCTCTGGTATTCGACGGCTCTGTACCGGAGAGCCCTGTTGTAGCACCTCTGTGGGGGTCTAGTCCGAAACTTATGCTCGATGTAGGGCCAGAGACTCTCGGGGCAGTCACCCTGGCGAGCTACCGACTTGATTGCGTCCCGTATCGAGACACCCACGTTTGACCTCACGGTCCCCTCGATCTGCCTAGCGTTGTAGTAGAGGAAGAGCCGGGAGGGGAATATGACCCGCTCTCCCCTTTCCCTCATTAGGTCGAATTCAACTGCTGCCGCGATGGCGTTCGCTGAACAGCTGTTCAATCCCTTCTGGTCGTACGCAGGAGGACATCGGCTCCTCAGGTCCTTTCGTTTCGGGAGCCTTCCGAACACTGCACGAGAAGCGACGTAGGTGTGGTCCCTGCTGTCGGGAGAGTCTGAAACCCATCCGAACCCGCGCATGGACGGAGGGCGAGCCTCAGGGGTCAGGGACTCTCACTTGAGGTAAAGAGCAGAGAACTTCGCGGCGGCTTCGTCGAAGTGCATCGGTTTTGGAGGGGATTTGAAACCGTAGGCGCAAATCTCGTTTACGGTGCCCAGCTTCCCAGTCTTCATCGCGCGATACGTCGCTCTGAGAACATCGAGAAGGATGTTACCTGCGTTGGCCCCGTCGGAGGAGCGCAGGTATACATCGACCGAAAAGCCCGAATTCATGAAGCCGCTGCCTTCGAACCAGAAGTAGCTGGTCCTGTCGTTGCCCATATAGTCCACGAAGTCGGTCGTGCCTGTGACCGTTTCGAATGGGTATGGGACCTCGCTCGCGACCGACGAGGTCTTCAGATTGCGCTTTGCCATCCTTATCGTTTCATCAATCGTATTGAAAGTCTCGGACCCTCCTCCGACGTCGAGCTGATAACTCTTGGAGACCCTGATTCCCCGTCTCACCAACAGACCCAGCAACCCTTTGTGGAAGACGGTTCCTCCAAACTGGCTCATCAAGTCATCGCCAATCAAGGGGAGTCTGTCCTTCAGGAAACCAGCGACTAGCCTATTGCTCTTCGTGACTAGGGATGGAGTGCAGTTCACAAATGCACAACCCGCGCGGAGGGCGGCGCCTGCGTACTCCTCGGACGACGCGTCCGAACCCGACGAAATCAGGTTGACGAAGACATCAGCACCGGAGTCCTCGAGCACCCTCGAAACCTGGTCCGGACTGGACTTCTCGATCCTCGTGCCTCTGAGATGTGGAGCCAAGTCGCCCTTGCTGACTCCAGGGCTGACTCGTACTGAGGTCCGAAGCGGGGTCTTGTACCTTTTTGCGACGTTGGGAGGGGCAAGGGCGGCCTTTGAGAGATTCAGACCCACCTTCCGTGGGTCGATGTCGAAGGCGGCGACGACTGATAGGTCCTTGGGCTTCAGGCCTGCGACGGTTGGATGCCAAAGCCCCTTCGTACCATGATCGGAGTAGAAGGCGAGACCCTGCAAGAAGACGGAGGCGCAATTCCCTGTGCCGGCTACGGCGAGCTTCACGGCCATGTCGGTCACTTGAACTTCGCGAAGGCCGCGAAGAGCCCGACTACCAAGAGCAGGAGCCCCAGAGCGTAGTTGATTGTCACTATCTCGGAAGCCACGGCGGAGGGGGCAGAATAGGTGTAGTAGAGCCACAGTGCCCCGAAGATTACGACGATTATCCCTACCAGTCTGATGAGGGCGTCAACCCTCGACTGCTGAGCGGTGAAGGTCAATGCCATCTGTTCTGGGCAGAGCCCCATGGGTATTTAGAAGTTCTTGGATTCAGAGCTACTTGAGGAAGCCCATGAGAGTATCGTGGAGCTGCGTTCGGTCGCCGCTGTCTCAGCAGCCAACTAGCTGCTCTTCATCAGCTCGAGCTTCTCTGGGAGGTACTTGTCAACGATGTAGCTCAGTCCGTACCTGGCGAAAGCCTCCTGTTCGCTCTTCTTCTTAATCTTCAGGAAGGTGTCCAGCTCGTTGTGCCACATCCTGTCGGTGTAGCGCGGGTCGGCCTTCAACTCGTAGAGCCTCTTTACATCGATCTCTGTTAGCTTGTCCGACGGGAGCTTATACTTCACGATATCGGATGCCCAGACCCCAAGCCATACAGCGTCAGGAGTCGTCAGTTCCCTGAGATGGGCGGCATTAGCCGAACCGCTCTTGCAGACCATCGCGATGTGGGCTCCCCACGGGTCTGCGTCGCAGAGTATGCCCACCGGCAGCCCCAGCTCTTGGTTTAGCCGCCTAAGGAGAAAACGCGTCGAACGGGGAGGCTGCCCTGCGGTGTTGATCAGGAGCGCCTTGTACTTCTTGTGGACTCTCTCTTCGACGAACCTCGTGAAGAGGCCGCCCTTCTCGATCGCGAGGACCATCTCGGCGTCCGTGTCGACGAACTCGGCGGTGGTGAGGGCGGGACCTATCATGACGCCGTCAGGGTTGGCCGACATGTCTGCCTTCTTTCCCTCGTAGCCAGGGACCGTGTACTCGATCGTGAGGTCCCCAAAGATGGCGCTCCTCTCTTCAGGGTAGATGTTCATCCCCTCCCTCGCCATCTGCATTACCACCTCTAGGTCCGTGATCAGCTCGTCCGACTCGGCTTGGTCGACGAACTCTACGTCGAACGCCTGAGCTGAATAGAAAACGTCCCTGAGGGTGGACGTCCGCTTTTCGTCGACCAGCTTCTTTGCGAAGTAGGCGAGCCAGAGCAGCTGCGTGAACGGCCTGATGTGCTTGATGTTACTCGAAGACCTCTTCACGGTCGTAGGGCCCAGCACGAACTGTTGCAACTTCTTGTCGTAGACGATGTTGCGGACAGACCTGCTGGCGAAGGTAAGACTGGGGAACCTCCCTTCGTCTAGGTCAGAGTAGACGCTTCCGCCCAGGTCCTTCAGGAGCGCCTGGGCGCTGCTCTTCCTAGCTTCCGCCGTACTCGTCGATTTTCTTTTGCTCAATCTCCATCTCCGTAGAATTCGGGGCGCCCGTGACCACTTGCTCGTTTGTCGAATCCCTCTCCTCCTCGGGCCCTCCGTCCTGGACCTGACCGGGCGAGGTGCCCTCGGCTTCGTCGATGAGCTTGCGGTACTTCGGCAGCCTCTTCTTGCCTGCGAGTTCCGTCGAGAACTTCGCGATCAATGGAAGGTACTTGCCATAGATGTTGATCTTCCTCTGGACCGCATCTTTGCTCCCCTTCCTCGACAGGAAGATCCCGAGTCTCCGCAGGGCTTCCCTCGCCGCGTTCTTGATCTCCCTTTCTATCTCGGGTCTGTCCGCGATGTATTCCTTGCCGACGGTCTTGTAGGGTATGCGGGTGCTGCAGATGTGGGTGATCACTCCTACCGGCGCGTCCTGCGGGACATGGTACCTCCTCCAGTCCACTTGCTCGTTCAAGACCTCGAAGCTGACGTCGCTGCCCTCGTCATAGAGCAGCGGGATCCGATTTGCGAACCTGAAGAGCCTCATACCAGGCTGGAGGATCTTGCCACCATAGGCTACGGCGACTTCCACGAGGAAGGGGAAGCCGGAATATGATGAGGGAGGTCTTGTGACGACCGTCGCGAACTCTGGCTGGAGCTCCTTGTTGACACCGGCGAGCAGGATCTCTTCCCCGACGGGGGAAAGGACTGTCGCGTCAGGCTGGAGGAAGTCCGGAAAGCGCTGAAGTGCATCGACAATCGAAACTACCTGGTTGTTGTTCAATCGCTTCGGCGGAAGTCGGGCGCTGACGCCAGCGAACTCCAGGAACTTCGTGGCAATCTTCTCGCCCACCCTGTGAAAGTGAGCGACCATGAAGGACTTCATGTCGTGCTCTTCCGAGAGCTTGACGATGCGCTTGAACGCCTCGACATCGATGCCGTAGGGATGAGGAAGTGTCTCCTTCGGCGCGGGGGGCATGGAGGTGGTCGCACGCTCGTAGAAGGTAACCTGACCCGTCGGGTCGACGAAGGTCAGGTTTGCGTAGCTGGCGACGAGTGCGGTCTGTTTGAAGTAGTCGGAGATCTTCTGAGACGCACGGAGGTAGTCCCCTTCGAGCGTCAGGTCGACCCTGGTGCCGGTCGTCCCGTTCGCGTCGCTCGCGAAGCGCTTGAGGACAATTGGCCTGTTCTCGCCGATGTCAATCATCATCTGGAATGCGTACTTGCGACGGCCGTCGGGAGAGGTGGTCACGACCACAGGCCTGTTGGTGGTGATCTGGCCGTAGAGTATAGCCATCGTTCCTCCGAGGCCGAACATACCTCGCGACTGGCGCAGGACGTACTTGGAACCGTAGAAGACCTTCCCAAAGGCACTGGGTACGTGCTGGGGGGCCACGCCCGGACCGTTGTCAATCACGGTTAGTTTGTAGGGCTTCGGGTCTGGGAGCTCCGGGTTTGTGCTCTCAGGAATGATTCTGACGTAGACGTCAGGGGGGGTCCCGGCCAGCTCAGCTGCGTCCATCGAGTTCTCAACCAGCTCGCGGACGGCCATGTAGAGAGCGCGCGCAGGATTGGTGAAACCGGCCAGGTCGCGGTTACGATAGAAGAATTCTGAGGGTGAGATTTCGGCAAATGTGGTCTTGCTACTCAGATGCCGCCACTTCCACTAGCATCGACGAACCATGTCTCCAGTTCACCGATGTCGCATCCGGTTACCGACCACAATGATGATTCATCAAATCTTCGAACCGAAATTCCCGCACCATGGGTCTCACGGGAATTGGATATATGCTAGTCCTCCGTTTTCCGGAGCTTCTCGGCGATTGCCTCCGGCGACGAGCCCTCCCAGAGGATCATCCTCTCCATCTTGCGCTTGGTCCTCGCCTTCTGAAGCTCATTGTACACGGTCTTGTGCTGACTCCCCGACGCCAACTTCCTGACGGCCTCCGACGCAAGCTGGACTTCCGAGGCTTCTCCTATGATCGCGACCGTCCTCCCATAGACCGAAAGGTGGCACTGGGTCAGTTCCTCGATCACCCGCCTGGACTTCCCCTTCAGCCCGATGACGCGCCCCCTGATTCTGTCTAGTGAATTTGCGCTCCGCCCGGCGAAGTCCCTCAGGTCTATCACCTCGAACGCCACCCCCTCCTCAAGGAGGCGTCTGGCGTGCTGAGGCGAGAAGCCACGTCCGATGGCTTCGATGACCCTCACGGCGATGAACGGGTCACCCTGGTCGACCGAACCCGACTTTATCGTGACCAACCCTTCCCTGCTGTCCACCGAGAGCTTGACGCCGAGGTCTGTCTCAAGGGACCGCTTCGTGGCACCTTCCCTTCCAATGACGGCCCCTATCCTCTCCAAGGGCACCCTGACCGCCTGTTCGAAGCTCATCTAAGGTCCTCCAGCCAAGAATTCGTGTCTCTCTTGAAGATACCTCGCTTCCTAAAGAACCTCACCATGTTCGAGACGTCCCGCTTCAGGAATTCATCGGCCTGAGGGTGAGACAGAAGGACCGCGGACCCCATGTCGAAGAGGACCCTCTCAGACTCCGACTTGAAGACGTTGTACTCGGACAGGTCTGCGTGGACGAGCTTAGCCCCCCGGTACAGACGGCCAATCGTCTCGAACGTCCAGTCATAGTCCTGTTCATCGACATCTGATTCGGCGAAGGTGGGTGCGCGTCCTGGTGGGGTGCCGATGTACTCCATCACGATGATGTTCCGATAGAAGGCCAGCGGCTTTGGGACCCTTATGCCTGCCGTCTCGGCAAGCTGGAGGTTCTTGAACTCCTTGCGGGTCCAGAGGTAGATGATGCCTCTGGAGTTCGAAGGGATGTTGGCGAACCTTCTGTCCCCAGCGATGTAGCCTAGGCGCTTTCTGAATTCAGAGGTCGCGGTCATGTAGATCTTCACGGCGACGGGACGGTCGTCGACCCCCACCCCGTAGTAGACCCTCGCTTCCTTCCCTGAGTTTACGACGCCTCTGAGGTCGCCCAAGTCCTTCCTCGAAATCAGCTCCTCCACTGCCAGCAGGGTCACGCGGTCGAAGACCTCCTCCATCACCTTGCGCTGGTCAGCGTCCTTCCTCACGTGCCTATCTTCGCGCTCGAACCTCTGGAGCCTCTCCGTCGTCTTCCTGGGTTCGTCCTCCTGGATCATGTCTTCTTCATCCGCTTGGGCCGCATCTTGCTCATCTGTTTCTGCTCCATCCTGAGGGTGGCTCATCGGAGCACTTCACCTCTGGTTGTGACTGTGCGCGCGCACGTTCCATGTAGTCAATCTTGACCCCATGACGGCAGGAGGCGACTCTCGCATCTATAAGGCCAGATGGTCTTATAGATGCCTCACTACCCTACGGATATAGGTCGCCTATTCTGATGAAAACTTATAGATTAGAGACGGTGCATCCGGAGACAACTCGGGAATCGGGATGTGTTGCTGGTTTGTCGGAAGAAGACGATGATCTTTCTGGAAGGGAGAACCCCCAGGATGGAGAGGACGCGCTGAAGGCACAGCTCGCGGAGGGGAAGGGGAGCGACACGGAACTCCTGAACCGGCTGAAGTATATGCAAGCGGACTTCGAGAACTACAGAAAGAGAACCGAGAAGGAGATGAGAGAGATCGAAGAGAATTCATCGAAGGGTCTCGTGTTCAGGCTGCTCAGCGTGCTGGACGAGCTGGACCTCGCAGTGAAGCACGCGGGCGACGACGCCGGCAGGACTGAGCTTCAGGAAGGGATTGAGATGGTGCGGAAGAACATGTACTCGGCACTGGAATCTTCCGGGCTGCGGAGAATCGACTCAGTGGGGAAGCCGTTCGACCCGTCCAAACACGAGGCGGTCGCGAAGGTCCAGGGCTCCTCGCTAGGCCCTGATGTCGTGGTGGAAGAGCTGCGGACGGGCTACACTTTCAGGGGGCACGTGATCAGGCCGAGCATGGTAAAGGTTGAATTGGGGATGAAGGAACCCGTTGAGGAGGAGAAGGCAGATGAGTAGCGCGAGAGAGAAGATTCTGGGCATCGACCTCGGCACAACGAATTCGGCTGCGGCGGTCATAGAGGGCGGGAGACCGGTCGTGATACCCAGCGCCGAGGGAGCCACGCCATCAGGGAAGATGTTCCCCTCCGTGGTCGCGTTCACTCAGGACGGTCAGCTCCTCGTCGGCGACCCTGCGAGGCGCCAGGTCGTAACCAACCCCGAAGGCACAATCTTTGAGATCAAGCGGAAGATGGGAACGGACTACAAGGTCAACGTCTTTGGGAAACAATACTCGCCCGAACAAATCAGCTCATACATCCTTCAGAAGATAAAACACGACGCCGAGGTCTTCCTCGGATATCCGGTGAAGAAGGTGGTCATCACAGTTCCCGCGCACTTCAACGACAACCAGCGCCAGTCGACCAAAGACGCCGGCGAGATAGCGGGGCTGGAGGTGGTCAGAATCATCAACGAACCGACGGCCGCGTCTCTGGCCTACGGACTGGACAAGGCTGAGAAGGAGATGAAGATCCTCGTCTTCAGCTTCGGGGGAGGCACCCACGACGCGACCATAATGGAGTTCGGGCAAGGGGTCTTCCAAGTCCTCGCGACTTCTGGAGACACCCAGACCGGGGGTGCCGACGTGGACAACGCAGTCATCGAAGTCCTCCTCCAAGACTTCCGTTCTAAGACTGGGATTGACCTGAGGAACGACCGGACGGCCATGGCTAGGCTCAAGGAGGCCGCCGAAAGGGCGAAGATTGAGCTGTCGAACCTCACCTCGACCGACATCGACCTACCGTTCATCGCGAGTGACTCGACCGGGCCCAAGAACCTGCACTTCACGCTGACCAGGACGAAGCTTGAGGAGGTGGCGAGGCCTATCGTGAGCCGGACGGAACAGACGATGAGAAGGGTGATGAACGACGCGAAGCTTTCACCGACCCAGATAGACAAGGTGATCCTGATAGGCGGGATGACCAGGATGCCCCTCGTCAGGAAGTTCGTCGAGGATGTGGCTGGCAAACCTGCTGAGAGGGGAGTCGACCCGATGGAGGCGGTAGCGATCGGTGCAGCCATTCAAGGGGCGGTCCTCGCCGGAGAGATCAAGGACATACTGCTCCTCGACGTCACTCCGCTTTCGCTCGGAGTTGAGACGCTCGGAGGGATAACGGAGCACCTGATCGAGAAGAACGCGACTGTCCCCACGAAGAGGAGCAAAGTCTTCACTACTGCGGCCGACTTCCAGACTGCCGTGACGATTCAAGTGGTCCAAGGAGAGAGGGCCATGGCCTCGGACAACGTCTCGCTGGGGATGTTCAACCTAGCCGGGATACCGCCCTCGCCGAGGGGAGTCCCCCAGATCGAGGTGACCTTTGACATCGACGCGAACGGCCTCCTGATAGTCTCCGCCAAGGACATGGGAACTGGTAAGGAGGCGAAGATCACGATTACGGCTTCGACGAAGCTCTCGAAGGAGGAGAAGGAGAGGCTGATAAAGGATGCAGATTCGTTCGCCGAACAAGACAAGAAGAAGAAGGAGGAGGCCGAGCTGAGGAACGAGGCGGACTCGATTCTATACACGGCCGAGAGGACAAGGCGGGACCTCGAGGGGAAGGTCGACAAGCAGAACCTCGACCGTGTCGATGCTGCCGCCAAGGAACTGAGGAGCGCCCTCGAGGGCAAGGACTCTGCCCAAATCAGAGAGAAGAACGAGGCCCTCAAGCGAGTGCTTCAGGAGGTCGGGACAGCGGTATACCAGCAGGCGCAAAGCCAGAACGCCGCCCAACAGGCGCAAAGCCAGAACGCCGCCCCCGGCGGACCGGCCGAGGGCTCCAAAGTGAGCGACGCAGACTACAAGGTTGTCGACGAAGGAAAGTAGAGGCTGTGCGGGATGGCGGGAAGAGACTACTACGAAGTGCTGGGTGTCCAAAGAGGGGCCACGAAGGAGCAGATCAAGAACGCCTACAGGAAGCTGGCCCTAGAGTTCCATCCAGACAGGAACAAGTCGCCCGAAGCGGAAGCGCGATTCAAGGAGATCTCCGAGGCCTACGCTGTCCTGTCGGACGATGAGAAGAGGAGCCAGTACGACACGCACGGAAAAGAAGGAGTCTATCAGAAGTACAGCCAGGAGGATATCTTCAGAGGGGTCGACTTCGGTGAATTCTTCCGCGGCATGGGGTTTGGTGGGTTCAATGACGTCTTCTCCCAGTTCTTCGGCGGAGGACCGGGCCAGCAACCAGGCAGGGGCGAGGACCTGACCTACCACCTCCAAGTCAACCTGGAGGACATCGTAGAAGAGTCTAGTAGGGAGATTGAGGTTCCGAGGGACGAGGTGTGTGCAACCTGCGATGGGAGCGGCGCCAGGCCCGGCACCTCTCCGCAGAGCTGCTCCACCTGCGACGGGACCGGGCAGATCCAGAGGGTTCAGTCGACAGGATTCACCAGGCTCGTGAGGGTGATGGCGTGCAACAGGTGCGGAGGCAGAGGACACACCATCGAATCTCCGTGCAAGGATTGCAGAGGAAGAGGATCAGTCGAGAGGACCCGCAAGATTCGGGTCGTCATACCCGCTGGGGTCGAGGACGGGCTCACTTTGCGGCTGAGAGGCGAGGGCAACGCCGGTGAAAACGGGGTCCCGCCGGGCGACCTGTATGTTGCGCTGAACGTGGCTCCCCATAGGCTCTTTACCCGCCGTGAGAGCGACATCTACCTTGAGACCAAGGTCGGGGTCGTCGGGGCGATGCTGGGGACCGAGCTGACAGTTCCGACCCTCTACGGAGACGTGAAGCTGAGCGTCCCGCACGGCACCCAGCCAAGTACCGTATTCAGAGTGAAAGGAAAGGGCCTTCCCAATTATGGAAGCTGGGGCAAGGGGGACGAGTACGTCAGGGTCGGAGTGGAAATCCCGAAGGACCTCAGCAATGCGCAGAAAGAACTGCTGAAGAGGTTCCGCGAGACAAGTTAACCCGAGAACTTGTAAATCATTAGGAAAGGCACTTCCTCAATCTCGCGAATGGCCTCCCGAGCTCCTACTTCGTTGTCTACCGCGAGCGAAACCGACCTCTCGCCGGCGAGGTTCACGATCGAGCAGGTCCTGATGAGTCTGAGCGCCTCTCCTTTGTCGACCACCTCGCCGGAGTAGAACTCCTTTGAGAGATGGACCTTTAGCTTGCCCTCGGCAACAGTCCTGCCCACGAGCTCTTCGTCACATACGTTGACCAGGACGCTCCCCCTGTACTCGGCCGTCTTGACCGCGAACCCCCTGACCTTCACTCTAGGCCACCTTGGCGACTGACCGTGCGCCGCACGCCTCACAGACCATGAACCACATCCTCTTCTCCTTCTCGAGGTGGGTGTCCGGGCTGCCGCAGACGGGACAGAGGACGCCGTCCTTTACGTAGCGCTGGAGCAACTGAGAGAAAGAGGTGCGGTCTTTTCGCCCGATGAATATTGCCCTCTCGCCATCAATCGAAGCGGCGGTCGCAAGCTCCTTTGCTAAGTACATGAGGATTCTTGCGGAGTCCCTCCTGATCAGCTTCGGGAACTCGGCGTAGTTGCGAAATATCGTCTTGTTACCGACCCAGATGACGTCGGGCTCTGGGAGCTCGAGGCGGAGGGCCCCCGATTTCTTGGCTTCCTTATCGGTGCCAGACCTGGCCCTTGAAAGGAGCTCGTCGTAAGAACGGGGCATCGGGCAAATCCTCCACCTTGGGTATTTCAACTCTTCTGGGTCTTGTCGTTGAAACAACGCGTCGGGGCATCTGCTTCTCGTACGCGACGAACCGTCAATCTAGGCGCCTTTCCCATCAATGAAGATTCAACCCGGCGACGACAGTTGGGCAGCTTCACGCAGTGGATGTCTGGGAGATGGCTGCGTTGTACGGGCTGGCTACGCCACTAGCACAGAATGAAATGGGGTAGAGGAACAAGAAGGTGACTCTCCCTGCAGTGGGCATGCTGACACGCCCCCCAGTCCGTTGGGTTTGCCAGGGACCAGTGAGATGATGGATCTGAAAGCGAGGACATATTCGCGCCATCAAAGAATTTATACTGAATTCGTCGTGTCTGGAAACGTGAAGCCGAGGGCGGAGATCGGCGTCTTTGGCGGGTCTGGTTTCTACAGTTTCCTTAAGGACTCAGGCAGGACATTCGCGATGCGTACTCCGTATGGGCCCCCCAGTGGTAAGGTCACGATTTCGGCTGTCGGGGAGAGACAACTCGCTTTCCTGCCGAGACACGGGGTCCACCACGAATACCCCCCGCACGCCGTCCCCTACAAGGCCAACGTCTACGCTTTCAAGCAGCTCGGGATCACGAGGATCATAGCACCGAACGCGGTCGGAAGCCTCAGGGCCGAAGTCCGGCCGGGGGACTTCGTCATCTGCGACCAGTTTGTGAACTTCACCACGGGGAGGGATGAAACGTTCTACGATGGACCTGAGACAACACATGTGAGCACGGCCGAACCTTACTGTCCCCAGATGAGGAAGGTCGCGGTCGAAGCGGCCAAGAAGCTGGGCGTGAAGTTCCACGGCAGCGGCACGGTGGTCGTGATCCAGGGACCTAGGTTCTCGACGAAGGCAGAGAGCAGGTTCTTCAGGGGACAGGGGTGGGACGTCATCAACATGACCCAGTACCCTGAGGCTGTCCTCGCAAGGGAACAGCAGCTCTGTTACCTGAACGTCTCCGTGGTGACGGATTATGACGCAGGCCTCGAAGGAGACCCAAGAGTGAAGCCGGTCTCTCACCACGAAGTAATCAGAGTCTTTGAGAGGAACATGGAGAGGCTCAGGAGCCTGATAGTCGAGATTGTGGAACGGCTCCCCCGAGAACGCACATGTCGTTGCGGCTTTGCGCTAGAGAACGCGAGGTTGAGCGCCTGATGGCCACCCTCGAACAGGAAATAAAGCGGAACATCAGGACAATTCAGGACTACCCGATGAAGGGGGTCACGTTCAAGGACCTGACGACGCTCTGGAAGAACGGTCAGTTAACCAGGAGGGTGACGAACGCCTTCGTTTTGAATTGGAAAGACAGGAAGGTCGATAAGGTTGTGGGAATCGAGGCCAGGGGTTTCATCGCAGGCGCGCCGCTCGCCGACAGGCTCGGGATCGGGTTCGTGCCAGCCAGGAAGCCGGGTAAGCTTCCGGGCAAGAAGTTGGGCGTGAACTACGAGCTCGAATATGGAAGGCAGGGCCTGGAGATCCACTCGGACGCAATCTCGAAAGGAGACAGAGTCCTGGTCGTCGACGACCTCCTAGCGACTGGGGGCACCGCGAGGGCAGCAAGGGTGCTGGTCGAGAAACTTGGTGGGAAGGTTCTGGGATTCGCTTTCGTCGCCGAGCTCAGCTACCTCAGAGGGAGGGAGAAGCTTGGCGGGTACGAGATCTGCTCCCTGGCAAAGTACGACCGTGAATAGAACCCTGCGTTTCGGAGCTATAACGCGGAGCGGGTCAGCAACAAAACTGGGGAAAGTCGGTCGCGAGGCCTGTAGTGACTTTGTTCTCTTTCTTCTTGACTTTCCGGGTCTTGCGTCATCACCCGACAGTCAACACCGAGAACGATCGTCCGCCAAGCCAACAGAACCCTCTGGGTCTCGGAAGGGTTAAATCCGCGGGATGACGAATTCGATTCGGTGGATGAACTCAGCGACAATAACGTCATAATCACTGCGGCGCTGCCGTACGCGTATGATGACCTCCACCTCGGGCACGTTGCAAGCACTCATCTCCCCCCCGACATCCTATACAGGTACCTCAAGCTGAGCGGTGCCAAGGTCATCCAAGTCTGCGCATCCGACGACTTTGGGACGCCGATTCTGATCGCAGCGGAGAAGAAGGGCAAGAAGCCATCAGAGTACGTTGCGGAGTGGAACAGGAGATTCAAGGAAGACCTGGAGAGGATAGGAATCGTCTATGATGTCTTTGACAGGACCAGTTCCCCCGAAAACATCCAGCTCGTGCAAGGGTTCTTCACGCGACTCAATGAAAACGGCTTCATCTTCGTCTCCGAGGTCGACCAGTTCTTCTGCGAATACGACAAGAAATTCCTTCCGGACCGGTATGTCAAGGGGAAGTGCCCCTATTGTGGCGCCGAGGATCAGTACTCGGACGCGTGCGACAGCTGCGGAAGGACACTGCAGCCAGGCCAGATTCTGAGCCCGCACTGCGCAATCTGCGGAAAGCCCCCGGCGATGAGGAAGAGTACCCACTACTTCTTCAAGCTGTCAGTCTTTTCCAAGAGGCTCGAAGAATGGTTGAGAGAGAACGAGGCGCTTCAGCCTGACGCCAAGAACTACGTGCTCAACTGGATCAAGGACGGCCTGCAAGACTGGGACATCACGAGGGATATCCCCTGGGGGGTTCCCGTCCCGCTCAAGGAGGCAGAAGGCAAAGTCTTCTATGGCTGGTTCGACAACCATCTCTGCTACATTACAGCGGCCCTGAAGGCCGCAGGGAAGAGCGGCGCATCTGGTCGGAAGTACTGGAACGAATCGAAGATCTATCACTTCATCGGGAAGGACATCGTGTACCACCACTACTTGTTCCTCCCCAGCATGAGGATGGGCGAAGGGGAGTACAAGCTCCCCGACCAGATTCCTACAAGGGGACACCTACTCCTGTTGGGGAAGAAGATATCGAGGAGCAAGCATTGGATGGTTACAATCAGGGACTTCTTGGAGAGTTTCCCGCCCGACTACTTGAGATTCTATCTGACCAGGATAATGCCCTACAGTCAGGCTGACGCCAACTTTGAACTTCAGGAGTTCGCTGACAAGATCAACAACGAACTAGTCGCAAGCATCGGAAACTTCGTCTACAGAGCCTTGGTCTTCGTAAAGAACAGGCATGGAGGGGTCGTCCCAGAGCCGGGCAGAGCCGGCGAGGAGGAGGAGGCGGTCTTGAGGGAACTCGAAGAAGCTGTCAAGGAGACCGGCCGGCTGATAGAGGAGGGACACTACGACAGGGCGCTCAAGAGGGTCCTTGACTTCTCAGGAAGTTGCAACCGTTACTTCCAGCACAAGGCGCCCTGGGAGAACGCTGAAGAAGAGCCCACAGCGGCGTATTATTCCTGCAACCTCGTCGCCGGCCTAGCTACCCTGCTGAACCCGTTTCTGCCGTTTAGCTCTGAGGAATTCTGGGCTCAGTTGGGCTTCGACAGGCCCCTCGGGGAGGGCGGGTGGACTTCGGCCTCAGAATTGAGAGTCAGGGCAGGGCAGAAGATAGGCGAGCCGAAACCCGTCTTCAAGAAGATCGAAGAGAAAGACCTTGGTAAGGTTCGGGTCATGCTCGGTTAGTCGCATGACTCGAGGAACTCCAGGCCAAGCGGAAGCGTGGAGTCCATTTCGTCGTCAATCGTCCTCCCGGCGAGGACCTTGCCAAGGGGGTCGTAATCGTCGTACTTCGTGGACGTGAACCCAGACGCCAGGAGGTTGACCTGCAACTGAGCCGTTCCTGAATAGTTCACGCCGTACTCTACGTCGACCATTTGGTTGTTTATCATTGAGCCGAGCCTCTTCACGACCAGGCCCACCTCCTGACCTGACAGTGAGGCATCGCCGCAGAGCATTACCACCGCCCGGCTGACCTCCTTGGCCTCCGCGAGTTTGCCTATCGAAATGACGGCCCCAGCTAGTGCTTCCTCGGCCTTGTCAATCGAAGCGCTGTTTGAAACACCCAGCAGTGAGTATCCGTCTTGGAGGACGGTCCCCAGCAGTTTGTTAAGGCCGACTGAGACCGAAGTCTCGGAACACTTCGATAGGAGTGAGCCTAGAGCGTTGACCGCCTCCCTGTTGGCCGAGTCGTACAGACTGGTGAGGGTGGAATCCTCTGGAGAAGACCTCATCAGCGTGTCGTTATCGATGACTATCACCCCTCTCGAAGCCGCGCGGAGGCGCTTCAGCGATATGCCAGCATAGAACTTCAATTTGCTTTCGAACTCGAAAGGCATTACAGCGACGCCTACCGTGGTGGCCCCGGTGTCCCTTGCTATCGAGGCTACCAGTGGTGACAGGCCGCTCCCCGTGGCGCCTCCCAGCCCTGCCACAACGAAGACCACCTTGGAGTTCTCAACGACGTCCATTATCCTCTTGTGGGACCCGAGAGCAAGGCCCCGGACCATCGCCGGCGTCAGCTTCTGGTCGACGGGCGACTCGATGAGAATCTTTTCTCCGGTCCCAGTGTTCGAGAGGTCGTCCCTGTCGCATGACACGTAAGCGAACCGGTTGACGAGCAGGGACTGCCTGCTCAGTAGGGAGACGATCCTGTTACCCGCAGTGCCTATTCCGACGGCCGTGATTTCAGTGGAATCGTTCGTGGACATTTCTGGGGCGCAGACGTTGTGCGAGCCAGTTGATTTACAAACACGTGAGTCAATATAGTTGACCCTTAATCCAATTTTGTTTTACTCCGCCCTGAGAGGCGGCGATGAGCCTACTTCTTGACCTTCGGTTTGATTTCGTCCTTGTTGACGATTCTGTCGACGAGCTCATCCATCATGTGTCCGACGCATTCTACGCGCACGATCTTGACACCTTCGACGGCAAGTGCTTTGTCCCTGATGTTTCTGCCTGTGTCGACGGCGAGGGGACTGTAAGCGGAGAGTGGCTGGAACTTGACCCTTACTGACCCAGGGGAGACTTCAGAAACATCGGTCACTATATTGAGCTCGCCAAACTTCCTCGTCGTCTCTTCATCGACCAGATCTTTCAGATGCTCTGAAACGCGCTTCTCCAGGTCGTTCTCCACGTTGGCACCTCGCGAACTATGGCAGGATATATGACCTTTGGCCTTACCAATGGACCTTTAGGGTCAGCGGATGCGATGCTTTGACCTCGTCCAGCTTGCCGACGCTGGTGTTCTTCGGCACTTCACCGAGGGTTCCGCCCCTCAGCGACCTGCTGATCTCGTTCATCGACTCAGCGTACTCGTCCAGCATCTCCATAGGTTCTGACTCGGTCGGTTCAATCATCAATGCCTCGCTGACGATCAGGGGGAAATAGATAGTCGGCGCGTGCATGCCGTAGTCAAGGATTGCCTTCGCCACCTTGAGCGCACCCCCCGGCAGTTCGCTCTTAACAGAGACGACCGCTTCATGCTTTCTGTGAAGGCCCACTCCCTGGGAGACAGGGAACGCATCTGGGTCGAGGCTCTTCCAGAGATAGTTCGCTGCGAGGACGGCGAGAGAGGAGACGTTGGAGAGACCTGAGGCCCCCAGAAGGCGGATGTACACGTAAGCCCGAAGGAGGATGGCAGAGTTTCCCACGAAGCCCTTGAGCGGTCCAATCGAATGCTTCAGACTGTAGTCTAGCGAATACATCTCTCCGTCGTGCGATAAGACGGGTACCGGGAGATACTCCACTAACTTCTCGGTCACGCCTACCGGACCAGCCCCTGGGCCGCCACCCCCGTGAGGAGTCGCGAACGTCTTATGCAGGTTCAGATGGACTACATCGAAACCCATGTCTCCAGGTCTCGCCCTACCAAGAAGAGCGTTCATGTTGGCGCCGTCGTAGTACATCAGGCCCCCTGCGTCGTGGACGGCCTCAGACACCTCGGCCACCTCGCTCTCGAATAGGCCCAGCGTGTTGGGGACGGTGAACATCATGCCCGCGGTCCTTTCTGAGACCACCTGCTGGACTGCCTTCGCCCTGACCTGCCCGCTGGAGTCAGACGAGACTTTGATCACCTTGAACCCGGCCATCGCTGCGCTCGCAGGGTTGGTGCCGTGGGCTGAGTCGGGCACGATGATTTCGTCCCTCCGTCCTCCACCGTGCTCTCGCAGGTACTTCCTGATTATCAGGACGCCCGCGAACTCGCCTTGCGCCCCTGCAGCCGTCGAGAGTGAGAATCTTGACACCCCCGTAATCTCGCTGAGAATGCGTTCCAGGTCGTACAGTATTGAAAGGATGCCTTGGACCGTCTCCTGCGGCTGGAGAGGATGGGCCTGCTTCATCGAGTCGGCAGAAGCGAGCATCTCCGAGACCTTCGGGTTGTACTTCATCGTGCAGCTGCCGAGGGGGTACATCCCGAGCTCAACTGAGAAGTTCATCTGTGAGAGACGGTTGAAGTGCCTTAGGACCTGCAACTCTGAGAGCTCAGGAAGTTTGAGAGATTCACGCCTCATGGAAGCCGGGACGAGGCGGGCCGGGTCCGGAACTTCCTTCTCTATACTCGGGTCCGAGGGCGGAAGCATCCCTATCCTCCCGGACCTGCTCAGTTCGTTCAGGAGGGGCTCGTGCCAGCGAGCTTGTCGGAAGCCCTTCGTCATGTCATAGGGCCTCCTCTAGAGTGGTCGCGAGGCGCTCGATGTCGGTTCGGGTGTGGACTTCGGTCACGCAGAAAGATGCAGCCTCGACGCCGAGTCCGAAGCTCCTGTCGATTGGGTATCCGCCCATCACGTCAGACTTGGCCATTTGTCGGAAGACTGACGCTGCCTTCGCCTTGTCGTAAGACACGACGAACTCCTTGAAGAATGAGCCGGTGAAAAATGGGCAAGTGACTCCCTTGACCCGCGAAAGCCTCTTGGCGGCAAAGTGCGAGTTCGATAGTACCGTCTCCCCAAGCCTGCGAAACCCCTCCTCGCCTAGGAGCGAGAGATAGCTCGCGGCGGCTACAGCCATCAAGGCCTGGTTGGTGCAGACGTTCGAGCTTGCGGCCTCCCGTCGGATATGCTGCTCCCTCGCCTGCAAGACCATGGCGAAGGCCATCTGGTCAGGATCTCCGACTGGAGTGGTGATTCCGATCAGCCGTCCGGGCATGCTCCTCGCCAGTTTTATGTCCCGCACCGCGAAAATGCCTAGGTGGGGTCCGCCGTAGTTCATCGGAATCCCGAGTGGCTGTCCCTCGCCCACCACGATATCGGCATCGTAGGCCCCTGGCTCTTTGACTAAAGAGAGGGAGATTGGGTCGACCCCGACCACAGCCACCCCCCCAGCCGCGTGAACTAAGGAGACGAGCTCCTGCACTCCTTCTTCGATGACGCCGAAGTAGTTTGGGTTCTCAAGGTAGAGACAGGCCACGCCGTCGGAGGCCTTGGCTCTGAGGTCTGTCTTGTCCAGGGTTCCCTTCGACATGTCGAACTTCACCGACTCGAGCTCTATTCCTGCGGGCTCGACGTACGTCTGGATTACTGCACGCCTCTGGGGACCGACGTTTCCGCCAATCAGCGCTCTCTTCCTGCCGGTCACTCTAGCTGCCATCCTGACCGCCTCCCCCGCAGCTGACGCCCAGTCGTACAACGAACTATTACACGCCTCCATCCCGAGGAGGTCGCACATCATGCTCTGGTACTCGAAGAGCGCCTGCAGCATCCCCTGGCTGATCTCGGCCTGGTATGGTGTGTAGCTCGTATAGAACTCCTGCCTTGCCATGATGGATTCAACGACGGCGGGAACGTAGTGGGGCCAGACCCCGCCGCCCAGGAAGCAGAGCGCCTCCGGCGGGGTCCGATTGGTGGCGAGCTTGCTCTGGACCTCGCGCCTTACGCCGTACTCGGTGTCCCCCTCTGGTAGCCTCAGCTTCCGGTTGAGCCTAATTCTTGGAGGTATATCGGAAAAGAGTTCGTCTATGGAGCCTACACCGACCTTGGCCAGCATCTCTGACAGAAGGGCCTCGTCGAGATTGGGGAGTAGCGGATGGCGAGAACGCGTTCCTTGCATTCGGACCACCTGAAAAACGCTTAAAATAAGAACATAGCGGCGTGGAGGCATTCGTTTGAAGCGACTAGCTTCTGCTGCCTTCTTCATCCTGCTACTGGCGCTGGTTGTGCCGATGCAGCCGGTGACGCACGCCCAGGCGAGCCCCCAGGTGCAGGTGACAAGCCAGTTCATTCTCAACAGGTACGGGTATGCGATTGTCAACGAGACCGTAAGATTCACGAACAGTGGTACTGCCGTGGTCACCGTGCCCGACGTCTCCGTGGGACTGGGCAACCTCTCGTCCAAAGTGGCTTCGTACAATCTCACTGGCAGCGGCTTCAAACTTGGCTTCGGAATCACGGCGGGAGGTCCGTACGATGTCCTCGGTGGGCAGTCGCTGGCCGCTGGAGTCAACACGAGTTTCATGCTGAGGGTGTTGCTCAATGGCGTGGTTTCGACGGCCACGAACGGGAGCCTGCAAGTCCAGGTGCTTATCAGGCCCTCCGTGGACCTGACCATTGGCAGCCTCAGCGAGGTCGTGAAGTTACCGGCCTCGACCCATTTTGTAACGTCCCCGACCAATTTTGTTGCAGCGGTCACGGCGACTAGCACCACCTATTCAGACAAACTGAAGAATGTCTCAGCACCGGCCGCCGTAACGCAGTTGAAGACGATCAATCAGACTGCAGGGCAGGATTTCTATCCGCTGGTGGTCTACCAGGCAAAGAGAACAATATCGGTTGACTCGAACATGAACCCGGTGGTTACGGATCAGATATCGTTCGAGAACCTAGGGACGACTGCACTGACGACGCTGTATATTTCGCCGCTGGTGTCAGCCAGCGGGAGCGTTACGGTGTTGCCCCCGGCGGTGCCTCACCTGCTTAACCCGACAAGTGTCACACTCAACGACTACGGCATCACCCTCTCAGCAGCAGCAATAGGGGCGGTTAGTCCGAAGACGAATTACACTCTGGCCTACCAGTATCGTCTCCCTCAGAAGTACTACAGCACCTCAGGGGGTCAAGTCACATTGGATCTACCGACGTCATCCCCCATAGCCGCCTTCGTAAACTCGTACGTCGTTGGATTCTCTCTTCCAGTCGGTGTTAAGGTCGTCCAAGGACCTCCTTTGCCATTCTCGAATGTCGACCCTGCCCCCTGGGAGACCGGGAGCTTCAAGATGACCTACGGCCTGTCGGTGGGCTGGGCGGTGGACCAAGGCATACCGACGGCTTCACTGATATTCGTTCTCCTTCTGGTAGGACTCTTCGTCTCAAGGACCTCGATGACCCAGGAAGAAGAGACGGAGGAGGAGTCGTCGACCGAGAGGGCCTCCGCCATGATTAAGGCGTTTGACGAAAAAACGAGCCTGATCAACGGACTATGGCCTGACATAGCCGCGGCAAACCCCAGTGAGCTCAACAAGGCGTACTTCGACGAAACCAGAGTGCGTCTCGACACCTTCAGGAGCAGGGCCCTCCAGAGGCTGAACGAGGTCCGGCAGAAGTCGACGACCCAGAAGTTCTTCGACCTGCTGAACCAAATCCACACGACCGAGAGGGAGGTGGACAGGGCGACCAAGGACAAGCTCAACCTCTACGAGCAGTACTACACAAAGAGGATGAGGAAGGAGGTCTTCGACAGGCTCCTGCCCCAGTACTCGAGGAGGCTCGAGAGGGCACTCAACCAGCTATCTGACGAGCTGCACGTAGTCCAGAGAGAAGCAAAGCTGTTGTAGCTGATCCCTACAGGAAGGAGGCAGATTTATGAGGCAGAGGGGCGGTCAAAGGCTCAGAAGCGAGCGTGGACACGAAGAAGATCGTAATCATCGGTTCAGGGCCTGCTGGACTCACGGCTGCCATCTACGCGTGCAGGGCTGACCTTGACCCACTAGTGTACATGGGAACCAAGTACGGCGGTCAGCTGATGCTGACAAGCGGCGTCGAGAACTTCCCGGGATTTCCAGACACGGTGATGGGGCCTGACCTGATAATGAAGATGAAGTCCCAGGCTGAGAGGCTCGGCGCCAAACTGATCCAAGAAGATGTCGTGAAGGTCAACTTTGGCGTCTATCCCTTCGAGATACACACCGACAGCGGGGCCGTCGAGGCCATGTCCGTGATAATCGCGACCGGGGCGAACCCCAGGAGGCTTAACCTGGAATCCGAGATGCGGTTGATGGGCAAGGGGGTCTCCAACTGCGCGGTCTGCGACGGTTTCTTCTTCAGGGGAAAGAAGGTCGCGGTCGTGGGCGGGGGCGACACGGCGATGGAGGAGGCCATGTTCCTAACGAAGTTCGCGAGCTCCGTACAGGTGATCCACAGAAGGGACGAGTTGAAGGCGAGCGCGGCGCTGAAAAAAGAGGCGCGCTCGAATCCCAAGATCAGCTTCGTTTGGGACACGGTCGTTACCGACGTCCTTGGAGAGGAGCGCGTGCGGGGGGTCAGGACGAAGAACCTGAAGACGGGGCGGGATGGAGTCATGGAGGTCGAGGGCCTCTTCGTCGCTATAGGCTACGACCCCAACACCGAAATCTTCAAGGGGCAGGTCGAGCTTGACCAGAAAGGATACGTCGCGGTCAGGAACGGGACCGAGAGCAGCGTCCCCGGGGTCTTCGTGGCAGGTGACGTTCATGACTTCAGGTACAGGCAGGCAATAACAGCAGCCGCCGACGGCTGCAAGGCGCTCCTAGACGCGGAGAAGTTCGTCAAACAGAGGCTTGACGCGCAGATGGTCAGCTAATCACAGAGACGAACCTGTCTTCCTTGTACGACTGACTCAGGGGACCGATAATGGGCGTCTTGTGACCGCAAGAGTTGCACCTGTTCCCTTCATCCAAGTTGTACTCGAGGATTTCGTAGCCGTACCGTTTAATCAGAACCTTCCCGCATCCTGGGCAGTAGGTGCTTTCGGCCGGGTGGCCGGGGACGTTTCCGATGTAGACGTAGTTGAGGCCTGCTTTCTTCCCTATCGTGAGATGCTTCTCGAGGACCTCCACCGGAGTCCGGGGGAAGTCCATCATCTTGTAGTCGGGGTGGAACTGCAGGAAGTGGACAGGAATATCCGGACCGAGGTTGTCGTAGACCCATCGACAGAGCTTCTCCGCTGCATCAAGCGATTCTCCCACGCGTGGAACGATTAGGTCGGTTATCTCGATGCGCACGCTTGTGCGACTCTTGATCTCGAGCAGACTCTGGAAGATCGGGTCTGCGTTCGGGATCGCGACGTACTTTCTCGCGAAGCTGGGCTCGCCACTTGCCTTGAAGTCGACCGTCACGCAGTCCAAGAACTCCCTCATCAGCCCGACCGTCTCCGGCGTGTCATATCCGTTGGAGACGAAGATGTTGAAGAGGCCTTTTGACCTCGCCAGCACCCCGACGTCGCGCGCGTACTCCATGAATATCGTTGGTTGGTTGTATGTGTAGGCAATCCCCTCGCAGCCGTAGCCGATTGCATTCTCGACGATTTCTTCAGGCGTGGCTTCGATGCCCTCGATCTTCCGCAGCTGGCTGATATCGCTGTTCTGGCAGTAGGAGCATGCCCATGAGCATCCGCTCGTCGCAATAGAGAAGACCTTTGAGCCTGGCCTGTAGTGGACAACCGGCTTCTTCTCGATAGGGTCGATGTGCTCTGCCACCACCCTGCCGTAGACGAGGAGGTACAATCTTCCCCCGACGACCCCTCTTACGCCGCAGAAGCCGACCTGGCCTTCCCCAATCTGGCACTCCCTCGCGCATGCGGTGCATTGGACCCTGCCGCTAGGCAGATTGCGGTAGAGAACCGCCTCCTTGCCGGAGGGCTTCGTCAGCTTCGCCGAGAGAGACATCTCTTTGCACAAGACAGCCTCGGTTGCCATTAAGGGTTCCCGGAGAGAGGAAGCGTCAGAGTCTTGCTTCAGCACTTCCATCTGGCCCATCTGAGGTCTCGACCTTGGAGAATGGCTTTGCCCGGGTTAGGGACCGTAGATCTGGCTCGTCAGCTGCGAGAGTTTTTCGAGGCGTTTGTAGTTGTCCTCGACATCCTTCTTCACAATCTCAAGCTCGGCCGCGTTCTGCTGGAGGAATAGGTGTGAGTATCGGCCTTGGGCCTTCAGGTACTCCTCCATCGGCTTGGGGCTCGTGACGGGGACCGTTATCTTATAGACCCCGTCCTCAACCTCATACAATGGGAAGAATCTGGTCTCGACCGCCAGCTTGGACATCTTGATGGTCTTTGCCGCGTCGAACCGCCAGCCCCTTGTGCAGGGTGACGTCACTAGCATGAAAGTCGGTCCGTCCTTCGAAAGCGCCTTCCTCACCTTGTTCATCAAGTCCCGCCAGTGAGAAATCGAGGCTGTGGCGGCGTAGGGGACGCGATGGGCCACGACTATGGACATTATGTCCTTCCTGGTCTCTGTCTTCCCTGCCCGGGCGGAACCCACCTGGGTGGTAGTCGTCCACGCCCCTCGTGGCGTCCCTCCCGACCTCTGTATTCCGGTGTTCATGTAGGCTTCGTTGTCATAACACACGTAGAGGAACCTCTGCCCTCTTTCAAATGCACCAGAGAGCGCCTGGAGTCCTATGTCATAGGTTCCGCCGTCTCCTCCGAAGACCACGATTGGATGCTCCTCGGCCTCGCCACGCTTGGTCAGAGCCTTGAAGCCGGCTTCGATTCCCGACGCCACGGCTGGCGCGTTCTCGAACGCAGAATGGATCCAAGGTCTGTTCCAGGCCGAATAAGGGTACAGAGCCGTAGACACCTCCAGGCAACCGGTCGCGTTGGCCACTATGGTGTCTTTCGGAGCGGCAAGAAGGACCTGTCTCACGACGATTGAGGCCCCGCATCCGGGGCAGAGGCGGTGGCCGGGAGAAAGGGGCTCGTCCATCGGGAGCTCCTTTAGGCCCTTGACCTGCTCGTACATCTAGGCCTTCACCCCGTACATCACCGATGCCTCGCCGAACGAAGTCTCGTCCTTGGCCAGGGCGAATATCTTCTTCCCATCTTCGACCGTCACGTCTCGGCCCCCGATTCCGTAGACCAGGCTCATTACTGGTCTATCAATCCCCGCTCCCTTCAGAACGGACTTGACATCCTCCGCGACTGGACCAGAGGGGGCTCCAAGGCTGATGCTCCTGTCCATGGTCATAACCGACTTCGCCCGTCTGAGTTGAGAAACGACCTCTTCTGTCGGAAAAGGCCGATAGAGCTTGATGGCCAATACGCCCACGTTCTCACCAGCAGCGTTCATGGCTCTGGCCGCCGCTCGCATCGTCCCTGCGGTGCATCCGTTCACGACGACGACGCGGTCTGCTCCTTCGGTATTGTAGGCATCCACAGCCCCGTACCTCCTGCCGCTGAAGGCCTCGAATTCCCTTTCCGTTTCCTCGAAGACCACAAGGGCGTTCCTCATAGCCTCGGCCTGTTGCATCCTGAACTCATAGTATGTGTCTGGTGTCGCTATCGCGCCGAAGGTGAACGGCTCCTTGGGGTCCAGGCGGTGCTTAGTCGTTGGCCTTCTCAGAAACCTCCTAATGGGCCCGTCCTCAAGCAGACGCACTCTCTCCTTGTCGTGCGAAAGGATGAAACCTTCGAAGTTGATCGCGGACGGGAGCATCACCCTTGGGTCCTCTGACAGCCGGAAGAGCTGTATCGTCCGGTCATAGATTTCTTCCACGTTCTCCGCGTAGACCTGGATCCATCCGGAGTCCCTAGAGCCCATCATGTCGCTATGGTCAGCGTTAAGGACCAGCGGGGCACTCAAGGCCCTGTTGGCTACGGCCATCACGATTGGGAGCCGCATCCCGGACACATTGTACAGCATCTCGTGCATGTACGCGAGGCCCTGGCTTGAGGTAGCTGTGAAGACTCGAGCGCCCGTCGCCGAAGCTCCTAGGCATGCCGAGAGAGCGCTGTGTTCCGATTCAACGGTTACGAACTCCCCGTTGAACCTACCCGTGGCCACGAACTCCGCGAGCTTCTCCACGATTATCGTCTGAGGGGTGATGGGATAGGCGGCGACCACGTCCACGTCACATTGCCTGACGGCCTCTGCTACTGCCTCGTCGCCCTGGAGGGCGACCACCTTTGCCGCCTCCATCTGGGTCATGGCTCCCTCACCATGCTAATCGCCATCAGGGGACACTCGGCCTCGCAAATCCCGCACCCCTTGCAGTGGTCGTAGTCTATCGTGACCTTCGCCCCTTCATGTCTGACGATAGCCGGCTCCGGACAGTATATCCAGCAAATCAGACAGTTCGTGCATTTCGCTTCGTTGATTACGGGTCGCTTCACCCTCCAACCTGAGACCACGTAGGCAGAGGACGTGCCCCCCTTCACGACCGCGGCTTCTTCGAGCTCCTTCCTACTCATTCAGCCTTGACCCCTTCGTACCCCAGCTTCAGGGCCGCCGCGTTCCCAGCCCCCACGGCCCCCTTGAACCTCTCTCCCAGGACTTTCGATAACGACTCGAAGCCTACCAGCTCGGTGGCCTTCAGAAGCGCTCCCAGCATTGGGGTGTTCGGAAAGTCCTTCCCGAGGCTCTTCATCGCGATGCCGGTGGCGTCCAGTGCCAGGACCTTCACGGACGAGTCCAGGCCCAGCCTCGCGCGGAGTTCACTAGGAGGACCATCGTAATTGCAGATGTGGTACCCTCCCACCGCCAAGCCCGAAGTCGTACTCTTGAAGTACGCCATCGACTTGTCGACGACCACCACGACATCAGGGTTGCGGATGAACGAGTGTATCTCAATCGGCCCGTCGCTGAAACGGGCGTAGGCCGCGATAGGCGCCCCCGATCGCTCCGCACCGAACTCCGGAAAGGCTTGGACGTATTTTCCCTCAAGAACCGCGGCGTCCGCTAACATCTGTGCAGCTGAGACGACCCCTTGGCCGCCTCTCCCGTGGAAGCGCACCTCTTTCATCATGAAAAAACCACTTTCTTGAATCAACCGCCTGACGATTGTTAATACATCTTAAGCCTAATCTGTTAGCGTTCTCCCTGAATTCCCGATGATTCTGGCCCCGTTCTCTTTTGGATATCTCTGTGGATTCAGGCCATTGGTTCGGCCTATGAAGACAGACTCAGGCACTTGCCAAGACTAGGGCTCCAAACACAGACGACGAATCTCACAACCTTGATTGTCTCTTCCCAGGCGCTGAGACAATCTTTCTCTTCGGACCCGGGCGAAGGCCCCCTTTAGGGGGATGGTATATCCGACGCTGCCCTGGGCAATCTGGTCTCTCCAAAGGTTCAGAGGAAGGGTCTCAGACACGTCTGGAATCGTAAGCCCCCAAATGAGAGTAGCCCGGCCTGGATTCGAACCAGGGTCGCCGGCTCCAAAGGCCAGCATGCTTGACCTCTACACCACCGGGCTACGTTCATGTGTGGTCTTTCGAAGGTGATTTAGCCTTGTTCGATGGTTTTTCGGATGAAGCTCGATATTTTGACCACAGGGTCCTCCATCGAATCGAGGACCCGTCTGGCCTTCTTGCCAAACCTCTCCTTGAAAGCGCCGTCCAAGAAGAGTCGCGCCTGTCTCAAGAGGGCGTCAGGCCCGCTGACTCTTGCAAGGAGTCCCACCTTCTGCAGGTATGCGTCCGTCCAGAGGGAGCCCTGGAACGCTGAGATAGTAGGCACACCCATTAGGGCCGCCTCGGCGTTCATTGTCCCGCCCATGCCTATGAAAAGGTCCGTCGCGGAAAGGAGCCCCCGCCCATCGATGATTTCTTCGGGGATGATGTACTTTGAGCCAAACACCTTTCTGACCTCCTCGACCTGGTAGTCGTACCGACAGAGCGCGACCAGGTTGCACTCTGGAAAGACGTCGACAACCCTCTGCAGCACAAGGTCAGTCCAGCCCCGGTTCTTTCCGGCGAGGTACGGGGCGTCGCTTTCCTGCACCCTGACTGTGATCGTCTTCTTTCGAGAATCGAGTCGGGGGATGGGGCCCCCGTAGGCCTTCCTCTTGAGCCATGCCGCCGGATCGAGAGCGTGGTATCTCGTGACATGCCGTCGACCGATGCCGAATGGGGACCAAGCGCTGATCGGGATCACCCACGGACACATCAGGTGGTAGCTCAGAGGCAGCGAAAGCCTTCCGGCGACTTCGGAATGGGGAGAGTCGTTGACGGCAATGTGCTTTGCGCCCAACCCGAAGGCGATGCGAGCGCAGACCGCGGACGCGACAGAGACAGCAACCTGAGGCGCGAACCCCTTAATCAGTGGAATGATTTCGGCCTGCCTCTTCGTGGCTGCTTCGAGCTGTTCGACTAGGTCCTTGCCTCCCCTTTCGCCCACGTAATGCAGGTCGAGCCCGACCCTTTCTGCAAGGGGAACAACCTCCCTGTACTTCCTCGACGTGGCAAGGACATCTATGTCTTCGCTTCGAAGGTCGTCAATCAGAGGCTTAAAGAACAGAACCTGCTTCGGAGTAAGAACGTCCACCCATACCCTGCCATTGACCATCGATTGTCCCAGGCGGTTTTCGAGCACCTCTTCGAAGTTATTTAACCGATGTTCTGCAGAGCTTGCACCAGTCATTTGTTGACGAAGAAGAGATTCGAAACTTCGGTCACAGCCAGGATTGTAAGGAGACTAGGCGTCTACGTCGAGAAAATGTGACCCCCGTGGACCGGCAGCAGTCACCTCGACCAGAGGAGACGGTGTAAGACTTATCCGAGAAGGGCCGGCTCGAACTGATTGATCAGCATGGCCGACGACGACTACTCGTCTTACTTGAAGGCCATCGAGTACATCGAATCATTCCTTCCCGACTCGGGCTCGACAAGGTGGAGACTCATGCTGGACCGGTTCGGAAACCCCCAGGAGAAGTTCCGGTCGGTCCACGTGGCTGGGACGTCGGGCAAAGGGTCGGTTGCTCTGATGACCGGCGAAATCCTACGCGCCTCGGGCCTGCGGGTTGGGGTGCATGTCAAGCCCTATGTCCAGTCGGCGACTGAGAACATCATCATCGACGGGAGGTACATCAGCTGCGGAGACTACGCCGAGCTAATCGAAAGGGTGAAACCGGTCCTCGCAGACATGACGCCGAAGGAGTACTTGAGGTTCGGGCCCGTAACATGGAGCGAGGTCACGAAGCTCCTCCCCCTGCTCAGCTTTGCGAAGGAGAGGGTCGACTGCGGAGTCGTGGAAGCAGGGGTGGGCGGGCGAGAGGACCTGACGAACGTATTGAAGCCGGATGTTTCAGTGATAACGAGCGTGGGGATGGACCACTCAGACCTGCTCGGCGGGACGATCGACGTCATAGCACACCAGAAGGCGGGGATCATAAAGCAGAACGTGCCGTCCGTCACAGCGGTAAGACAGAGGGGAGCGCTCGAAATCATCTTAGCCGAAGCTGAACAGAGAGGTTCCAGGCTCTCCGTCCTGGGGCGCGACTTCAAGGTCAGGGTAACGAAGGTTGGCTTGGACGGGACAGAATTCGGTTACACGTCCGAATACAGGCGGCTCGAGAAGGTGAAACTGAGAATGATCGGCAGACACCAGGCGACGAATGCCGCTGTGGCAATCACGGCAGCCGATGAGATGACAAGGACCAGCGGGAAGATCGACGAACGCGCGATCAGAGTGGGGCTGGCGGGCGCGCGCCTGCCGGGGCGATTCGAGCTGGTCCAAGAGAAGCCGGCAGTGATACTGGATGTGGCACACAACGTCCAGAAGGTCGGAGTTCTCATGAATGTCCTAAACGACGTCTTCGGGAAGAGGAAGGTGACCTTCGTCCTCGGGTTCCTAGAGGGCAAGGATGCGCGAAGGATGGTCTGGCTCTTGGCCCGAAGTGCCCGGCACTTTGTCTTCACCAACCCTACCGTCAGGGGCAAGAAGCCGATCGACCCAGAACTGCTGAAGAACCTCGCAGGAAAGCTGACAGATGTCCCATCGTTGGTCGACCCGAACCCTATGTCAGCGCTGGAGAAGGCTCTGGGCCTCGCAGGAGAGAAGGGGATCGTGTGCGTGACGGGTTCGCTGTACCTCGTCGGCAAGGTGAGAGGAAGGTGGTTTGGATCGAGGGAAGTCGCCGAGGGCCAAAGCTCCTATCCCAGTTGAGAAATAGCCTAGAAACCAGTCCGCTCCTATCCGAAGGCCGAATCAGCTCCTTCGAAGTTTAATTATGGTCGAACGGCCAGCCATCGTCGAGCTCTTGCCAAAGATCAAGGTCGCGATGTACGGGCTGACCAGCGAGGGCTATCGACTCGCGGCCGAGCTTGTGGACAAGGCTCAGGTCACCATAGTAGACGAGACGCTACAGATGGCCATGGAATTGGACGCTGCCTTCCTGAGGAAGAACCCGAGGCTCGACCTGTTAATGGCCGGAGAGCCGCTGCTGAACCTGAAACCCCTCGGACAGGTGCTCGAGGAGGCTCAGGTAGTCTTCTTCACTCCTAAGCTCCGTCGGCCTTCAGACGAGTCGCTAATCGAAGCAAACTCCAAGCTGAGGGACCTATCGAAGTACCTCTCGAAGGGTGTGACTCTCGCAAACGTTCTCCCGACAGGACCGGGCGGCAACTCTGAGAACATCATGCTTGTCGAGAAGCAGACGGGGCTGAAGGTCGGCTCGACGCTGGCGTACGCGTACATGCCGCTGAAGCCGCGGGACACGAAGCCGGCGGTGGTTTCGACCGCGGGGTCCCCCGAAAGGGGCCAGCTCCAGGCACTCGGGTTCACCGAGAACTCCCAGAACGTTTTTTCAGCGGAACTAGAGTACGCGGCCGAGGTCCTCGAGGTCGCGATCGCCTCGGTGACGGAAATCGAGCTGGCGAGGAGGGCGAGGGAAGCCAAGGTCTCGCTACAGAAGGCATCCGATGTTTACATCGATGATTTCACGAAGTACCTCTACGAGCTGAAGGCGATTCAGGCAAGCGAAGAAACCGGAGAGTCGATCTCTTATCTTGCTGGGGCCACACTGAAAGGCCTGGAGAATTACGTCAGATACGTAGTAGACGAGACCAGAGAGCTGCTCAAGGAGAAAGAATTGAAGGCGAGCAGGACCAAGATCGACCTGGTGTGGAGCATCGACAAGTACGAGATGCGCGGCGAGAGGCAGCAGGTGGCCGAAAGCATCCAGCAGAGGTTGAGAGACTACGTCACGGATGTCAACATAATCCCAGGCTCGGAATTAAGAGGAGGCTCGGAAGTCGTTGACCCACTGAAGCACAACGTCTTGATAGCCTGCTCGAAGGAGGATCAGGAAGCCGCTAGGCAAGTGAGGAAGGGGCATAGAAGCATCGAGATGACCCTGGTCTCTGCCACTCCCGCTCTGAAGAGAGAATGAATCGAATTACTCTCTGACTGACAGACCATTGCCAAGTCTGGTGCGTTCAAGGGTTCTGACATTCTAGACAGTTCCGTACCATTGGCTGGTAATTGCCGCGAGTGTACCAAACCGAGCGATGGCCTTTCGACCTGCGGGCCAATTGTTCTCGTCCTCACTATTGATTCCTGTTCTCTCTCGCCATTATATACAATTCATGAGGGTGATGTCGTCGTGCGCCCGTCCCTCCCATCACGTGCATTGACAAAACGGGCTTTCTCTTACATGACGAGCGCACGCTACTTTGACTATTAACAAAGACGAATCAACGACCACCCAGCAGAATGCTGTCGTGAACGATTCATTAGATGGTATCGATCGTTCAGGCATCCAATCTAGCCCTGAGTGGCGCCAACCGCATTCTTCGCTTCAGAGATCTGACACTTCGTCGTCAGCCCCTTCCCTCGAGCTCTGATGCGTCTCGTTCGGGTTCATCTGGTTGCTGCGGTTGTCGGCAGTCGCCTTGGTTGAGGCACGGCTTGACGCGTGAGCAGGGTTGTTGGGATTCATCTGGCTCGCCCTGTTGTTCGCTGCAGCCTTTCCACTGCCCTTGCCCATGCTCACCCTTTGACGTACTGATGCTAAGGGAATTCCTGCCGGATTACAAAACGGAAACCTATGGAGGGGTGTCTCCCCATCAACTTTGAACGCGCAACAGTCAAATCAGGAGCACCTAGTCCGGACGGGCCACCCTCAATCGTGCAGTTAGGGGACATCCCGTCAAGTACATTTCTGAAGACGTTAACTCTATATCGCGCTGCACAGGGGCGCCCTGAGGAATGATCAGGATTGGAGTCGTGGGGACGGGGGGCTGGGGGAAGAATCACGTTAGGGTCCTCAGCGAGCTAGGATGCCTCGCCGCGGTCTGCGACATTGACAAGAACAGGCTGGCCGAGTTCTCAAAGAAGTACGGGGTGCCCGGATACGCCTCCCTAGAGGAAATGTTGAGGAATGAACGGCTAGACGCTGCGAACATCTGTACCCCTGCGTCCACACACTTCTCGATGGCCTCCAAGACGCTCGCAGCTGGCCTTCACACTTTCGTGGAAAAGCCGATGACGACGACCTCGAGTGAGGGAGAGAAGCTGCTTGATGTGGCAAGGTCATCCAACCGGACGCTGACGGTCGGGTTCATCGAGAGGTTCAACCCTCCCATCACCGAGCTCAAGAAGACGATCGCCAACAAGAGCGTGGGAGATCCGATTCTGCTGGAGTTCCACAGGGAGAACAAGAGGGGCGAGGGGATAAGCGACGTCGGGATAGTAAAGGACGCTTCGGTGCACGACATAGACACGGCAAGGTGGCTCTTCGGGGAGGAGCCGAAAGTCGTCTTCGCCAGAGTAGGGGCGTTCTATCCTCCTCTCCAACACGAGGACTTCGCGACCATACTGCTGGGATTCTCGGGCAGAAAGACGGCGTTCTTGGTGACCAACTGGATAACGCCCAACAGGGTCAGGACTCTGTCCGCAGTCTTTTCTGGGGCCGTCATTGATGTCGATTTTGTGACCCAGCAGACCAGCGTACACGAGAGGAACATGACCACGGTTCCGAGCAGACCTTTTCAGGAACCGCTGACGCTCGAGCTCAAGGAATGGATAGCAGCACTGACGGAAGGCCGGAAGGCGCTCGTGACCGGGGATGATGGAGTGAAGACGACGAGGGTCGCCGAAGCGGTCCTTGCTTCGAGCTCTACCGGGACGCCGATCTACCTGAGTTGAGAAGATGAAGAAACCGGTCAACATGGTCGCTGCCGACGCCAAGATTGGCAGGAACGTCAAGATCTGGAACTATGCGTACGTCGGTTCGAAGACGGTCATCGGTGACGACGTGAAGATAGGGTCGCTCGCACACGTGGACTATGGCGTGATTGTTGGCAGCGGGACGAAGATTGAGGGGAGCGCATACATTCCCCCTATGTCGAGGATCGGGAAGAACGTCTTCATCGGACCAGGGGTCGTCCTCACCAACGACCCGTACCCTCCAAGCAAGAGGATGATCGGGGTCACGATCGAGGACGGCGCTGTAATCTGTGCGAGGGCCGTAATCAAGGCGGGAGTCAGAATCGGGAAGAGGGCCGTCGTAGCCATGGGGGCTGTGGTGACGAAGGACGTGCCGAGTGAAAAGGTGGTCATGGGGGTCCCTGCGAGGGTGGTCTATACGAGGAAGGAGTTCGACGTCAAGATGAAGGAGTGGGAGTCCGGGTCCTAAGCCTGGACCTAACGTAAAGACGGGTCAGCAAGACCATCACGACCAGCCAGAGGACGCCCAGTCCAAACGTGAGGCCTACCTTAAGCAGAGTAATCGCAGTGTAAACGGCCAGGCTGTGAGGGATAGGGCCCAGCGGGATGATCGCCATGAAGAACAGATACGTCTCACCGATTATCAAGAGGAAGGCGACCACCTCGATTCCGATAAGAGAAGCGAGTTTCATCTCAGTGCACCCAAGTCAGGATGGATATCGCGCCTGACAGGAGACAGGCTACTGCAGTGAGGATGAAGATGCTTTTCACCAGTTCTCTTTCGTCCAGCGGTCCAGACAGCAGAATCAGCCTGATGAGAGTGTTAGGCGAGGAAGGCTCCAACGAGGCATACATCTTGCCATCCTCGCCGAGACGAGTAGGCCTCGTCGCCATCCTCCTCCTCTCCACAAAGCCTCGAGCGCTGGAAAGCGTGTAGAAGGAATTGAGGATCGCCGGGACGATAGCAATCATTGCCGCGATTTCCACGCCTCCCGTTATCGCCAGGGAGGCGAACATAGTCCCGAGCATCAAGCTCCCGCTGTCTCCATCGAAGGCCTTGGACGGATACCTGTTGAAGACGAAGAAACCTAAGGATACCGCAGTGAGCGGCAGCACGGAGGCCACCCGAGCGAGCGAGAAGCTCGGATCGGCGATCGCGTGCAGAACGACTCCGAAGAGCAGGGCCAGGGAGGTCAGCAGGGTGAACCCCGATATCTGGCCGTTGAAGGAATCCATCATGTTGAACGCGTTTGCAACGACGGGGAAGGCGACGATGACCAGCAGGATGTAGATGGTGAAGTGTTCCCCTATGTGTCCCAGGAGCGGAAAGGTCAGGTTAGATTCGTAGAGGTCCTTTTGTAGCATCCCAGAGACCACGAGAGGGACCGCAGCGAGCAATAGAAGCAGGGGTTTCGTCTTCCCGCCGAGAACGAACAGGTCGTCGACAAGGCCGATCGCGAATGCAACAGCAGCACCCCCGATCACTGCCAGCGGGGCGAGCGAACCGAACGCAAGGTACGCGAAGATCTCGCCAGCAAGCGCACCGAGAAAGAGCAGGGGGCCGACCGGGAAGGGAACCTTGGTCGTGGGGTGCTTGTGGACGTCGTCCACGACCCTGCCCGACCTCACGAGGTACCTGAGGAACCTCGGCATCGCCAAAATCACCAGCAGGAGAGGTATGATGAACGAAAGCAGGAGCCCGACATCAGCTAGGCCAGACGGCATTCTTGACGACCCGCGAGAGCTTTCTGATTAAACGGTTTCGAGACAAGGTCCAGACGCTTCAATGTTATATATGACCCCAGGCCGACCGACGACATACATGAACGTAAAGGACCTGCGAGATGGTATGAGAAGGGTCGACGCTGAAGGCGAGATAGCCGAGATGGCCGACCCCCGCACGGTGAACCTGAGAACCGGGGATTCAGCCAGAGTGGCCGACTGCATGCTGAAGGACGAGAGCGGACAAATCAAGCTATCGCTCTGGGACGATCAGATTGACATGGTCAAGCAGGGTTCCAAGATCAGGATCACCAACGGTTACACGAACAGCTTCAGGAGCGAGCTTCGACTCAATGTGGGCAAGTACGGGAAGCTCGAAGTCCTCGAGGGCTGAAGGCTTCACTTCCATCCCTCCGAATCGACACGGCGATGAATCTTGGGCACCGGAGGGCTCTTCCTCAGGAAGCTCAGGGCGAGGGTCTCTGACCAGCCGACGGGATTCGTGTGGGTCGAGGAGGGCAGGGTGGCGGGCTCGGGATACCCGGCCTCAAGGAATCAGCTGGAATGGCTCCGTGGCCAAGGAATCAAGACCATACTGACGCTTACAGAGACCCCACTTCCGGGTCAGTGGCTCGATGGGCTTGCATTCGAGGTCCGTCACATTCCGATGAAGGATCATCAGGCGCCTGACGCCGCCAGTCTCGAGGAGGCGACAGTCTTCGTTCAAGACAGTGTCAAGAACGGAAAGACCACACTGGTCCACTGCCTTGCAGGAGAGGGAAGGACAGGGTGCGTCCTCGCGGCGTACGTGATCAAGGAGAGAGGGGTCACTGGTGAGGAAGCGATCAGGGCCTTGAGGCAGATCAAGCCCAGCTTTGTGGAAAGAGAGCAGGAGAAGGCAGTCCTGGACTTCGAACGAATGGCACGGCCGTAAGCCGATTGGCCTTGTCGAAACGGGTTTGTACCCGCATCTCGGTGCGATTCAAATTGCGTTGTTCATGTTGAGAAAATTGTTTTAACCTGAACCTTGGGCGGTCTCCCTGTTCAACTTGGCGCGCTCTGATCGTCGATTGGCGGCGATAATGTTCACCGATATAGTGGGATACACAGCACTTAGCCAGCGCGACGAATCACTCTCCCTCAAGCTTCTAAAGAAACAACGGGAACTCGTCAGACCAATCTTTGGACGTT